>JBCCWB010000057.1:0-18916 GCA_039194345.1 Planctomycetota bacterium
GTCCACCGCCAACGCGCCGACCTGCTGCGTCGTCGCGGCGACTCGGCCGGGGCGAACGACTCTCTGCTCGCGGCCCGCGCGTCGATCAAGCGGATGGTCGTGCTGTACCTGACCGTCGATGCCTTACAGCCCCTGCCGCAACAGGGCCTGATCGAGTTGGCCGAGATCGCGGATGAGCTCGGCGAGCCGGACGTGGTGGTCAAGGAACTCAACGAGTTGGTCCGCGCGTTCCCCGATTCGCCTTACGCCGAGTACGGCCGGGCGTTGCTGGATCAGAAGCAACGCCAACGCCCCGACGACGCCTTGGTCCGCTTGAACCGCATCGATCTCGAATCACTCGACGCGACGCTGCGTTCATGGGTCGAGGCGAAACGGTCAGAACTGGAGGCGATGCGCTGATGCCGCCGCGCAAGTACCGCAAGCCGAGGTTCAGGAGTTTCCGCCCGGGGATCGCGGCGCGTGCGCCCAAGCTGGTGTTGTTCTTCGGATTGATCCTCAGCCTTGGCGGCCATGCGGGCCTGGGGTACGTGATGCAGGACCGCAGCCTGGGATCGTTTGATCCGAGTCTGCTGATGGACGAAGACACGCCGGTACGCGTGAAGCGTGCAAAGTTTGACCAGATCACTGCGGCGGCAAAGGATGAGGGCGAAGGCACCCAGGAGCAACAGGAAACGGCCGAGTCGTTGGCCGAGACGCTCATGCGTGACGTCGAGACCGCGAGCTCTGAGGTGTTTGATCCCGAGCTGGAGCTGCGCGAGGTCCCCGAGCCCTTGCCACGTACCGAAGCGATCGCCCCGCCGAGCACGCAAGATGTTTTCGCTTTCGGCGACCTGCTTGGCGATATGGTGATCGAGCCCGAGGAGATCGTCTACGACGACACCTCGGCTTTTGATGCCCAACGCAGCGTGGGTGCCGGCAGCGCCGCGTTGTCCGGCGATTTGTTGGCGCAACTCAGCGCTGCCGATGGCGGGCTGCCCGACTTGGGGGCCGGGGTGGGCGACGGCCTGGGGGCGACCGGGGCGGCGACGGCGAGCGCGGGTGGTCCGGGTGTTGGCCCTGGAGTCGGCGGTGGATCGACGGGTACATCCAGCACATCAGGAACTTCCGGTAGCGGGGCGGGCGACGGGCTGGGCTTGGATTTCATGGGCTTCGGCGCGATCGATCCGCAGGACTTCGAGCCGCCCGAGCGCCTCGACGACGACTTCGACTACCGCATCACCCGATTAGATGCGCAGACCGAGGCGGGCTATTTCCAAGTCAACATCACCGGCAAGCGTTCGCTGCGCAAGCTCGCCACGATGCCCAAGGACGTGGTATTCATGGTCGATACCTCACGCAGCATCCCCCAGAAAACCATCAAGCAGATCACCGACGGCATCAAGCAGTCGATCCGCACGATGAACGACGACGACCGGTTCAATCTCGTGTTCTTCAGCGACCAGGTCCGTACCTTTGCGGGTGACCCGGTGCCGACGACCCGCGAGAACCTCGACATGGCCGACCGCTGGATGCGCAACGTGCGGGCCCGGGGACAGACCGACGTGAACCTGGCGTTGCGTCAACTGCTGAAGCGCGACATCGAGCCCGGCCGGGTATACGAACTGATCCTGATCAGCGACGGCAAGCCGACGATGGGCGTGCTCGACACCCGCGAGCTGATCAACCTTATCACGCGTGAGAACGACCTGGCGGCGAGCATCTACTGCGTCGGCATCGGCCGTGATCAGGACAACCGCCTGCTGGACTTCCTGGCCTATCGCAACAAGGGTTTTTCGGTCAGCATCACCCGGGGGTCGGACGTGACTCTGGAGCTCGTTGAGCTGATGAGTCGGCTGCGTTACCCGATCATCACCGATGTGCAGGTCCGCTTCGCCGGCCAAGGCATGGACCGCATCTATCCGCTCACGCTGCCCAACATCCACCAGGGCGAGAGCTTCGAAGTCTACGGCCGATTCAATGAGCCCGGGCCGTTCACCGTGCAAGTCACCGGCCGCAGCGCCGGCAAGCCGGTAGACCTCACTTTCCGTGCCGACCTCAACAACGCCCCCGCAGGTATTAATGAAGTCGCACAAGGCTGGGCCTTCTGGAAGCTGCACCACCTCTACAGTGAGATCATCCGGCTGGGTGAGCGGCAAGACCTGCTGAACGAGATCCGGGCACTACGCAGCAAGTATCAACTCCAAACACTGTATTGAGCAAGCCGCAATCGATTATTGAGATTAAGTACTCATCCACTTCGAGAGTGGCATGGGTAATAGCTGGGCTTGCTGCGTTGCTTATCGCGAGCATTCCGTGGCAGCCTTGGATCGAATCGGGCAGCGGCTATCCTATGGGTGGGTACTTATTCGCCACGGCACTGAGCGGAGTCATCGGTCTAGCGGCCGTAATCGTGATTTGGTCCGGGCTGTCGAAGCGCACGCTCCAGATTGCTGAAGGCGAATTACAGTTCATCTCGTCATTCGGTCCTCTTCGATTGAAGACTCGGTTCGTCAACGTACGTTGTGTGTTGTGGATTCGTAAATGGCACTACGGCAAGTTTCATATGCGGAAAGCCGTCGAAACGATTTATGTCCGTTCTTATTCGGTACACCGGTGGTCTTTGTTAGTAGACGCAACGATGTGTTCGGATTTGATGGGAGTATTTGCTTGGTTTGAGAACAGGGTAGAAGTTAAAACAGTAGATGCTCGGAGGCGAAGTCCGGTAGGCAGTTCTTATTACCATTCGAGTCTTAAACAGACTTCCGCAAAACAGGGATAGGATTTCGATGTGGCGGATTTAGCTATAGAATCTTATGTGGCGTAGCTGGATAAAAACTAAACCCACCCGAGATAAAAAGTCGGTAATTCAAAGGATTTCGCGCGGCTATCAGTCGGGTGTTTAATATAATCATTTTAGAGCTTGTGGGCGGTGTTTTTGTATCTTGGGGTCGCGTCTTACATCGGGAGTGATGGTCCTATGCAGAAGAAGTCTTTGACCCGCCGCGTTACAGCGGTTGGTACTGCTGTGGTATTGGCTTTCGGGGTTTATATCGGAGAAACGCAGGCTCAAGTCACGGGCAACCTGACCCAGTGGCAACCTGTAGAAGTGACCTTCTCCGGCCCTAAGGATCTGAGTGAAGTTGGGGGGAACAACCCGTTTCTGAATTACCGTTTGCAGGTGCAGTTCACCAGCAACGGCAAGACCTACGACGTGCCGGGCTTCTTTGATGGGGTAGACAGTCAGGGAAATAGCATCTGGAAGGCGCGCTTCACGCCCGACCAAGCGGGCAGCTGGGATTACACCGCCAGCTTCCGCAGCGGCACCAATGTCGCGGTGAGCCTCGACGCCAATGCCGGCACCGCGACAAGTTTCAACGGCACCAACGGTTCGTTCAACGTCGCGGCTCGTGACGCCAACGCCCCCGGCTTTATGGGCCGTGGTCGTTTGGCCTACACCGGTAATCACTATTTGCAGACTTTGGGTGATGGCAAGTACTGGATCAAGACCGGCATCGACAGCCCCGAAAACTTTCTGGCTTACCGTGGCTTCGATAACAGCCAGACCAAAGGCCTTGCTCGCTTGAACGGGAATGAGTTTTCGGGCCGTGAAGGTATCCTTCATAATTATGCGCCGCACGCGGGGGACTACAACGTCGGCGATCCGACCTGGGACACGCCTGACTTCAACTTCGGCAACTCCGCGGCCAACGGCGGCGATGCCCGCAACATCATCGGGTATCTGAATTACCTTGAAACGCTGGACCTGCCCGGTGTTGCGGCAGGCGATGCCGCAGCGAATTCGATCTACTTCCTGCCCAACAACATTGGTGGCGACGGCAAAGACGTAAACCCCTACGCCAACCTCCGAAGCAACCTCGCCCAAGGCTTGGCCGGCGAGACCAACGTCGGCGGCAGCAACGATAACACCCGCTTCGACATCTCCAAGCTCGACCAGTGGAACACCGTCTTTCAACACGCCCAGGAAAAGGGCATCAAGCTGCACTTCGTCCTCAACGAAGCCGAGTTCGCCAACAAGCGAGAACTCGACGACGGCACGCTCGGCAATGAACGCAAGCTCTACTACCGCGAACTGGTCGCTCGCTTCGGCCACCACAACGCGCTGCAGTGGAATATGAGCGAAGAGTTCGACGGCGGCGTCGGGTTTGGCTCCAGCACCGCTGAGGAAGCGGCGCGTATCCAGGAGTTCGCCGAGTACCTCTCGACCATCGACCCCTACGACCACCCTGTCACGGTTCACCAGGTCCAGAATGCGAACTTCGAGACCGACCCCCGCCTCCCCAACTCGCCTTATCGCTTCTTCTATGGCGACGATAATTTCGACACCACTAGTCTCCAGCGCCCAGGCGTGGCTGAAGGTTGGTCGAACGTGGTCGAGGCGTTCCGCCTCACTTCCGCGGAAGAAGGTCGGCCTTGGGTAGTGCAGATCGACGAGCCCGAATCGATCACCCGTATGGCCGTCGGGGTCAACGACAACACCGAGTCCGGCACGACTCTAAACGAGCGTTTCAATACCGTTCGTAAGACGATGATGTACGATATCCTCTTCTCCGGCGGCGGCGTCGAGTGGTTCATCCACAACGCCGACCAAGATGTCGAGGATCAGCGAATCTACGAGAAGGTCTACCGCGAGTCCTACTTCGCCCGGAAGTTTCTTGAGGAGAACACCCCGTTCTGGCTGATGGATCCGGATGACGACCTGGTCCGCGGCGAAGACTCGGACTACGGCGGGGCAGAGGTCTTTGCCCTGGTCGGCGAAACGTATGCGATCTACCTACCTGACGGATCGAACGATGACAACGGACAGAGCGCGGACGATTCGCCAGAACTCAACCTATCTCTCTATGACGCGATGGAGTTTGAGCTGCGTTGGTACAACCCGCGCACCGGCATGTTCGAGGGCACCGTCGTGACTCTCGAAGGGGGTGACTGGGCGGCCCTGGGATATACCCCCGACGGTCGCAACAACGTGAACGATTGGGTTGCATTGGTCACGCTTGTGCCCGAACCGAGCGTTGCTAGCTTAGTTGTGATCGGTGGGATCGGGCTATTACGCCGCCGCCAGTTTGTCTGAGTTTGATCTATCTCTGAATTTAAGCGACCTCCATTAGGACAATACCCCCCGTGCTTTCACACGGGGGGTATTGCCTGGGAGGTAATCGAGAAAATAGGCCTATGAGCTGTAACAGGAGGCTACGCGTGTTACCGACGTCGCAGCAGGAACAGCTGACTCGAAAGCAATAGCAGGCCCACTGTGTTGGGTTCGGGCACCGCAGTCAGCCGGATCGTACTGACGCTGAATGCCGGCATCTCGTATGTAAATTCGCTGAGGCCTTCGAGAGAGATAACGCCCGCGGCTTGAATCTCGGCGCTGTCGCCGGTGAGCTGGAATACCTCGGCAAAGGAATATCCTTGCTCTCCCGCGATTTGAATAAGTGTTTCGAGCGATTCGCCGGTGCGGTTGATCGCCACGAGGATCAACTCGTCGGGGTTTTCGGTGGATCGGCTGGCGTAGATGGCTGAGGTTTCGTTGTCGTCGGTGAGGGCCTGCACGGAGAGGTCGCCGAACTGGCCGCCTTCACCGTCGAAGTTGGTGAAAGCCTCGAAGCCCGCCACCGCGAAGTCCTGCTCAGAACTATTCTCCAACGGCCAGCGGTTGGCGTTGTAGACGCCTTCGCGGCCGAAGACGCCGAGTACGTCGGCCTGAGCGATGCCGCCGGAGATGTGGTTCGCCCCGCCGAAGTTGTACTCGGAGATCGAGATCAACGTTCCGGGCTTTAGTTCGTCGATATCGGCCTGGATACGGGGCAGGAGATTAATCCCCGCGCCGCCGGTCGCGTACTGGGTGATCCAACTGGTTTCGACGAAGTCGGCGTCCCAGAGTGAGCGTGCCGCCTGAACGCGGGCGGCGGCCACGCCGGGGGTGTTGACGTTCTGCGTCACCCGGGTGTCGTCGCCTCGGGCTTCGGGGTACCAGTGGATGTCGAGCACATCCATAAGCGTCCGCCCCTGGCGTTCTTCTTCGGCGTGCATCTCCCGGAGCAGATGCCGGTTGAAGTAAAGGCCCCGGGGGTTGGCGTTACGTTCCTCGTCAGACACCCATGTGTCGATGTCAGATGCCCCGTGCAGGCTGGTCTGGGCCGAGTAGCCGAAGAGCACGCCGCCCAACACTTTGGCGTTAGGGGCCACGTCTTTGATCGCTGAAGCGTGTTCGATGGACTTGGAGGTGACCTGCTCAAACGTCGGATTGGTCTCGCCGAAGATCCGAGGGTGGGTGTTGTCCCAGAGCGATGGCTCATTGTCGAGCGAATACATCACGTTCTGAAGGCCGGCGGGGCGGTTGCTTTCGATGTAGTTGACGAACTCGTCGGTAAACACATAACCGTCGTTTTTGTTCGGCGTCAGGCTCAGGGGTGAGTTGTTGTAGACGCTGGACTTCTTGGCCCGGACCTCCAGCCAACGCGAAGACGGTGCGGTCTGACCGGGGCCGACCGTGCCGTTGGCGTCGGCCGAGACGTAGCCCGCCATGGGGACGGTGACGATGGCCGACCCGCCGAAGCCCGCGGCCTCGTTGAGCATGGGCATGACCGCGGCGGCGGGGTTGGGGTTTGGCTGGCCGCCGACCAAGTAGTTGTCGCTGTGATGAAACCAGTCGTGGCCGGCGTTGGAGTGGTTGGTTTCCCAGTTGTAGCCGGTCAGGCGGTTGCCGCCCGAACGTAGACCTGTAAGGCCGTCGGGACGCATCGCCCCGTTAATGCCGTAGATCAGCGAGGAAATGGCTTTGAGATCGGCATCGGGGTTGATTGAAAACGTCACATTCGGCTGGGCCAACGCCATCGTGGCGGCCAAACTGCTGCCGAATACGCCACCACACAACACACTACTTTTCATCGTGAAACCTCAGGCGAAATGATATTGAAAACGTTTTCAAAATCTACCACAAACACCATGAATTACCAAAGATTTTCTTGAATTTCATTGTTGAATAGGGGCGGCACCCGGGACGCGGTCGTACGCAGTACTGATCACGATCGAGCCATATGATGTTGCTCATGCGAGTACTGATCCAACGAGTGACGGAAGGCCGGGTCGTGGTAGCGGAGGAAGTGGTCGGCGAGATCGGCCGGGGCTACGTCTTGCTTGCGGGGGTGGGTGAGGGCGATAACGAGCAGACCATCACCAAGATGGCTGAGAAAGTGGTCAACCTCCGGCTGTTTAACAACGAGCAGGGCAAGTTCGACATGTCGCTTTTGGACGTGGCGGGCGAGGCGCTCGTGGTGTCACAGTTCACGCTATTTGGCGACGCACGCAAAGGGCGTCGGCCGAGCTTCTCCGCCGCGGCCCGGCCCGAACTGGCTGAGCCGCTATGTGACCTCTTTGCGCTGAAGCTCAAAGCGTTGGGCGTGCCCCATGTGGACACCGGCCGGTTCGGCGCGGACATGAAAGTCGATATCCACAACGACGGCCCCGTGACGCTGTGGCTCAATTCCGAAGAGTGGTAGCCGCTCTCGCTTACTCGGCTGTGACGGGTTCGAGGTCGCTGTCAAACGCGTGGAAGAAACGCGACCAGTTCGGATTGAAGTAGCTGCCGTCGAATGACACCGCGACGAACTTCGCTTTGCCAGTGATCTGGTCGAGCATCACCGGGCCGAAGAAGCGGCCGTCCGCGGAGTTGTCGCGGTTGTCGCCGATCATGAGGTATTCGTCTTCACCTAGGGTGATGGGGCCAAACGTTCGGGCGGGGGGGTGGAGCGGCAGGGTCACCTTGCGGCCGTCACCCGTGTCGACTTCGGTGTACCGGGCATACTGCACCCGGCGGGTGTGTCCGCCGATGGTCTCGGTGAGTTCGATGCCTTTTTTGTCGGTGTAGACCGCTTCTTCGCCGTTGATGATGAGCTTGCTGAACTCAAACGGCCGGCCGTCGAATTTTTCGACGACCAGTTTCATTTCTACGGTATCTCCGGGCCCCGCGACGATACGCTTGACCATGCGGATGCCCCCGTCCCCGGGTGTGGCGCGCTCGCGGGCAAACTGTTCGTCGGCACCGGCTTGGACCCACAAGTCGTGGGCCGGCTCGTAGAACGCGCCGGGCTTCCAGAAGGTCACGATGTCGTTGCGATCGGGCTTGCCGTAGTAGAACCCGGGCAGGAAGTCTAGCGGGTTCTTGAAGCTCACGTTGACGATCGGCACCGCGATCACCGGTCCGTTGAACGGCAGGTTGAACGAATACGCCAGCTTGTTCACCACGATCCGGTCGCCCACCGCCACGGTCGGCACCATCGAACCCGTCGGCACATCGTTCCAGTCGATCAGCGACGAGCGCAGCGTGGTCACGATGATGATCACCGTCAGCAGCGGACGGATCCAACCCTTCCACAGGCCTTGTGGGGGCTCCTTTTTTTTCTTCTTACCGGAGTCCGATGTTTCTTCTGTAGTTGACGCATCCGACTCTGCGGCTTTGGCCTCAGGAGCGGTTTCATCGTCAACGAAAGCGGACTGGGATTCAGAGTCAGTCATGGCATTGCTACGCGTGGGGGCGGGGCGTGAGTTCGGAAGAAAGGCGTAAGCGGAGAATTAACTTGCAGCAGGCTCGGCGAACATCGCCTCGATGAACGACGCGGGATCGAACGGCTCGACATCCGCGGGCGTCTCGCCCACCCCGACAAACTTCACCGGGATGTTGAGCGCTTCGCGGATGGCGATCACTATGCCGCCGCGGGCGCTACCGTCGAGCTTGGACAGGAAGATGCCGGTTACGTCGATGGAATCGGCAAAGACCTTGGCCTGGTTGACGCCGTTCTGCCCGGTGGTCGCATCGATCACCAGGATGACTTCGTGCGGTGCGCCGGGGATCTGCTTCTCGACGACACGGCGGATTTTCGAGAGCTGATCCATGAGGTGCGATTGCGTGTGCAGACGCCCGGCCGTGTCGATGATCAAGACATCCACGCCCCGTGCCTTCGCCGCCGCCGCCGCATCGAACGCCACCGCCGCGGGGTCACCGCCTTGTTGGCCCTTGACGACTTCGACACCCAATCGGCCCGACCAGACTTCGAGCTGCTCGACTGCTGCCGCGCGGAACGTGTCGCACGCCGCAAGCAGGACGCTCTTGCCATCATCACGCAGCGACTTGCAGATCTTGGCGATGCTGGTGGTCTTGCCTGCGCCGTTGATCCCCGCCACGAGGATGACCGTCGGCCCCTCGCCCTCGGGGGCGAAGTTCAGCGTGCGGTCCCACTCGGGGTAGTACGCGGTGAGCTGGGCCTTGAGGAAGTCCAGCGCCGCGTCGCCGTCGGCGATCTCGCCCCGCTCCCAGCCCGCCTCGATGTCCTTGCGGATCTCGATCGCGGTCTTAATCCCGATGTCGGCCTGGATCATCGCCCGCTCGAGGTCGCGGAGCAGTTCTTTGGACAGTTGTTTCCCGGACAGGATCGTCCGCAACGCCCCGGCCGACCCCTCACGGGTCTTGCCGAGCGCTCCGGAGAGCTTCTTGAAGGCGGATTTGAACAGGGCCATGGCGGGGATAGCTTAGCCGATCGGGCGTCGCACATTCGGGACGCTCGTTTTAGCATTTCCTGAAACACCATTCGTCGTCCCGGCGTAAGCAAAGCATCAGGCTTGCCACCATTTACCCCGGGACCTCCGCATGACCGAAGCTCGCCCTTTTCCGATCGATTCAGCCGTTTGGCGTGACCATTTTCTGACGAATCGCGCAACCGAACAAGACCTCCTTTGGGGCACCGGGGCACGCATGACCGAAGCGCAGCGATCGGTCGTGGCGGGCTCGATCGCCGAGTTCGAGTTGGGAGAACGCTCCGAAGGGCGGAGCCTGATGGCGTTCGCCCGGAAGCACGCCGAGCTGATGGATGACCCTGATTACGTTACCGCGATGGCGGCGTTCATCGCCGAGGAAAACCGCCACGCCCGCTATCTTGAACGGGTGATGCGCGACGAGGGGTTGCCCCGTGCGGAGCAGACCTCAGCCGACTCGGTGTTCCGATTCGCCCGCAAGCTAGCCGGGCTGGAGCTATCGATCATGGTGCTGGTGACCGCCGAGGTTATCGCCCAGGTCTACTACCGAGGCCTGCGCGACGCGACCGATTCCACGGTGTTGCGAGCGGTCTGCCAACAGATTCTGCGTGACGAGAAGCACCACATCCAGTTCCAGGGCCAGCGGCTGGCGATCCTGCGGCAACGGCGTAGCCGGGTGACGATCTGGCGTAGACGTTGGACGCAGCGGGCTTTGCTGGCTGCGGCGGTTCTGGTGGTTTGGCGTAACCATAGCCGAGCCTTGCGGCAGGGCGGATACACGTTCCGGGAGTTCGCTCGTGAGGTGGGGGTCCGTGGTGAGCGGCTGAACCGTATTGCGGACCCGATCGGCTACTCGTTCGGCTTGGATTGGAACGCGCGGTTGGCTTGATCACTTCGGTGCAGCGATCAATCTTGCTTCGCATCATCGAGCCATGCGCTCGCATCCGCGGGCTTGTCGTCCGCGGCGGGCTCGGGCAGGTCGAGGGATTTGTGCAGTTTGTCCAGGACGCCGTTGATGAACGCCGGGGCGTTTTCGTTGCTGAACTGCATGGCGAGGTCCAGGGCCTCGTTGATCGCGACCTTGGCGGGGGTTCGGCCGGAGGTCATCTCGTACAACGCCAGACGCAGGATTGCGCGGTCGACCGGCGGCTGGCGGTGGGTCGGCCAATCCTCAGCCAGGGCGGTGACTTTCTCGTCGTGTTCTTCGCGTTGGGCCCACGCGGCGAGCGCGAGCTCGACGGCTTCCTGGCGGACCTCGATAGGGTCGTGGTCTTCGTCGAGGCCGGCGAAGATGGTGTCGGCGTCGGTTTCGCCGGTGGCGTCGATCTGGTAGAGCACCTGCATGGCCAGGCGTCGAGAGGCGTGTCGTTTGGACATAAAGATTCGTGGTTGGAAATATTTAGCCCCGGGTCAATGACCAGGGGTGGAGTTATTGGGGGGAAGGTCGAAGGCGGCTGTTTAAAGCTCCTGCATCAGGTTCGCCATCTCGACGGCGGTCATCATAGCCGACCGCCCGGCGTTGCCCATCTTGGCCCCGGCGCGGTGGATGGCCTGTTCGAGGGTGTCGCAGGTCAGCACGCCGAAGATCGTCGGGACGCCGGTGTTGACGCCCACGTCTTTGATCCCCTTAGCGGTCTGCTCGACGACGTGGTCGTAGTGGTCGGTGTCGCCGCGGATCACACAGCCCAAGCACACCACCGCGGCGTAGTCGCCCGACTCGGCGAGTTTCAGCGCGGTCACGGGCAGCTCAAAGCTCCCCGGCACGCGGGCGACGGTGACGTTTTCGTCCTTGCCGCCGAGCTGCTGCCAGGTATCGAGGCAGGCGGTGAGCAGGTGTTCGGTGATGAACTCGTTGAATCGTCCGACGGCGATGGCGATCTTGTGGTCGCCGGGCGTGAGTTGTCCGGTGTGTTCTTGGGGCATGGGCGGGCAGGGGGTTAGGGGGGATGGGTCATTGTAGAGGACTCCGCCGATCCGTGGGTGGCCCTGTAAAATGGCGGGATGCTCCAGTGGATCAGGATTAACACGGGGGCGGGGCGTGGTTTGGTCGTGGTCCTGATGCTGGGTTGCTGCCTGGGAGCGGGGCTTGAGCAAACTGCGGAGGAGCCTCGCCCCTCGACGGCACGCATGCTGGAGATCAATCGGCTCGTCGACGATCTCCGCAACGACTCGGTGAGGTTCAATGCCTCGGACGCAACGTACGAGTTGTGGGTGATGGGGCGAGAGGCCTGGCCGGCACTGGAAGCGGCACTGGAGTCCAACGATTGGCAGCAGCGCCAGATGGCGGCCTATGTGTTATGCCGACAAGAGCCCGAGCGGCCCAGCGAGGCGTTGCTGCGGGTGTGCGTGGAGGCATTGGCGGACGACGCCTTACCGCTGGGCCATCGACCGCCGCCAGAGGGAGAGGCGGTTTACAACTTTGTATTCAATGCCAACACTGCGATCGAGACATTGCTGCGGCACACCGCCGAGGCCGAGCCTTGGTTGGCCGAGGGCTTGGTGCAGGGCGATCGCCAAAAGCGGTTTCTTTGTGCGTTTATTCTCGCCTCGGCGGGTTACGTGGACTATGCCGAACAAGTGGTACCGTAGCTGCTGCCGCATCTATCAGACAACCGGACACCCAACGACGGTCTGATGGCCGCGTCGGCGCTGTTCCGCTTGGGTGTGGTGGTCGAGCCTTATTTACACGAAGCTCGTCCAAACGCTGACCACCAGGCCGGGCCGTTGATCGACCTGATCTTGCGTGACCTGCACGACCCGCCGGATACCAAAGAAAAGCTCTGGGCTCGCAGCCAGCGTAGCCTATTGTCGAAGTGGTACCACGACCCGGTCTACGAGTTCCGCTTCGGACAATACGGCCACCGGTTTTGGGGATTGTGTGACTAGCCATGGGGCGGCGGCTTATTGGGCTGATTGGCAGTTCAGCCGGGCGGTTAAATCGGGCAGCAGCGAGGCTCTCCACCGCGGGAGCATCTCGCGGAACGCCTCGCGGTGGCGGGCGCACGAATAGCACCACAGCATCAGCGTGACCTGCCGGGCGGCCAGGAACAGGTCGAGGAGTTCCATGGTCTGCGGCGGCAGCGGTCGATGTTGCTCGTACCCCTCAGCGAAAGCGGCCCGCCACGGCTGCTCCCCGTCGGGAGGATCAAACCCCAGCAGGGCACAAGCGGCATCCAATACGAAGTGGCCGTGCCCACAATCGTTGAAATCGATCGGGCGGGCTTCGCCCCCGGCGTAGAGGACGTTGTTGAAGTGCAGGTCGGCGTGAATTAGCCCGAAGACATCGGGCCCTTGCCCTAACTTGTCCAAGGCTGAAGTGAGCCGTTCTTCGCAGGCCGCGAAAAGATCGGACTCTTTTGCGGGCAACTCGTCCCAGACATCCGGCTCGATGCCCAGCGCCTTGTGTCGGCCCATCAGCGTTGGGCCGTCCCAACGGTTGACGTTCAACTCAAACGGCGGGGACCAAGTGGCGGCGTGTTGGTGCAGCTGAGCCATGAGACCGCCCAGCCGTTGCATGTGAACCAACCGCCGGGCCTTGCCCTTCAGGAGTCGGCCCGGTACCCAACGCAGCAACGAACAGACCCGCCGACCTTCCGGGTCACCGTCCAACTCAGGGAAATCAGCATTGGCGTACTCCAAGGCCAGCCGCCCATCGGGCGAGCGGACCGGTGTTGGCACGCAAAGATCGGTGTCTCGCGCTAGAGCTTCCAGCCACGCCATCTCGGATTCGATATATGCCAACGAGATTTCGTCCGGCCGATGCAGCCGCAAGAGGTACCGCCCCGGCACGACGCGATCCGTAATGGACCCCGCTTGTTGCTCCTCACGGATGTTCACGCGGAACGTCGAGTTCTCCCAGTGCTGGATCAACTCAAAACGCGCGTCCGGCAAACCAAAGGCACTCAAAGCTTCTGCGGCGAGCCTACGCAGCCGGCGCACCTGGCCTCGGGTGGTGAGTTGGTCGAACCGCTTCATCAGCACACCATAAAAGAAACCCGCCTCGGATATGCGAGGCGGGCGATGATGAATACTCGGGGGGTGAATTGTCGAGAACGGGTCACCACTCGTGGAACGGCTGGTCTTTCTTGGGCCCGGTACCGAGCCAGAGCACATTGCCGTCGGGGTCGGCGAGCTTCATCTCATACGCCCAGGAGTTGTTGGTCGGGGGCTGGATGACCTCGACACCTTGGTCGGGCAGCGATTCGAACCACGCGTCGGTGGGCAGGCCGATCCACACCCAGCCGCCGGGCTGGGCGTGTTCGCTGAGCATGAGCGCGTGGCCTTTGTGCCGGAGTCCGCAGACCTCGGCCCCCTCCTGGTCGCCCCACTCCACGGTGAAGCCGAGAGTTTGGGTGTAGAAGGCGAGGCTCTTGCGTAGGTTGGTTACGCCCAACACGGGTACGAGGCATTCGACCGAGTGGTCTTGGTTGTCACGGTTCATGTCGTATTTCCTTGCTTAAAAGTTGAGGTGATCGATCAGTCTTCGCGCAACGGCACATCGTCGGGCTCGCCGGTGCTGCTCGAGGAGACGCGGAAGCGGTGGCCGTCCGGGTCAGCGACATTCATCTCCCGGCAGCCCCACGGGAAGTTGTGCGGGGCCTGCTTGATGATCGCGCCGCGTTTCTGGTACTCGACATACATCGCGTCCACATCATCGACCCAGAGCGACATCCACATGCCCGGCTGCCCCTGACCGCCAAGGCAGAGAAACAGTGTCACCTCGCCGCGCTTAACCGAGGCAAAGCCGATGGGGTCGCCCCAGACCCACTGCTTGGTGAAGCCCAGTTTTTCGACGTAGTACGCCAGGCTGGCCTCGACGTCTTTCACGCTCAGGATCGGCGTGACGCCATTCAGCGGGGAATTCTTGTCAATGAACTGGTCGAGCTCCACGCCACGGCGTTCGAAGATGGCTAGCGACGCGGGGTCGTCTTTAACCAGGGCCAGATGCAGCGGGGTCTGCTGGTTCTTGTCCGTGGCGTGCGGGTCGGCCCCGAGTTCCAGCAACAACTCAACCATCTCGTACTGCTGCTTCATCACGGCGAGATGCAACGCGGTGCGGTGGTTCTCAAACTGCGACATGGGTCGGGTCAACGCAGTGGGGTCTTGCTCAACCAGGTGACGCACCGCTTCAGCGTCGCCCATCGCGACGGCTGAGAAGATGTGATGCGTCGCGCCGCGGCTCAAGAGATACTTCGCGACTTCGAGGCGTGTTTCTTGGAAACATGTGGCCCAGCCGAGGACGCCCAGGCCGTGCGTGTCGCCGCCGCCGCGGACCTCCGCGCCGGCTTCGACGAGCATCTTGACGATCTCCGTGAAGCCCAGTTCTGCGGCGAAGTGGATGGGGTAGGCGTGGTCCCCGCGGTCGCGGACGTTCACTTCCGCACCTCGCTCAAGCAGCAAACGCACGACTTCGGTTTGGCCCAGCCACGACGCCTGGTGCAGGGCCGAGCGGTTGTGCGCGTTGAGCCGGGCGCAGATCAGCCCGGGCTCTTGGTCGAGCGCCTCGGCGACCGCCGTTACGTCGCCCCGCTGAATCGCCGCGACAAATGGCTGGTAGCGCGTTTCGTTGAGTTCATCCACGTGCTTCTTGAGGGCACGCCAACTGACGAATCCGTGGTCTCGGGCGACCTCGAGCTGTGCGGCCGAGAGCCGGGCGTCGGGCTCGCTTTCGCGCAGCACCGCGAGCCGGTCTTTCGCCAGCTTACGGAGGTATTCGAGGTTGGGGCGTTCGGGGAGCGAAGCGGCGGGGGGCACGCTTCCGGGAGAGGGGGGTGGCGATTCAGCCATGGTCGAGACCTTCCTTCCGTCAGCGCCCGTCGTCCGCGTGGTCGGGCAAGGGAAGTCAGGTGATGTCGGCCCGGCCACCTCGGCCAAGCCAAAAACGAGTCGGGGGTGGGTTCAACCCTTTACGCGGACCGTCGGCCTCCCGTAAGGCCAACTTAAACATAATTCTGTGAACCCGGTGATGTCAAGCGTGTTCTACGTCTCGTTTACCCTAGAAAAGCCCACGCCCCGGTCGGTTCGAACAAACCCGGCCGGGGCGTGGGATACAAATATTTCTTGACCGCAAGGGGCGGTGAAAAAAGGCCGAGGCCCACCCGCGGGCGGGGGGTCGTGCACGTGCGGGTGGGCCGTCGGCGGTGCAACAATGCGAGTGGGGGGACATCGTTGCGGTACAAACCATACGACAGCCCCGCCCCGATCCGCTTCGGGGATACAGCCCAAAATCCAAAAGAATCAAACTCTCGCAGGACTGCGAAACGCCACCGCCATGCAACATGGCTTCACACCATCACGCGGCCCGTGTCGTCCACGGTCAGCCCCACCCGCTGGATCAGCTTGATGAGTTCGCTGCGGTCGGCCAGCTGCAACTTCCGGCCGATGCTGTCGCGCTGCGTTTCGATAGTCCGCACTGAGCGATGCAACGCCTTGGCCGTTTCCTTGAGGCTCAATCCCCGCCCAAGCAAAGCCACCACGACCAATTCCCTCGGCGAAAGGATGTCCAGCTCGCCCAGGTCGATCACGTCCGCGTCCACCCGCTCGACGCCGGAGGCCCGCAGGATCGCGTCGGCCGCGTCGCCTTGGGTGCGTCGGGTGATGACCAGCACCTTGGGCAGGTGCAGCGTGTCGGCCTCGAGCTCGCCTTCCAGCGGCGGCGTCTCGTTGAGGTGGATCGGGTAGATCCACGACAGGTGCTGGTGCCCCCGCCAGATCGCGCGGAAGAGCACGGGCTGGTCATCGTGGATCACGCGCTGCACCAGCCGATGGCGTTCCTCGGCAAACTCCGAGGGGTACAGCTCATCGAGCTTGCGCCCCGCCACATCCGCCACGTGCATGTCCGGCCCGAGAAAAATCTCCGCGGCCTGCTCGTTGAGATACACGATCCGCCCCTCATCGGTGATCACCGACACCCCGGTCTGCGGCTCGCTGGTCAACGCCGCCCACACCGCGTGGTGCGCGTTGAATTCGGAAGGATCGCCAGCGTCGGTTGCGGGTTGGGTCATAACACTATTCTACCGGCGATCACGCCTTCGACGACAGCGTCACCAACGGCCGATCCGCCCCGCACTCCGGACACTTGTCGCCCTCCACGCCCGTGAGGTTGTAGCCGCAATGGAGGCAGAGGTTGGTTTGCATCCGGAGTCGTTTTCGAAACACCCGACGCACAACTGACCAAAACCAAATGATCGGGGGGAGCATCAGCAGCGCGAAGAGATACAGTGGCAATTCGATGTAAACGCTGGGTTCCGCAGTTAATTCGAAATTCCATTCCGCCCCAAGATAAGGCTGCCACCAACCATTTTCTTTCGCGAGGGCATCCCAGCCAGACTCGAAGTGTGCGAACCAACCGTCATGGCGGCTCTCATCGGACCCTTCCTGGTAATAGCCTGCTTCCTCCGTATCGGTGATTAGGCTATCGATATGCCCGGTGTCACTGAAGCCGAGATTAATCCAGCCGCCTTGAAGTGCTAGGTCGGTTTCGAATTGGCGGTACCACGCACCTTCATCCGGGTTTTGCTCTACCCACGGGGCCGGAATATTGAGGTGGAAATACAAACTATAAGTTGCGATGCATGCCGTCAAGGGCCAGGCAATTAGGCTTATCAGCCCAAGTACCAAGCATATGAACATGAACAGATGGATAGACCAGCGGAGTAAGCAACGCATTTCCCTCATCATAATCCGGTGGTTATGGAAGCTGTGCCCAATTTCAGATCGCGTGCGTTATCACGAAGGAGTCTCTCCTATCACATCAATAACGTTGTAGCTTTAATCAGAACTGCGACGACACCGTCACCAACGGCCGATCCGCCCCGCACTCCGGGCACTTGTCGTTCTTCACCCCCGTGAGGTTCTGTCCGCAATGAAGGCATAGATTAGTTTGCAGCCTAATCCGTCTTATCAGCAATCTTTTTAGGCTGCAGTAAATCCAGATAAATGGTGGTATCGCCACAACAAATGCGGCGATGAGCCCATGGAAACCAAGCTCGAACTCTAAAGTACTGTCAATTTTAAACGTCCAGTCGAATTTTACCGGTTGTGGAGTGTCCCAATGAATGTCCCATTGATTGGCTTGCGGGTTGGGATCGCTATCTCGAACCAGTTGTATATATCCGTCATGCAAGAGAGACGCTGTGTCCCTAGGCGGAGGTACTGCAAAAGTCGATACAGGCGGCTCACCCCATAAACGAAACCACCCATTATCAATTTTTAATTCAGTAAAATATCGCAACTGCCAATTCCCCTTAGAAAGATTTGTTCGTACCCAAGGCGCAGGTATGCGAATATCATTGCCGGCAATACAGAGCGATGTGTGCTTCATCGATATCCACCATATCGCCAATAGCGAAAGTGACATCGTCAGCATGGCAATCATGCAAAGACGAAATACCAAACGAATAAACCGTCTCATCGATATATAATATCGATGAGACGGTTCGTTTAAGTAACACAACTAGTTGGGGCTTAACCCAACATCTCGGCCACGGTCTCGCGTTCGCTGACGAGCTCGTCGTTGGTCGTGGCGATCTTCGACTTGGCGAAGTCGTCCATCTCCAGGCCTTCGATGACTTCGTATTCGCCGGGGGCGGTGGTCTTGACCGGGAGGCCGGCCCAGACATCCGGGTGGAAGCCGTAGTGGCCTTCGGACTTCACGGCGACCGAGTGGATTTTTCCGGGGGTCGAGAGGTCGCGGACGTGGTCGATCAGGGCGTTGCCGGCGGAGGCGGCGCTGGACAGCCCGCGGGCGGCGATGATCGCGGCGCCGCGCTTGCCGACGGTCGAGCAGAACTCGCCCTGGAGGTACGCGTCGTCGTTGATGACCGACGCGGCGGGTTGGCCGTTGATCTTGGCCAGGCCGAAGGCGGGGAACATGGTGGGGCTGTGGTTGCCGAAGATGTAGATGTCTTCGACGGCGGTGGTGCCGACGCCGGCCTTCTGGGCGAGCTGGGACTGGGCGCGGTTCTGGTCGAGGCGGACCATGGCGCTCCAGCGCTCCGCGGTGATGCGCTTGCAGTGCGAGGCGCCGATCATGCAGTTGGTGTTGGCGGGGTTGCCAACCACGGCGACGCGGGCGTTGTCCGCGGCGTTTTCGTCGATGGCTTTGCCCTGGCCGATGAAGATCTTGCCGTTGTCTTTGAGCAGGTCGGCCCGCTCCATCCCCGGGCCCCGCGGCTTGCTGCCGACGAGGCAGCACCAGTTGGCGTCCTTGAAGCCGACGTTGGGGTCATCGGTGAGCACCATCGAATCGAGCAGCGGGAAGGCGCAGTCGTCGAGCTCCATGGCGACGCCCTTGAGGGCGTTCATGGCTTTCTCGACGGGGACCTCGAGGAGCTGGAGCCTGACCGGCGTGTCGGGGCCGAACATCTGACCCGAGGCGATGCGGAAC
>JBCCWB010000058.1:0-18648 GCA_039194345.1 Planctomycetota bacterium
CGTCGTCGAACTTGTAGCCCGGGCCGCCCATGCCGTTGCCGTCGGGGCAGCCGCCCTGGATCATGAAGTCGGCAATGACGCGGTGGAAGGTCAGGCCGTCGTAGAAGCCGTCTTTGGCGAGCTTGACCCAGTTGCCGACGGTCTCGGGGCAGTCCTCGGCGTAGAGTTCGATTTCGATGGTGCCTTTGGGGGTTTGGATGGTGGCAGTAGTCATAGGGAGGTAGGGAGTGGGGAGGTAGGGAGTGGGAAGAACGACCCATCAGGGTAGGTCAGGACAGGCTACGGATCAATCCGTTGAGGACTTTGCCGGTTTCTTGAAGTAACTCCCACGCGAAGCCTGCTTGGTCTTTGGTGACATAACCCCGGCGGCCCGCAAATATCAATTGCGATTCCACCTCCTTCAACGAGCCGTTGGCGATCCGGAGATGGCGCACATAATCCGGCGTCATCAATCGGCCATAGCCCTCCGCGATATTCGATGACACCGACACCACCGCACGCCGTATCTGGCTGCTCAACGCATACCGCTCATCATCGGGAAACAAGGCCACGAGGTCGTAAATCGCATCCGCCTAATCCATCGCCTTCTGCCAAGCGATCACATCTCGGTACGACTGCCCACTCTCACCAGCTTTTCCCACAACAACGCTCCCGGATTTCCCTACTCCCTACCTCCCCACTCCCTATCTCCCTGCCGCCTACTCCCTGAACTGCACCGACAGGATCGAATCCAACTCCGGATACACCGTGTCCAGAAACGCATTACCCTGCAACTGAATTTCGCGTTGCTTGGTGCTCGGGGTTTCGCCGTAGGTGTTGAAGAGTGACTCGACGACATCGAGGCCGTCAACGATTTCGCCGAAGGGGGCGAAGCCCAGTTCGTCGAGGAATTGGTTGTCGTCGAGGTTGATGAACACCTGGGTCGCGCGGGTGTTGGGCTGGGTGGCGGCGGCGAAGGCGATGGTGCCACGCTTATTGGATTGCGTGCGGGGCTCGTCTTTGAGGGTTTGGGGGCGCCAGGCCGCGGCGACGTCGGGGTAGCCGTGGATGCCCCACTGCACGACGAAGCCTTCGACGACCCGGAACACGCGCTGGTTGTGGTAGAAGCCCGACACCGACAGGTCGTAGAAACGATCCGCGGCGAGGGGGGCCCAGTCGCGATGTACACGCACCGTGAAGCTGCCCTTGGTGGTGAGAAATTCCAACTCGTACTCGTCGGGGGCGGGCTCATCATCCAGCACCGCCGCGGGGTCGGCCAAGGTCTTGAGGTTCGGCACCACGGGGATCGCCGCGGCCGCACCCTCAACCGCTTCCGCGGCAGCGGGCACCTCGTCGACCGCCACGGCCGGGGCAACGGCTTCCGCTTCAGCTTCGCCTTCCGCGAGGTCCGGGGCGGGCTCAACCGGCGACGTAGTTTGCGACACCTCGGCGACCGCGGGCTCTTCGACGGGTTGCTTGACGGCTTCCGCCTCAACCGGCTGTTCTTCGACCACCGGCTCGGCTTCAGCGGCTGTTACTGGCTCGGTCTGAGCGGGCTCTTGCTCTTCAACGTCCACGACCGGGACGGGAATCGGCACGATGACCACATCCGCAGACTCGGCGGCAGGTATAGAGATCGACGCTTCAGCAGGTTCGATTTCGACGTCCGCTGTTTCGAGCTCCAATTCGGGCTCGGCGTCCGCTGTTGATGCGGGCACTTCGTCGGTAGTCGCAACTTCTTCAGCGTCAGGCTTAACGGTTGTCGTTGCCTCGGAAGGTGCGGCGGCGTCTTCAACATCCACGACCGGGACGGGGGCTGGGGCGATGACCACATCCGCGGGCTCGGTGGCAGGGGAAGCAATCGACGTCTCGGCAGGCTCGACAACCGGCTCGGCTTCAGCGGCTGCCTTTGGCTCAGAAGGTACGGCTACTTTTTCTTCTTCGACTTCCGCAACCGGCCTAGCGGCTTCCGACGCTATGGCTTCGGGTTCAGCAGTTTCTGTGATCAAGGCAGCATCTTCCGCCGGTTCCGCCGAGGGCGTTTCCACCACTTCCGGCAAAGCGTTCTCCTCAGGCTGCTCCGCGTTAAGTTCATCCGCGACCGGCCGAGGAGATTCTTCGACGAGCTCCTTCGGCTGCAATTCGTTCACCGATTCGACGATCGCCTCGACCGACTCACGCTCGGGCAGCTTGGCCGATGCAATCAAACCTTGGGCCACCCCCAATGATGCCCACGCACGCTCGGCCGGGTCGCTGAGCACATCGACCCACGCGTGGACATCCGCCAACGCTCCACGCGTCGCCACCGTCTCGGCGTTTTGGCGGATCCACTCACGGCCCTGCACTAGGTTGAGCTGCCGCGCAAAACCCGGGCTGACTTGCGACACGACGTCGGGCTCCACCGATCCGCCCCGAGCCAAGGCTTCCGCCGCGCTACGTTCCGCGGAGCTATCTAATTTGTCGAGTAACGCTTGGGCATCGGCGGTGCCGTTGGCTGTGGCACGAGCTTTGGCCGCTTGGATCCAGCCGTCCTCTCCATCGTGGGCCAGCGCGCGGATGCACAGGTTCACCAAACGATGGTTTTTTTCAGCCGATTCGTTTAGGCCCAGCTCGTCTTGCTGCGCGGCGATAAACGCCAGCAGTTCGCCTTTGATCTGTAGCGCATCGGTGAGTTCATCCCCGACCCCTGAGATGCGCCGGGCCTGCACGCTCGCCTCTTCCAACCACGCCGTGGGGTCGTTGCCGGGCAGCTCGTCTTGCGATTGCGCCGGAACCACCATGACCGCGAAGGCCAGCAGCGCCAGCACGCACCGCGTCCACATCCACCGCCGTTGAGTTTGATCCACCTGATCGCTGACGCGCATCATCGCCGCTCCATACCACTTGGATTACCCCGCTGTCTTCTTCTGATCATATCGGCCCGACCGCCTCGGCTCTCAGCCGAACCGGCAACGTCCGAAAAGCAGCGAGCCGCCTCTGATAAGATCGATGGATGTCCGCCCCCAAAGCCTGCTGCACCCCCAGCGCCTCGTCCAACCCCGGCAGCTCCCCGGCCTACACCGGCCCGCTCCAAGCCGTGCTCGAGCCCATCCGCCACGCCGACCAAGGCTCGACCGACGGCATGATCGAGCTGCCCGGCGGCCCCTTCCTCATGGGCACGGACTACCCCAAAGGCTTCCCCGACGACGGCGAGGGCCCGGTCCGCGAGGTCACGCTCCGACCGTTCTGGATCGACGCGACCAGCGTGACCAACGCCCAGTTCGCCGCGTTCGTGAAAGACACCGGCTACACCACCGAGGCCGAGCGTTTCGGCTGGTCGTTCGTGTTCCACCTGCACCTGTCGAAAAAGTTCGCCGAGAGCCTGCGCAAGGACGCGACCGTGCCGCAGACGCCGTGGTGGCTCGCGGTGCCCGGCGCAAAATGGGATCGGCCGCACGGCGAACGTTCGTCGATCAAAGCGATCATGGACCACCCCGCCGTCCACGTGAGCTGGAACGACGCGATGGAATACGCCCGGTGGGCGGGCAAGCGTCTGCCGACCGAGGCCGAGTGGGAGTACGCCTCCCGCGGCGGCAAGGAGCAGACGATCTTCCCCTGGGGCGATGTACTCGAGCCGCGCGGCCAACACCGCTGCAACGTCTGGCAGGGCAAGTTCCCCACGAACAACACCGCCGACGACGGCTACGTCGGCACCTGCCCGGCCACCGCGTTCTCCCCCAACGGCTTCGGCCTGCACAACACCTCCGGCAACGTCTGGGAATGGGTCAGCGACTGGTTCAGCCCCACCTGGCACGTCGAAGCTTCGCCGGAAACCCGCGACAACCCGATCGGCCCCATGCCGGTCGAGCAAGCCACATCGTGTTGTGATTCTTCCAATCAAAAATCATCAATCAGCAATCAGCAATCAGTTGACTCCACCGGCTACCGCCTGACCCACAAGGTCCAAAAGGGCGGCAGCTACCTCTGCCACGACTCCTACTGCAACCGCTACCGCCTCGGTGCCCGCACCGGTAACACCCCCGACAGCGCAACGACCAACAACGGGTTCCGCTGTGTGCGGGACGTGTGATCTTTATCTGACAGACCCGTATGTCGCCCCTTCCGAGCACGAAGCGTAAGCGAGTGATTTCGCTGGTCACTCGCTGACGCTTCGTGCTCGGATTGATGTTGAACCTGTCAAATAAATTTCGCGTCCGATGTCCGAATTTCTTCGGTGTCCTGCGTGCTGCGCCGCTTGTCCTTGCTACGCCGAGCCCGAAAGTACAAATTTCTCCCCCGACATGACTGCGCCCACAGTCGCTCGCCGCGATCTACGAAGACATCTCTGAAGACCTGCCAACCGCGCCTTCCGAGATCCCGGCGATGTCCATCCTGCAAAAATTCAGTCCGCTATCGCGTAAAGCCGCGGTCAACACGTCGCCCTCGGCGGTCAGCCAAAACGCTGACACCGAGAAGTGGGTGAAGTTGTTGCTGGAGCAGAAGCTCAAGGCCGAGGCCCGCGGCCGCCAGGTCGGTCGGTCCAGCGACGCGGAACACGACGGCATGGTCGACATCCGGCTTGCCGGGCCCGGCGAACCCAAGCAGCCGGATGAGGTGTTCGAACGGCTGCGGTGGGGCGGTCTGTTTGCCTGCGTCGACCCCAACCCCGAGCGCGTCGGCAAGGTCATGCAGGCCTACGACAGCAAGAACGGCTTTGTGCTGGAGCAGAGTTTTAATGAGCTCTGGGGCGGCCCCTTGGGACTGCGCATCCCCGGCGTAACGCCGCGAGCCTACAGCTTCGTGGCGCGCAAGACCCACCTCGTGCCGCCCGGCCAAGTCACCGATCGGTTTACGTTTGACGTCAAGCTCGCGGAAGACGACTCGCAGGATTCGGGCTTCTGCGTGCGGAAACAGGTGCCGACGATCGACAGCCTCTGTCGTCGGCTGTCGTGCAAATACCCCGACATGGACCTGATCGACATCCGCGTCCGGGCGGAGAAGCTGGTCAACGAAATCTTCCCAATCTTCCTGACCCGCGAAGCCAAGGCTTTGGACAAGCTGCAACGCACGCTGCCCGAGCCGTTCCGTTTGCGTGTGCCCCGGCCGCTACGCATCGTGAAAAACGACAAGGGCTTTGTCACCCGTCTCGACATGAACTGGCTGCGCAACGGCGGCCAACCGATCACGCAGATCGAGTTCGCCCGCCAGTCGCTCGAGCTGCTCGCGGTGTTGCATGATCAAGCGAAGATCATGCACCTGGACCTTCGACCGGACAACCTGGTCATCACCCCTGATGGCGTGGGGTTCATCGACTTCGGCAGCTCGGCGCAGGTGGGCGAAGACCTCGAGTCCAGCCCCGTGCTGCACGAGTTGTTTGAGCAGATGATGCGCACCAGCCAGATCCAGCGCGTTTTGGGCCACATGATTGAGAACGGCGAGATCACCAACGAAGCCCTCGCCGCGGTGCGTGGCAAGGTCGACCGCAGCGTGGATACGTTCTACCTCGCGCTACAGATCAACCACCCGCACACCAATCCCGAGTTCGAGCACCTGATCGACTACCAGCCGATGGGCGAGAGCGCCAAGGCACTCGAAACGCTGACCGCCTCGATCCTCAAGCCGATCAATCCGGGGCTCAACGATTACAAGACCGCGGCCCACATCCTGCGGGGCGTGGACCGCATCGCCAAGCGTTTCTCTAGCTAACCCTCCAGATATCCGGCATTTCCATACAAAGCCGCCGATGCCATCGGCGGCTCGGTTTATGGGGTCAACACCTTGCCCAATTCCTCGCGGATAGCGGGTATCATGGCCGATTCGCCATGAACACGACCCCCACCACCGATCACCGGCCGACCCAGAACCTCAACGTCACGTCGCTGGACCCCCTGGTCCCGCCGGCGACGCTTGAGAAGTCGTTGCCGCTGTCCGACCGGGCCCGGCAGACCGTGCTGGACGGCCGGCAGAATATCGAGGCGATCCTGCGCGGCGAAGACCGAAGGCTACTGGTGGTCATCGGCCCCTGCTCCATTCACGACCCCGCCGCGGCGATGGACTATGCCAAGAAACTCGTCGAGCTCAAGCAGAAGTTTGCAGACCGGCTGTACCTGGTCATGCGGGTCTATTTCGAAAAGCCCCGCACCACCGTCGGCTGGAAGGGCCTGATCAACGACCCGCACCTCGACGGCAGCTTCGACATCACCCACGGCCTCAACGTGGCCCGCAAACTGCTGATCGACATCAACGAGCTGGGCCTGCCCACGGGCACCGAGTTCCTCGATCCCATTACACCGCAGTACCTCGACGACCTGGTGAGCTGGGCGGCGATCGGCGCCCGCACCACCGAGAGCCAAACCCACCGCCAGATGGCCAGCGGGCTGTCGATGCCCGTGGGCTTCAAGAACGCCACCAACGGCTCGCTGCAGGTCGCGCTCGACGCCATGCAGGCAGCGCTCAATCCCCACCACTTCATCGGCGTGGATGATCAGGGGCGAGCCAGCGTCGTGCATACCCGCGGCAACGCCTACGGCCACGTGATCCTGCGCGGCGGAGCACAGGGCTCCAACTACCACCCCGAAGACATCGCCGCTGCGGCGGAAAAACTCACCTCAGCAAGCATGAACCCCATGCTCATGGTCGACTGCTCCCACGCCAACTCGGGCAAGAAGTTCGCCCAGCAGGAAATCGTGTGGGAAAGCCTGATCGAGCAGCGCAACGCCGGCGGCTCGGGCGACGCGATCACCGGCGTGATGATCGAATCGAATCTGTTCGAAGGCAAACAGTCGATCCCCGCCGACCTGTCGCAGTTGCAGTACGGCGTGTCGGTCACCGACGAGTGCATCGGCTGGGAAAAGACGGCCGACATGCTGCAACGCGGCTACGATCGCCTGGGTCTCACAGACTAAAAAGACAGGCGCGTTTGCGGTATGGCCTTGGGCATCCTTTTGGGTTTATTGACGGGGCTGGGCCATTCCTTGGCGTATCTGGCGTCGCGTTGGTACACGGTAGACCGTGGCCGACCGGTGTCGCAACTGTTGGTGCAGGGGCACGTCCTGATGGGCGTGGTGTGCTGGGTGGCGCTGCCCTTCCTATGGCCCGACGGATTCATGCCCACGGCGGAATGGTGGGGGCAGCTTTCGGGGCTGATCGGCTTTTTTGTTCTCGCGCAGGTGTGCCTGCTCAGTGCGCTGCGGGCGACGGATGCGTCGCGGGTGGCGCCGCTGCTGGGGATGAAGGTGGCGGTGTTGGCGTTGATCTCGGTGCTGATGGGCACGCCGTTGAGCGGGACACAGTGGGCCGGGGTGGCGATGGCGGTGGCGGCGGCGTGGGTGCTCAACGATGTGGGCGGCCGGCTGGCGTGGAAGGTGACGGCGTTGGTCGTCGGGGCCTGCTTGGCGTATGCCTTGGCCGACACGTTCATCAAAGGCACCATCGAAATCGCCCGGGACATGAGCGGGGACGAGTCACACTTCGGCATCCCCATCTTCACGGTCGCCGCGGTGTACGGCAGCCTGGGCGTGATCGGCGTGCCCCTGCTCGGGGCCTGGGGTTCACGCGAGAAGGCGGCGTGGCGGGACACGCTGCCCTACGCCACAATCTGGCTCGCAACGATGATCGCGCTCTACGCCACGTTTGCGAGCCTGGGCACCGTGCTCGGGGCGATCCTGCAATCGACCCGCGGGCTGATCTCGATCCTGCTGGGTATCGCGCTGGCGGGCATGGGTTGGCACCACCTCGAGCAGAAGCATGGCTGGGCGGTGCAGGCACGACGCCTGGGTGCGGCGGCCCTGATGTGCCTAGCGGTTGTTTTGTATGTCTGGGGCGGCCGATAAGGTTTTGGGGCCATAGGGGAAAACCGCCGAATTGGCGGGTTGTGTGGGTAAAGCCGGATACGGGGCCGGTCGATATTCGCAGTATGAAGATCTGGCGCACCAGTATGAAAGATACTCCGGAGGCACCCGAGCATAACCGCCGCCGTCACGGCCGGCTCAAGACCGAGGGCACCGAGTCGTCGCTGGGCAGTGTCGTGGACATCTCCGCTTCGGGGATGCGCATCCACCGCAAGGGCGCGATCCCCGTGCAGGAAGGCGAGAAGTTCCGCATCGATGTTCAGATCGACAAAGAGATCATGGCCATCGATGTGATCGTCCGCCGTATCCGCAAGCTCGGCCGACGCAAGTTCGAGTTTGGCATCGAGTTCATCAACATGAGCGATGAAGACCGCATGCGTCTGACCCGCCTGGCCCGCATCGCGGCGACCAGCGCCCGGGCGATGTGGTGAGTTTATTTGGCGATTTTGTGATTGAGTGATTTGACGATTGAAAAAGACCTGCCGGTCGGCGTGATGCCGGGGCAGGTCTTTATGTTTGCGCGATGAGTCAATCGCTAAATCACCAAATGTTCAACGCACCTGTTCGGTGGCAACCGGGACGATGAACGCCCCGGGGATGCCCAGCTCGTCGCGGTAGGCCGCGGCGGAGGTGTAGGTGGTGAATCGGCCCAGGTGCACCAGGGTTTGGCCGGGGCGGGCGGGATTGGCGAGCAGGCGGGGAGCGCCGACACGGGCTTCAATCGCGGCTTCACGGATCTGGTCGGCAGCGGCCTGAGCGTTCTCGGCGTTGGCGAACGAGCCGAGCTGGAGCGTGTAGCCGTTCACGGCGAGTTGGTCTTCGACCTGCTTGCGGAACGCGGGGTCGGCGGACGACGCGCGGGCCAGGGTCAGGTGGTCCCGGGCGTTGGCCCATCGGCCGAGCTTCTGCTGGGCGACGGCGGCGTAGTAGTAGGCCTTGGCGCGGTCTTCGCCGGTGAGCGAAGGAGCAGCGGAGAGCAGGGCGTCGGTCGCCAGAGCGTAGCGCTCCTGGGTCGAGTAGGCCAGGCCGAGCATGACCCCGGCGTTGGCGGCGAGTTCTTTGTCGAAGCCATCCGCGGCTTGGCGGAGGTATTTCACCGCCTTGTCGGTGCGGCCGAGCTCGCCGGCAGACAGGCCCGCGACGTACGCCGCTTCGGTCGAGTCCAGTGACGGCTCGGCAGAAGCGATGGCGGACGCGAAGTTATAAGCCTGTTCGTAGTCGCCGCGGTGGTAGGCGCTGTTGGCGTCGTCCAGCGTCGCGGTGGGCTGAGAATTTCGGCAGCCCGACGACAGCACCACAACAGACAACAGCGTCAAACACAACACAACACGCAACACGCGGGATCCATTCATCGGATTTTGAGCCTTCCTGATCGGGGAGGTTGGGGGAATTGTCGAATGATTAGGATATAGTTTACCGCGATGAGCATCCTGCGAAAGATCATGCAAAAGGCCGTGACCCACCCCGCGAAGGTGGCGGTGATCGACGACCAGCGCGAGTACACGTTCTTCAAAATCGCGGCCGGCGCCCTGTTCGCCGCCAAGGCGATCGAGCAAGCCACACAGAAAGACAAGATCGGCATCATGCTGCCGACCAGCGGCGCGTTCACCATCGCCTTTCTGGGGACCTGGCTGGCCAAGAAGACGCCGGTGCCGTTGAACTACCTGCTTTCGCAGGACGAGCTCGCCCACGTCGTGGCCGACAGCGGGATCGACACCATCATCACCGCCGAGAAGATGATCGAGGCGATCACCGGCCTGGGCATCGACGTTCATGCGCTGCCCGGCGGCGTGAATCTGATGAAGCTCGAAGAGGTTTCATTCAAAGGTCTGCCCCCGCTGCGGATGCCGCCGAAGCTGGCGGACGACGATCTGGCTGTGCTGCTCTACACCTCGGGCACATCCGGCAAGCCCAAGGGCGTGATGCTCACCGAAAAGAACATCCGCACCAACATCGAAGACTCGATGGAGCACGCGGGCCTGAGCAAATGCGACACGTTCCTCGGCGTGTTGCCACAGTTCCACACATTCGGGCTGACCGTGCTCACGCTGCTGCCGCTGTTTGGCGGCGGCCGGGTGGTGTACACCGCGCGGTTCAACCCACGCAAGATCATGGACCTGATGCGCAAGCACCGGCCGCAGCTTTTCATCGGCGTGCCGTCGATGCTCGGGGCGCTGCTCAACGTGAAGAGCGGCTCGGCCGACGACTGGAAGAGCTTGCGCTACGTCATCTGTGGCGGCGAGCCGCTGCCCCAAGCGGTCTACGACGGCTTCAAAGACAAGCTCGGCGTCGAGATCAACGAGGGCTACGGCCTCACCGAGACCTCGCCCGTCACCAACTGGTCCACGCCCGAAAACACCCGGCTGCACTCGGTCGGCCTGCCGCTGCCCAACGTGCAGAACTTCATCGTCGACGACAACGACAACCTCCTCGGCCGCGACGAGGAAGGCGAGATCCTCATCTCTGCCCCCAGCGTCATGCAGGGCTACTACCAGCTGCCCGAGCTGACCGACAAGGTGATCCTGAACCTGGACGTGCCCAACGATCCTAACATCGGCTCGTCCGGGATCCGCGCCAAGCGCGGCGGCTCGACCCGCTGCTTCCGCACCGGCGACATCGGCAAGATCGACAAAGATGGCTATCTCTACATCACCGGCCGCAAGAAAGAGATGCTGATCATCGGCGGCGAGAACGTTTTCCCCCGCGAGATCGAAGAGGTGCTCAACCGCCACGAGACGGTGAACGCCTCGGCGGTCATCGGCCGGGCCGACGACACCCGCGGCGAGGTCGCCATCGCGTTTGTCGAGCTGGCCGAGGGTGCCGAGTTCGACGAAGGGGCGCTCAAGACCTACTGCCGGGACAACATGGCGTCTTTCAAGGTGCCGAAGGAAATCCGGGTGCTCGACGAACTGCCGCGCAACCCCACCGGCAAGATCCTGCGCCGGGCGCTGTCGGCCGACTGATTCACGTCCCACACTTCCAAAACGCCTCCGAGCATGAAGCGTCAGCGAGTGCATGCGGGCGGCGATCGCCGCGGTCACTCGCTGACGCTTCGTGCTCGGATAGGAATTCGTTGGGGATGGCAGAAACCATCAACGACCCGTCCGGGTCCTGCAGACGTATGGTTTTTGTGACGCCGTAGACAGCCTGATACGATGTTGGGCTGCGGATTTACCGTAAAACCGAACCATACCCGAACTCGTCAAGGAGTTGCAGAGATGAAGAATTCGATCGTAATCGTTGCCCTGGCCGCCGCGTTGACGCTGGGTCTATACGTGACCGCGGGCGGACAGGCCGGCGGCGCCGCTGCTCCCACGAAAGTGGCCGTGGTGAACCTGCAGGAGGTCATCAACCAGTGTGCCCAGCAAGCCGCGTTTGTCGCTGAGGGCAAGGCCAAGGCCGATGCCCTGAAGGCCGAACAAGCAGCTCGCCAGAAGGACATCGCCACCATCTCCACCACCCTCGACACGCTCACGGTTGGCGGCGACGCGTGGAACAAGAAGCGTGAAGAGCTCCAGCAAAAGACGCTGGAGATGCAGGTCTGGGTACAGATGCAAGAGCAGAACGGCCAGCTCGATCAGGCCCGCCAATTCGCCGAGATCTATGTCGCCGCCAACGAAGCCTCGGCCTCGATCGCCCAGGCTGCGGGCTACGACGTCGTCCTCCAGGGCGGCGAACTGCCCGACCTGATGAAGCTCAACATCCAGCAGCTCCAAACCGTGGTGCAGACCCGCAAGGTGCTCTACTCCGGCGACGCGGTCGACATCACCAACGCCGTGCTGCAACGCATGAACGCCGACTTCGATCAACGCTGATCCGAAAGCCAGAAGCGAACCACGCTTGACTGAATACACCCCCCAGACCGTGACCGACTTGCTCGAAGGCCGACTCGTGGGCGATCCCGACCTGGCCATCACCGGCCTTGCCGAGATCAGCACCGCCAAGCCCGGCGACCTCACGTTCGTCGGCGAGTCGGGCTACGCGCCGCGTTGGGGCACCAGCCAAGCGTCGGTCGCCATCGTCACCGAGGGCATCGAACTCGAGCCCGGCGAGGGCCGAGCGCTGGTGTTCGTCGAGAACGCCGACCTGGCGATGGCCCGCGTGCTCGACGCACTCGCCCCCGAACCCGCCAAACCCGAGCCCGGCATCCACGCCACCGCGGTCGTGCACGACACCGCCGAGCTCGGCGAAGACGTCACCGTCGGGGCGTACTGCGTCATCGGACCGGGCGTCAAGGTCGGCGCTCGCACCGTGCTGCACAACCACGTCACGCTGCTCGACGACGTCCGCCTCGGTGAAGACTGCGTGATGTGGCCCAACGTAGTGATCCGCGAACGCTGCACCGTCGGCAGCCGATGCGTCTTCGAGCCCGGCTGCGTCATCGGGGCGGATGGCTTCGGCTACCGCCCGGATATGACCGGCGACCGGCCGCGCATCGTCAAGATCCCGCACCTGGGCAACGTCGAGATCGGCGACGAGGTCGAACTCGGCGCCTGCGTCACCATCGACCGCGGCAAGTTCGACGCCACCACGATCGGCCACGGCAGCAAGCTCGACAACAAGTCCCAGATCGGGCACAACTGCAAGATCGGCAACATGGTCGTCATGTCGGGATGCTGCGCCGTAGCCGGCTCAGTAAAAATCGGGGACGGGTCGCTCATAGGCGGGGCGGTCATCTTCCGTGACCACGTCACCGTCGGCAAAGGCTGCAAAATCGCGGGAGGCGCTGGTATTTCAGGCGATATTCCCGACGGGGAAGAATGGCTGGGCTACAACGCCAGCAACGCCAAAGAAGCCATCCGCGAACTGATGGCGATCAAAAAACTCCCCAAGCTCCTCAAAGACTTCAAGGCCCTCAGGCAGCGTGTCGATCGCTTCGAGGTGAGGGACTGATCGCCAATCGGTAAACTATGGGCCTAAGCTTTCGCCTCGCTCTCGGCCGAAGGCAGGGGGAATAGTTGCCTTTGGCCATGACTTAACCACGTATGGATTCACACCAGCACACCATCTCGACCCCCCAGTCCATGTCCGGACGCGGGCTGTTCCACGGCGTGCCGGTGAACCTGACGTTCCTCCCCGCCCCGGCGAACCACGGCATCGTCTTCCGACGCACCGATCTGAACAACGCCGAGATCCCCGTCTCGGTCAACCACGTCACCAAGCGTGTTCGCCGCACCGCGATCAAGGTCGGCGAGGCCTCGGTCGACACCATCGAACACTGCATGTCGGCGGTGGCTGCCCACGCGATCGACAACCTCATCATCGAGCTCGACGGCCCCGAGGTCCCGGCGATGGACGGCTCGTCCCTGCCGTTCTTCGAAACGCTCACCAAAGCGGGCATCGAGAAACAAGACACGCCGCGCCGCCGGCTGGTCGTAAAGACCCCCGTCGTCATCCGCGAAGACGACGCGATGGTCGCCGCGCTGCCCAGCCCCGACCCGGGCATGCAGGTCGTGTACGAACTCGACTACACCGGCGTGTCGAAAGTCATCGGCCGACAACTCAAGACCTTCGACCTCGACGACCCCGAAGCGGACTACGCCAAGGAGATCGCGCCGAGCCGAACCTTCAGCCTCGAGGCCGAGGCGATGGCCGCGCAGAAGGCCGGGCTGTTCCCGCACCTGACCGTGGACACCGCGCTGGTCATCGGCGACGACGGCCCGCTGGGCACGAACAAGTTCCGCTTCGATGACGAGCCGGTGCGTCACAAGATGCTCGACCTCATCGGCGACCTGTACCTCCTGGGTGCGCCGATCCAGGGCCGGATCGTGGCCTACAAGTCGGGCCACCCGATGAACCACAAGCTGGTCCGCGAGCTGATCAAGCAGCACGAGTCGGCCCGGCTGAAAGACCTGGCCCACCACAACTCGGTGCTGGATGTCCGCCGGCTTTTCCGCATGATGCCCCACCGCTACCCCATGCTTTTGGTGGACCGGGTGGTGGAGATCGTGGGGGACCAAAGAGCTGTAGGTGTAAAAAACGTAACGATTAATGAACCATTTTTTCAGGGCCACTACCCCAATACTCCGATAATGCCTGGTGTACTGGTCGTGGAAGCGATGGCCCAACTGTCGGGCGTGCTGATCGGCCAATCCCTGGAGCAGGTCGGCAAATTGCCGGTGCTCCTCAGCCTGGACCGCGTCAAGCTTCGCAAGCCGGTCACGCCCGGCGACCAACTCATGCTCATCGCCGAGGCGGTGAAGATCCGCAGCCGAATCGCTCACATGCACTGCCGGGCCTACGTGGCCGAGGAACTCGCCGCCGAGGCGCAAGTGAAGTTCATGATGGTGGACGACGAGGCGGAATAAGGAGGTTTTTGAACCCAGAATTGAGAAATTGTTGTTGCAACACGCTCTCCGAGCCGTGAACATAGTTCTCAATCGCTTGGCTAACGCCACCGAGTCCGGGTCAAGGACCACAACTTGCCTATGCCCGAAATCCACCCCCTAGCCGTCGTCGACCCTCAAGCCAAGCTTGCCGACGACGTCCGCGTCGGACCGTTTTGTCACGTCGGCCCCAAAGTGACCCTAGGCTCAAACACCCGGCTGGTGTCGCACGTCACCATCACCGGCCGCACCACCCTCGGCGAAAACAACACCGTCTGGTCCGGGGCCGTGCTCGGCGGCGACCCGCAAGACCTCAAGTTCCAGGGCGAAGACTCCCAACTGGTGATCGGCGATCACAACGAGATCCGCGAGTGCGTCACCATCCACAAGGGCACCGCCAACGACCACGGCATCACCACCGTCGGCAGCCACAACCTGATCATGGCCTATGCCCACCTCGGACACGACTGCATCCTGGGCAGCCACATCGTCATCGCCAACGCCGTGCAATTCGCCGGCCACGTCTGCGTCGAAGACCACGTGGTCATCGGTGGCGCGACCGCCATCCACCACTTCGTCACCATCGGCCAGCACGCCTTCGTCGGCGGCATGACCCGCGCGGTCAATGACTGCCCGCCGTTCATGATCGCCGAGGGCAACCCCGCCGTGATCCGCGGCGTCAACACCACCGGCCTGGGCCGCCGCGGCTTCACCGCCGAGTCCATCAGCAACCTCAAGGACGCCTGGAAACGACTCTACCGCCGCACCGCCACGGGCAAAGCCGGCAACACCGCTTCCGCACTTGAAGATCTAGAAGACGCTTACCCCCACGACGCCTGCGTCCTGGCCCTGGTCGCCCACGTCCGCCGCTCCGGAGAAGGCGTCTTCGGCCGATACCGCGAAGGCCTCCGCAAAGACAACCCGCGGACCAACCCAGCGAAGTAACCCATCCCGCTCTGACTCGATACCAGATTAAATCAAAGGGTCAAAACTTGGCCTCTGATATAAGGGTAAATACCTGATTCACATCATTAACAAACAAGTTAATGTTCATTTTCGAAAGGGTATTTCTCACAATCCAGCTTCTAGGGGTTATACATGCATCATCGTTTATTTTCGGGTTTTCTCTTGGGGGTGGGTATATGTCTTTCCGTCGTTGGCTGCCAAAGCATTGGGCCAAAACAAAATGGCAACGCCGATGTCCGTCAACAGGAAAACGGCTTAAGCGCCGAAGAGGCTAGAAAAATCACTATTACTCAAGTCACGGAAGACCGTGAGCCTCAGGCGAGTAGTGACGCTTCTACCATCATAGCCAAGCCACCTATGTTCGAACATTATGGGCGTTTCCATAGCTCAGACTATGCCGATCTGACCACCAAATCGCTTTCCGGCTTCGAGGCCTCCGTCTCCGGCGAAGCTGCGTTGCAGACCGCCCTATCCAATAACCTCGATGCCGAAGCGCGGTGGCAACGGATCATCAATCAAGCCAAAGTCAGCAACAACGACAACGCGCGTGCCCTAGATGTGCCCACGCTCGGCCTGACATGGGAAGACCTATACAAAGATTTAGCAATACATCTTTTAGGTTTCGAAACCACAAGGCAAGTCCTCGAAAATCGCGACAAAGAACTAGAGGAAATCAACATACAACTGGGCAAGGAAAACAAAGAAAAAAGCGAAGAACTTGAAAAACGGAAACTTAGCTCTGAAAACCTCGGAAATTATTTGGGAATTGAACTCAAAAATCGCCTTGAAATACGTCAGACCCAATTAAAGGTTATCGAAAAACTATTCCAAGCCTGGAAGGTTTACGAAAGCGAACAAATCCGTCGGACAGCGCAGCTAGTTAAAAAATCTGCCGCCGAATTCAACGGCACAAAAAACGAAATCTTAGTTGACGATTGGCACGCTCATAAGATTGAAAAAATCACTGAAGGCGATATTTCAATCAAATTCAATGTCCTTGACAACGACGCCTTACCGAAAAGCATCGATACCCAAACAGCCGTAGTTCACGTTGATGACAAATCAATTCAACCCAAGGACTATAAGATAAAAATCGAAAATGGAGTAATTAACATTGCCCCCAAACCAGGCGATACAGAAGCCCCACCAAGCATCGTTTTCGAATACACACTGGCTTCAGACAACCAGGACGATCTTAATAAGTTGTCTGTCAATTCCGCGCGGGTTACGATCGTCAATGGCGAATCGTTGGAGCTTCCATCTTTGCTGTGGGGCAAGTACCGTGAAAGCCTCAAGGAAGCCGGAAAAGAAGCTGCAAATGATTGGCTAAGATCTCTTAAAAAAGCTCCTAAAACCGCAGACTCAAAAGACCAGCTATCGCCGTCAACCCGCGACGCCGAGGCAGCTGAACGTGCATATGAGGATGCACAGAAAGCGATAGAACGAGGGGCCGATCCCGCTGCAGCCTATGCCTTGGCGGCGGCGATCAACGGCGGCATCAGCGACGACCAGCTCCAAATGATGGACCGCTACATCGTTCATCTGGAGGAAAAACTCAAGGCTTTGGGTCTAGACTCGAAGCCAAACAGCGACAACAATCCTAAGAAACACATCACATTCAGCACGGCCCTCGCTGAAGTCCAAGCGGCGCTTGATGAATACCGTCAAAAATTTCGGTATCAAGACACATATAACGCCAGAGAGAATGCAATCTATTTAAAGGTCACATACCCGGATCATGAAGCAGAAAAAAAACCCGCAGTCGATCACTCAGAATCGTTTGTTCTGCCAGATACTCTGGCTGCACAACAATACAGCACGGAGTTAACCAAAGGCTTGGAAGCGCTCTTAGTGCAAGAAGCGCCATCTAATCAAGATGCTCCTAGCACCGAAAGCACACCAGAAAATAATGGTGGCACTACAGCAGATAATCAGAAAAATACCGTCGCCCTCGAGGGCGGAGTGAGTACTTTACTTGGCACACTCCCCCCCGATGTGTTGTCGATCCTCGCCAGTAAAAGCCAAGTCGACCTCGCTACAATCGGGATTACAGACGAATCCCAGGTGGTACTTATCCAAGCAGCTGCCAAACAAATCCAACATCAGCTCAAATTAATCGCTGATAATGACCAAAAATACAAACAACGCGTCCGCCAACTGGTTTATGAACGGCAGTCTGCTCTGCAAGCGGTTCTACAAGAAAATCTCCGGCACGCCGAAGTTCTGACTCAAATCACCCGAGCCGAAGAAGTGCGCTGGAATGTTGTAAGCAGCGAAAGTAATCGTTTTTTCACAGCGTGGGAGCTTCTCTACAGTGATGAGCACCGCAAGGTGAAATCTGCTTTGGATGATGAGAAAAATAATTCCGGATTGGCTGTCTACGCTGCGTACTTAAATTTGGATCCATTTCAAGATCGAGAAGCGCTACGTAAAAAATTAGAATCAAATGATAAAAACCCATTTTCGATTCAACCGTTTGCAGTGGATTCGCTAACTGCCGACCGATATCTATCAGCTAGTATAGAAACGGTCGAAAAATCCCCAAAAGAACAAAAAGCTGTCAAGCAGATATTACAGAATCGTACGAAGGGCCGATATTTATTCTCCCACAAAGAGGATTTGAAAACAGCTAGTGATTCCAAACCGATTGAGGAAGGAGGAAAGAACGCGAGTAATGATTTCGACCCGACTACGGTAGGAATTAAAGACCCCGTCCTGTCAACTCTTCGCCTCTTGAGCACCGAAGCGCAAAACGCACAGAATGGCGTACCTAAGTCTGCCCAAGATCCTCAAGAAACCAAATACTCGTTTGAGGAATTGCAATATCTTAACGACCTGCTGCGAAATGCGGTGGGTATGATCAATGCCTACCTTGTAGTAACTTCGGTGAACGAGCGTTACGGAATGGAAAACATACTGCTGTTTCGTATGGAAGCGGCGACGCACCGGTTGTCGCTTGCTTCTATCGGTTTACGCTTCGAAGAATCGGACATCCGCTTCCTACTGAATGAGCAAGCTGCATTAATGGCTGGCGGTGTTAAAGCGGAAGATGCCAACGCATTGTTCAACCTCATACAAGCCGGATTCCTAGGAAAGGTCGCACTTGATTAATCAACGCCCACACCGTTTTTCCCAGCAGACTGCTTGCCTGTTTTTATTAACAGTTCTTATTTTAATCGGCTGCGGCAATACCACCTCGTACAGTCGAGAGCGGGCGCAACTTGCTGCCGATCGCTTGGCCGTATACCAAGACACACAACAGAAACGAATCAACAGCCTCGCAACTGCATACCAGCAAACCGAACAGAAACTACTTCAAGAACATTTGGCAGAGATGGAACGGAGTATCCTCGAAGACCGTCGATTGGACCATCAGAGGGTAGTAGATGCTTTGGTGGCGGATTGGCAAACGACTACACTGTTCGGCAATATCCGTGACGAGTTTTACAACTCGATGACCCGTCAAATTAACCGGATTGAAGAAGGACCCAAATCGGTTGAGACGGCGCGTGAGGAATATGTTAGTTCTTTGACAAAACTGAGTGTAC
>JBCCWB010000059.1:0-18605 GCA_039194345.1 Planctomycetota bacterium
GCTCAAGACAAAACCCTTCCGGTGGAAACTCCACGTCCAATATTACATCCACGCACTCGAAAAAGAGCAGAAATACCTGATATTTTCGCTACTTCCCCAACTCACCGATCATGCGTCCCTTATAGATCCAAGCGGTGTTGTGGTTGCGGCGTTGGTTCGCCGCACCGTCGTAGCCCCCCACATAAACCACCCCTTGCTCCCAAGGCGAATACTCCAAGGTGCGAGTCGAGACCAGCGCTTGCGTATGCGCCGCCTTTTCATCCACCACGCGAGCCGTTTCGTACCGGGCGTCGGCGTGGCGCACCAGGAGCCAAGCCGTGTTAGACGCATCGGGCAGCAGCCCCGCAACGGTGAGCCAGTGGATCGGCTCGCCGGTATTGGGGTGAGTTCCCGGAACCAACCGGTTGTACGCCACCAGCTTGCCGCCGCGGAAAGCGCCGAGTTCTTCGATCAGAAACTCGCGTGACGACAATTCGTCGGTCACCGCAAAGCCGTTTACGGGATCGATGCGCAAGATACGCCCCTCTTGCTCACGCGAGCCGATGATGACCTGGTGACCACCGTCTGGGGAGTGCACCGCGGTGATCCCGCGCAGCCCCGCGCCCGCACGCTCCTGGGGGTCCCACCGAAACACCTCGCGCCACGTCGGCTCCGAGCCGTCCACACGTTCGAGCAGACGCGGGGAAACCGAGGCGTAAAGCTTGCCGTTGGCGACGGTCAAGCCCTGGCACCGCTGGAAGGCGCTGCCGTTGAAATCGGGATTGGCGTATTCGGGCAGCGGGTCCCAGCGGATGCGTCCGTCAGCCTCGGCATCGTATGCACCGCGGTAGATTTCACCCGCGCCGGTCCCCGCGAAGACGTGATCGATGCCGGTGACGAGGTCACGGTGGAAACCGAAAGCACGGATGTAGGCCCGGGGCGCATCTAATGCGATCGGACTGTCCCGCCAGGACGCGCTGATCGGATCGAAGACGTAACAGATCAGCGGCCCTGTCACACGCGACCGGGCGTGTCCGGCATCGGCCAACAGTAGGGTGACCGGCTCGTCGAGCACCTTTCCCTCCGCATCGGTGACGAAGGTGAACGATTCCATCGCGCTGATCCGTACGGCGCCGGGGAAGTTTTGCGAAACCTTCCATCCGTCATCGGGGCCTTCCTTGACCAGGATCTGAGCGCCCGGCCGAGGGTCATCGCCGGGCTCATCCGTCCAGTAACTGAGCCCGGCAAACAATCGGCCCGTGTGAGCGACTAGTCGCATCGTCTCGGTACCACCCATAAACCGGCCCGCCGCATCCCGTGAACCCGCCGAATAGTCAAACTCAAAGCGGATCGATATCGAAGAGGTTGGTTGCTCCGATTCACGTGCCTCTACTTCCGGCTCGACCCCATGTGGTTCGAGCGTGCTTGGGAAAGTCGATGCATCTTCTCCTGCGTGTAGCCGTGTGATCAGCACGGTCATGGGCTCGTCGATCATGCCGATGTGAGAATTGATCTGCCCGTGATCGAGCGTCACGGTGTCGACCGCTTGGGCCGGGACCCCCGCCGCATTCATCGAGGCGGCAAACGCCGGGGCGAACCGGTCGAGCGCCATCCGATCCCCGGCGTAGAAAATCAACGTCGGCGGGATGCCCTTGCCCGCACTCACATGATCCTGAGGCGAAGCGTCCCGGTGGTTGTCGGGGTCTTGACCGAAGGCCAGGTGATAGAGCCGAGTCATCCCCCCGCCCGCCACCGCTTCCAGGTAGCCGGGCACATCAATCGCGGCGGGGTCCAGCAACACATTGCTCTTGAGGATCGATAGGTCCTTGCCCTCGGCCTTAAGGAACCTCTGGTTCGTGGCCACCAGACCCGCCAGGTGCCCGCCCGCCGAATGCCCCATCAGGTGGAGCTGATCGGGGTCGCCGCCGTAGTCAGCGATGTGGTCGTGGATCCAGGCCAGGGCTTTGGCACAGTCGCGGACATGCACCGGGTGGATCAACTCATTGACCTCGGGGTCGGCCGCCGAGAGGCGGTAGTTGAGGCTGACATAGACACCACCTGCCGCGACAAAATGGCGCATCTTCGCGCCGACTATGGCAGGATTGGCCTTGTCTCCACCACGCCAACCGCCGCCGTGGATCATGATGACCACGCGACGCCCTTCCCCCCGCACCGCACCCTCGGGGGCATAGATGTCGAGGCTGAGCAGATTCGGATCGACTCCCTCGATCCGGTCGTAGGCGAGGTCCAGGAACGCCGCGTGTGCGGGCTCTTCGGGCATCACCAGCCCGGCCGTCCCCGCGCTACGCCGGTTGGCGGGCCGAGCGTTGTCCCGGAGTTCGCCCACTTCGATCACACCGTCATCATTGCGATCGAAGCGCTCAAAGATCTCGGGCTGGTTGAGTTCCGCGGCCGTCACTCGGCCATCGCCATCGCGGTCGAGCCGTGCAAATCGCTCTTCTAAGGATTGCGCCTCAATTGAAGCACCGCTCAGAACCAGTGCAATAGAAAATCCGAAATACCGCCCCATTCTTCGCATCGAGGTCTGCTCCGAGTCAGAAGTGATCATCTGGCCTTGCCGCCGCCGGATGAACGCATTCCTGACACACATATTGCAGCCCCCTTCGCCAGCACCAAGCTACGACAGGCTCTCGCGTTTGAGGGCTCAAAGTATTTGGCAGTAGGCCTTAAAGAAGATCGAACCCAATAAGCAAAAACGCCGCACAAGGCCGCGTCGGAGGGGTTCATCAAAAGTGACCATTACGGGGTTATAACTTCTAGTGTTAAGCCATGGGCCCCAAAATACTTAAATACACAAACCAATAACGGCGCGGGCCACGAAGCCCTACCCAAGGATGGCGAGTTCCTGCCCATCATTCGGGCCCGGCCCAGCTTATCCGTGAAGACCAAGAGACCTATCTTAGATTAGGCCACCAAACAAGCCAGTAAATTGCGCAAACCCTCAACTTCTTCAATCCACCTCAGGCTTTTTGCCGCCTCGTTTGATCAACAACACACCGCCGACACCCAATAAAACGCCGGCAACGCCGCCGATCGCCAGCGACCATACGATCGATTGGGTTCGAGCGGTTGCAACGAAGGTGTTGTTGATCGGGTCCATCGAGGCGTGCAGCCGTAGCAACCGCCATTCGCCGGATTGCTTGACAAACACGGCCGACCATAGCGTCTCGAAGCTGTAGGTGCTGCCACCCGCGACGACCTCTTCGTTGGTGGTTCCTTGCGAGAGGGCGTAGTCGCCAGAGAACTTCGCCGGCTCCGGCAACACTTCAAGGGAATAAGTCCCGTCCTCGCCAATCAGGCCTCGGATGTAGTCCCAGTAGTCGCGCAGCTCGTCGAACGACTCCGTCTCGTGCCCGGTAACCATGACCGCCGAAAAACCCTTGGCCAGTTTGGACTCGAGGCTTTCGAGCTCACCTTTCTCCACCGCCTGGGTATAGCGTTCCTTGATCTGCTGCAACGCCGCACGGTCCGCCGCGTGCGGGTCGTTGGTGTCCTCAGCCGTCTGCCCCCAGGCCGAATCTCCCAAAGCTCCACTGACTACGAGGACGACGAGACACCGGACGTACGCTTGGAAAATCTGCATATAACCCCTTTCAGATCAAGCCGGGCCCGCGCCCGCCACGCAACACAATAAGCCATCCCGCCCAGCAACATGCCCGGCGGAAGATCAATCACGCCGTGCTGCTTGGTCGTCAGCGTGGCGTACAAGATGCACAACAACCAAACCCACCCCATGACAACCGCGACTCGCCAAGCCCAAGGGCTCAGCAACTCCCGCAGCTGATTGGCTGACACAAACACGGTATAGACCCCCAGTGCCGCATGCATCGAAGGCAGGCTGTTGCGGGTGCCATCGATCGAGACCAGCCAACGGTAGAGCGTGTGGTCGGGCACAACTTCGGGCCGAGGCGCGTCCATCGGCCAGAGGAAAAACACCGGAAACGCCACCGCGCACATCATGCCGAACCCGATCAGATACCGCCGGATATCTTCGGCCCTTCCCGCCAACCACGGCGCTATCGGCAGCAGCAACCACAACGATTCGTACATCAACGTCCAGCCCGGATCAAACCCCACCCACTCGTCGATCCGCGTCGTCGGCACCGCCACCGCCTCACGCCACCCCCACCGCTGAGCTGCGAAATACAAAAGCATGAAACCCGCAGCGCAGGCCAGCGTGCCCCAGAGCTTCACCGGCCACATACAACTCACCCGGCGAACGATCGCCTTGAAGCCCAAGCCACCGTAACCCGTCGGTTCCGAGGCACTCATACGACCGTCGGCCTCACTTTGCGTACCCGTCGCCCAGACTCCCAAGTCGAAAACGCGGGCAACGCATGGATCGCAGGCGTCACGCTGCCCGGGGCAACATCCACGCCCGGAGCCAGCAACGAAAAACCACCGACCAGGCTCTGCTCACCGATACGGACAGGGGATAGCCAGAACTCGAGCTTCGCTACCTCGGTCGAATCCCCAGGCGTCTTTTCATCCCCCTCAACACGAAGGATCAGATGCGGATGCAAGCGTGTGCCGATCCCCAACACGCTCCCCCGGCCGACACTCACAAACGGCCGATCCAACACCACCGTGCCCGGCGACCAGAACACCATCCCCGACACCCGAGCGCCCCACAGCCGCAGCCACATCGAATACACGCAAGGCATGATCCGCAGCAATTCCTCCAGAAACGGCAGGCGATTGAACAACACCTGCCACTGAGCGGTCAGCCACCACGTCCGGAACGCCTGGCTGTCGAGCGCGTACTTGCCTGCTTCAATAGGCCACACGATTAATACCAAACGCACCACCACCGCCGGCAACAGGTACAACGCGGCGAATCCCGAGAGTACGCCGAGCCACCAAGACACCCGCTCTCCGCCCCAGACGCACAAGCCGACAAGCACCACATGCACCACGGGCACCCAGTTGCAGAGCAACATCCATAACCGCGTCCCCGCCCAGACATCGAACGGCGCAACCGAATCAGGAGGTCCTTCAGCTTCATTCATGAGGCAGACTCCAATGATGCCGAGCGGCTCGACGAAGTTGCAGGTAAATCCGGGTACAGCCGTGGGCCTCGCCATTGATGCAGATACTGCCGCCACAATGAAGTCGGTTTGCTTCCGTCGCGGCGGGCCAAGGCTGGTAGCGTCGTCCAGGACGCTCGTGGGTAGCGGTGATGGGTCAGGTGAAGGTTGTGATGCAGCCACACCCATGAGAGCCCGGGCAGCATCTTGAGGTCGATCGCCCCTTCTTTCCGGTCGATCGGCGTGCCGTAGTGGTGGAGGTACTGCATGGTCGACCAACTCGCGCCAAATACCAGATAGGTCGCGACATACCACGACAGCGGAACGCCTAAACCCCAAACAACGGCGACGTGAAACAACAAACACCCCAAAGTCTGCACGCGGACCCAAAACAAAACCTTGGGGTTAAGTAGCCGGATCACTGCTGAGGTCTGGCGATCGGGACGGGCCAGCCGCGACAGCACCCGCCGCGGCGTCAGCGAGATCACCGCCCCACCTAGGACCGTGACGACGTAAAACAAGCCGGTCAATAAGCCGTAGAACTGTAGCGTCTTCCACCAACGCGGGTCTTCGGGGAGATACAAGTCAAAGGCTTCGTCCGGCGTCCGGTTGGCGTGGTGGTGAGCCAGGTGAACCTGCCGCAAGAGGGCAAACGGTGCGGGAAAGAACAACGCCAATCCTGTGCCCACCGCGTCGTTGAGCCGAGGGTTGGGGTGGAGCACGCGGTGCTCGGCCTCATGGAGCATGAAGTAGATCGCGTTGCCCACCAAAACGAAACCGACCATCAGCAGCCCCATCTGCCAAACCGCGGTGGCTTGCGACAAACCTTCGAAGATAAGCAACGCCGCAGCCATCTGTGCTGCAGACAACCCAAGGTTCAAACGCCCGGGAATCGAACGCCCACGGGTCAGTCCGACGCCGCCCCCAGTTGAAGCCTCGTAAATCATGCCGGCACCGCCCTTTCCAGAACACTCGACGATTGCCCCTCCAAGCGCTGGGCCAGGGCTCTCATCTCTGGATGACGGTTTAGCAAAGCAAACAACACCGGCGTCGTTCGGCGAGAATACATCATCGCGCGATACTCCGGATCTTCGCCCACCCCGGCAAGCTCCCGCTTCATCGTGTCTCTCCGCTCGGCCAAGTGCGGCCGGTTCGCGACCCACCAGTCGAGCACTTGCACTGCCCCTCGTACCGGGGGCAACAGGAAACGCTCCAGTACCGCCGAGAACAATCGGGCGTTCATATGCCGCATGGGCGTGGTCTGCGTCGCATAGAACCGATCAATCAGGTGCCAGTCCAGCTGAACGTGGCGGGTCTCGTCACGGAGGTGGTCTCGATGGGCTTGGAGGTGCGTGTGGTCGATCTGAGTCGCGACGGGGCCCATGTTCCGCCGAGCAATTTCAAGCGAGTGCTCTTCGAGCGCGAGCATGATCCAGAACACCGCCGAAACCCATCTACCTCGGCGTGCCAAGGCCGACATCACACGCTGCCCCAACGGTTTAATCCGCAGTAGACGGGTATCTCGAGGCAGCCCGATCGCGGCGCAACTCTGGGCGTGTAGTTGCTCCCACCACTGAATGTGTTCACGCTCGTCAGCGGCAAAACGCTCGATCGCGCGAGACAAGTCCCAGCCGTCTTTATCCTGAGGCAAGCGTGCCGCCGCCGCAGATAATGCCGGCAAAAACGTCGACTCAAACCATCCGATCGCTTCGATGTTCATCAACCCCGTGAGCTGGTTGTAGAAGCGACGATCTTCCTCCTCGAGCCGGGCATAGCTTGGCGTGTACCACAGCGGGGTCAGTGAGGGGCACAAAAAATATGCGTTCGCGTCGATCGGACCGCCGGCCACAGGCCCGGCCGTGTGCTCGGCCTCGCTCAGCCGGCATAACGTCTCCGCCGTGAGCCGGCGTGGCGGTGGAAGCTGGCGTGTGGCCGCAGCGTGTGGCATCGGAAGGTCCCGGGAAGCAGATCGTTCTTGACAACGACAACCCGCTGATCTTAATCTTGTAAGTGTTCACTTTCAAGAACACTTCCTCCCGGGATTAACACCGATGCCCTCCGACCCCGCCGCGTTGAGTGCACCACAGCGTCACCGCACCGAGCTCCTGCCCAAGCTCACTCACGCGTTTGCGCGCTGGGGGTACCGCAAGGCCACGACCGCCCGACTCGCCGAACACTGCGGCGTCCAGGAAACCGAGCTTTACCGCGTCTGGCCGAGCAAGCAGAAGATGTTTCTCGCGGCGATCGATCACGTCTTCGATATGACCCAGGCCGGCTGGTCCGATCTACTTGAATCACCACCCCCCGCCCCCCCAAAGCCGCCGGCGGCGACCGTCGCTCAACGGCTGCTCAGCCATCAATCGCTCCACCAAGGCGACCATGGTTTCTACCGCATCATTTTCGCCGGCCTCAGCGAAACCGACGACCCCGAGATCCGCCGCGCCCTTCGCCGGCTCTACCGGCGGTTCCACCGCTATGTCGTCCAACAAGTCGCCCACCACCGTGAGGCTCACGACCAACCCTGCGAAGACCAACAAGTGGATCACGACGCATGGGGCCTGGTCGGGCTCGCGGCGGTCTGCGACATCGGCCGATCCCTGGGCATGCTCACCCAACGCGAACGCCAAGCGCTCATGCACAACGTCGGCCAAACCTTACTGGAGGACGAGTCGTGATCGCTTCTCCCACCGTGGCCAAGCCCAATGCCTCAGTCCATCCCCTCGGCTCACGCGAGCGGCCACTTCGGCTTGCGCTGATCAGCCCCAAAGGCCCGCTATATCGCCACCGCGGCGGCGCTTTCGGCCGAGGCCTGCGTTACATGCCACTGACCTTCCCAACGCTCGCGTCACTCATACCCAATGACCTACAAGTCGAACTGCGATGTATCGATGAGGGCACCGGTGATGTTGACCTGGACCTCGACGCCGACCTCATCGGTATGACCGTGATCACGGGCACCGCCAAGCGAGCCTACGAATTGTCCGAGCACTTCCGTGGGCGTGGGATCCCGGTGGTCATGGGCGGCCCGCATATCACGCTTATCCCCGACGACGCCTCGCCTCACGCGGACGCAATCGTGACCGGGTACGCCGAGCAGACCTGGCCGCAATTACTTCGTGAATTTGTGGCTGGGCGGATGAATGCTCGCTACGACCAATCGCCCGACCATTCGATCGCTGAACTGCCTCGGCCGGAACGAGGCGTGCTGCCTCGCCGTAGCTACCTGACGTCACACGTCTACGAAGCCACCCGTGGCTGCATCCACGATTGCGAATTTTGTGTGGTGCCCAGCGCATGGGGGCGTAAGCCGCTGCAGCAATCGGTCGAGAATGTCGTCGCAGATCTCAAGGCGTCGCGGACCAAGCGTGCGGTGTTTGTGGACCTCAACCTGATCGCCGACCGCGACTATGCCACACAACTTTTCAAAGCACTGATTCCGCTGCGGCTGCAATGGTACGGCCTGGCCACCACCCTGCTCGCCAACGATCAGCCGCTGCTCGACCTCGCCGCCGAAAGCGGTTGCCGCGGATTGCTCATGGGCTTGGAATCAATCTCCAAGACCAACCTCCGCCAAACCGGCAAGGGATTCAACCGCCCCGACGACTACGCCCGCCTCGTCGAGCGTCTGCACGAACGCCGCATCGCACTGCAGGGGTGTTTTGTGTTCGGGCTCGACGACGACCGGGCCGACGTGTTTGAACGCACCGCGCGATTCGCCGTGGACGCGGGCATCGACCTGCCCCGGTTTGCGATCGTCACGCCCTTCCCCGGCACCGCGTTGTTCCGACGGCTCGAAGACGAGGGCCGCATCCTCACCCGCGACTGGGACCTATATGACGGGCAGCATGTCGTATTCCAACCACGACACCTCGGCATCGAAGAACTACAATCAGGCACCCAACACGCCTGGCAGACCGCCTACGGCTGGTCGGGTATCGCCTCACGCCTCCGCCATACCGCGGCACCTTGGCCGGTCGCGATCGTGACCAACCTCGGCTACCGGCGTTACGCGAAGAACCTCCACCGCTTCTACACCTGCGGCGGGATGGTCGGCCCCGATTGGCTAAACCCACGCCCGGCCCGCACCGTGCCACTGACCGTGGGGGCTGGCGCATGACGAGCTTACACCCCGCTCCCAAGCCGTCACCTTCTGTCTCACAGGATGATCGCGGCACACCGCCAGTCAGCGTCGATCTATCGGTCCAGGGAACCGCGACAAGCCGCGTTTTTGCCAACCCCGACATGCTCGTGCGGTCGTGGTACGTCGTGGCCAAGAGTAAGCCGCTGCGAATTGATCACCCGCTGAGTGTCGAAGCGATCGGCCGACGACTGGTGCTCTGGCGGAAGACCGACGGTAGCGTCACCGCACTCGACGCCCGCTGCCCGCACCTCGGGGCCGACCTCGGGCAAGGCCAAATCATCGATGGTGCGTTACGTTGCCCGTTCCATCACTGGCGTTTCGACTCGGCTGGGAGATGCGTCGATACTCCCGATGAAGACCCGCTCCCCGATCGCTGCGCCAAGACCTACCCCGCCGTCGACGCCCACGGCCTGATCTGGGTCTACAACGGCCAAGACCCCGCGTTCGAGCTGCCCGTCTCACCAAACAGTGGTGAACGTTGTGAGTTTCGTCGTTGGCTCCCCCCCTCGCAGTCCATCGGCTGCCATCCGCACCTGGTCGTGGGCAACGGCCTCGACGCCCGCCACTTCGGTGCATTGCACGGCATGGAGGTCGCCGCCACGCCGCGCTTCGAAGCGTTGGACGATCACCGCCTGCGCCTGCATCTCTGCGGCCGACCTTCGTCACGTTGGCTGCGGCGTTTCATAGGAAGCCACCGGCAAGACATCACCGCCACCTTCACGACAAACGGCAGCAACCTCGCTTGGGCCGAGGTCACTCAGCCACTGCCGCTGCACGTGTTGTTCACCGGACGCCCCGAGCCGGGCAACCGTTGCGTTACGCAAACCGTGTTTTACCTGCCCAAAGGCTACGGCCTCCGCGAGATCCGAGCGGTGGTGCTCATGATGTCGCTATTGCATTCGGACCGCCAGATCCTCGAGCGTTTGGACTTCCACCGCGGCTTCACCGACGCCGATGAACCGTTCCAGCGTTTCGTCGAACGCGTCGATGCGATGGAGGTCGAATCATGATCGCGCCCAACCCCAACACCTCTCGATTCCGCGTCACCCTGGTCCATCCCTGTGTCGGTCGCACCGCGGGTATGAAGCGCTACATCCGAACGTGGAAGATGCAGCCGCTGCCCGTCGCGACGATCGCGGGGCTACTGCCCGACGACATCGACCGCCGGTTCTATGACGACCGTCTCGAGACCATCCCCTATGACGAGCCGACCGATCTCGTAATGATCAGCGTCGAGACCTACACCGCCAAACGGAGCTACCAGATCGCCAGCGAGTTCCGGCGGCGTGGCGTGCCCGTGGTCATGGGCGGCTTCCACGCCACGCTCTGCACCGATGAAGTCGCACGCTTCGCCGAGTCGGTCGTGGTGGGCGAGGCTGAGCAGACGCTGTACCGGGTCATCGACGACTACCGCTACAGCAAGCCACAGAAGATCTACCGCACTGAGAGCCGCCCCGAGCTCGCCACGGTCCGCCCGGACCGCAGCGTCTTCCGCGGCAAAAAATACCTGCCCATCGGACTGGTCGAGTTCGCCCGCGGCTGCCGATTCAAATGCGACTTCTGCGCGATCCAGAGCTACTTCAGCGCCACGCAGACCCACCGCCCGATCGACGCGGTGATCGAAGAGGTGAAGCGCGTCAAAAGGCCCGGCCAGATGATTTTCTTTATCGACGACAACATCTGCTCAGACCTCGACGCAGCCAAGGCGTTCATGCGGGCGATGATCCCATTAGGGATCCGCTGGGTCAGTCAATCCTCGATCAACGTTGCCTACGACGAAGAAGCATTGGCCTTGCTCAAGCAGAGCGGCTGTCAGGGCCTGCTCATCGGGCTCGAAAGCCTCAGCCCCGACACGCTCAAACGCATGAACAAAGGCTTCAACCTCATGAACGGCGGGCCCGCGGTCGCCCTCGAAAACTTCCGCCGACACGGCTTACGCATCTACGGCACGTTCGTCTTCGGCTACGACACCGACACGCCCGAAACCTGCCGCACCACCCTCGACTTCGCTCGAGAAAACGGCCTGTTTATCGCCGCGTTCAACCACATCACCCCCTTCCCCGGCACCCCGCTCTATGAACGCCTGCAGAAACAAGGCCGACTGCTCTACGAGAGTTGGTGGCTCGACGAGCGCTACCGCTACAACATGGTGCCGTTCAAACCGACCCACATGACCGAGCGGGAACTCGAAACGCTCTGCCTCGACGCCCGGAAAGAGTTTTACAGCTGGCCGAGTATCTGGCAGCGCGGCAAGAGCTCGGCCAACCGCCGCGGGCTGTTTATGCTTGGCAACTACGTCGTCATCAACGCGATGCACCAACGTGACGTCACCGGCCGCAGCGGTCTGCCACTGGGTGACGAAACACATCGCGTGGAACTCATTGAGGCGTGAAACCGATGACTGCTCTTTCGCCTGCCGCCCCGCCCTCACTCGCAAAGCCCGCCTCAGGTTCAGGCCGTTACGTTCTGGATGTGCCGCGTGATAGTGACCAAGCGCAGCTGCAAAAGCTCTACGCCCAGTCGATGCCCGGCCGAATCACCTTGTCGCTGCGAGCCGATCCGGATTACCGCCGGGCACTCGACATACAAGGCGATCGTCACGACACGGTAATCGTTCGCCAGCGTGACAACGGCCAAGCCGTTGCAATGGGTTCACGCAGCGTGCACCCCCTCTGGATTAACGGGGATATCCAACGGGTGGGTTACCTCAGCAGCCTGCGCAATTCGCCGGGTGTCAGGCTGCCACGCCGACTGGTGGCCGAGGCGTTCAATTGGCTGCTCGATCAACGCCGATCTGATGAGGCCGAATTCGACCTCACCAGCATCCTCACGGATAACCACACCGCCCGCCGTGCGCTCGAACGAGGCGTCAAAGGCATGCCGCGTTACACGCCGATCGGGGAGTTCAACACGTGCGCATTCCGTGCCGTGGAGCATAAACCGCTGGCAGCATGCCGTCGCTTGACCGAGCGTGATACCCCCGCGTTGGAAGCGCTGCTTTGCCAAGACCACCACGGATACCATGCCCGCCCCGCTGCATCGTTCTCGCCGTCATCCGATACACCACACCAATCTCTCGCCTACGAATCCGACGGCCAACTCCTCGGCGTGGCCATCCTCTGGGATCAACGCGCAATCAAACAAACCGTCGTCGAGGATTTATCAGCACCACTCAAGCGTTACCGCCGCGTGATCAACCTCGGCTGCCGCGTCTTGGGACGCCCCGGCCTGCCACGCCCCGGCGAGTCGGTCGCCGCGGTCTACGGCACGCACCTAGCGTTCCCCGAGGAACAGCCTCGGGTTTTGCGCCACTTGATCCGGGCCCTACAAGCCGAAGCTTTCACACACCAAGCCGACACATTGATCGTCGGCCTCACCCCAACACAGCATCAGCAGATCCGATCTCATTTGCGGCGTCAGGCATGGGTCACGCCCAGCGTGATCTACGCCGTCCACCGCGGCGGTGCTCCCGAGCTCGACCAACAAACCGTTTGGCCGGAGGTCGCGCTACTATGATCCCCACCACTTCTCCTATCGATGCGCTGACCACCGAAGATCGCGACGCGATGTATCAGCTTCTGCAACGCTGCTTCCAAGGCGTTACCCCCGAGGTATTCGCCGCAGACCTCGAAGACAAAACCCTCGCGATCCGGCTGCACGACCAGGCGGGCCAGCTCCAGGGTTTCTCCACACTCGCTCTCTACCTAACCACCGGCGCACACGGTGAACCCATCACCGTGGCCTGCTCAGGCGACACCATCGTCGCGCCCGAAGCCTGGGGCAGCTCCGCCTTGTCACGCGCGTGGATCGGCGAAGCGCTCAACTGGCACGCCCAATACGGCGTCGGCGACCTCTATTGGCTGCTCATCACCTCGGGCTTCCGCACCTATCGCTTCCTACCTGTTTTTTTCAAAACGTTCTACCCCCACCACAACACACCGAGTCCAGCCGTCACGGCCGCTTGGATGCACCAGCTCGCCTCGGAACGCTGGGGCAAGGCCTATCACCGGGACGAAGGCGTCGTGCGTTTTGCTCACCCCCAACGTCTGCGAGACGACTTAGCAGAGGTCCCCAGCGAACGGCTGGACGATCCGCACGTCGCCACCTTCCTCAAGCTCAACCCCGGCCACGCCGCGGGTGACGAATTGGTCAGCCTCTGCCGAATCGCCCCGGACAACCTAACCCGTGCAGGGCAACGGATGGTGCAAGGCTCGATCCGCTCCACCACTCCCGTCGCGGGGCCAACGCCGTGAACTGGTGCAAGTGGGCTTATCGGTTTTGGTTGAGGTCGCAGCGTCGCGCGGCGGCCCGCTTCACCGACGCATTGCAAAACCCAGAAGCCGCCCAACTCGCGCTGCTGCGTGAAACGCTTCGGGCCAACCATGACACCATCTACGGCCGCCGTTATAGCTTCGCCGACATCCGAAACTTCGACGACTATCAGCAACGCGTGCCGCTGGTCACCGCCGACCAACTCACCGACGAACTCGACCGCATCCGGCGTGGCGAGGCCGGGGTTCTTACCGCCGAACGCGTCACGCATCTGATCCCCACCAGTGGCACCACAAGCGCCGCGAAACTCATCCCATACACCGCAGGATTGCAACGCCAGTTCAACGCCGGCATCGGCCCTTGGCTCGTCGATCTGCTCACACAGCACCCCGACCTCGCCCACGGCCCCGCCTACTGGTCGATCTCTCCCACCACCGCGGTCGCTCCCACCGACGACACGCGCGTTCCCGTCGGATTCGACGACGACACCGCCTACCTCGGCCGAATCGCCCGACACTTCGCCAACGCCACGCTCGCCGCACCGTCCTCGTTGCGTACCATCCAAAACCTCGATGATTGGCGCTACGCCACCCTCGGCCACCTATTGCGGGCTCGCGGGCTGCGGCTGATCTCAGTCTGGCACCCTTCGTTCTGGACACTACTAGTCGACACGTTGCCCCAGTGGTGGGACCAGCTGACCCAAGACATACGCGGCGACCAATGGCAACTCCCCTCGGGTGCGACGCTCCAAGTCAATAGCACTCAGCCACGTCTTGATCTGGGCGGACTTGATCCCACTGACCCCCAGTCGCTCTGGCCGAATCTCAAAGTTATCAGTGCATGGGGCGACGCCGCGGCCAAACCCCCATGCGATGCACTCCAGCGTGACTGGCCTCATGTCATCGTTCAACCCAAAGGCATCCTGAGCACCGAAGCCTTCCTCAGCCTTCCCTGGCGAGGCCAATACCCCGCGGCCGTCAGTTCTCATGTGATCGAGTTACTCGATGACACCGGCGACGCCTTGTCTTTACATCAAGCAGACGTTGGCGGTGAATACGAAGCCGTGGTCTCAACCGCCGGTGGACTCTATCGCTACCGCACCGGCGACCGAGTGACCGTGACCGGCCGTGTCGCTCAAACCCCCACGCTGCGTCTACTCGGCCGCACCCAAGCCACTTCCGACATCTGTGGCGAGAAACTTCACGACCACCACGTTCAGCAAGCGATGCGAAATATCGCCAACACGCACGGCTTGCTTCTGTCATTTTCGATGTTGGCCCCCGCCACGATCACCCCACCTGCAAGCTACATCTGGTTTGTTTCCCACGAATCGCACCCCTCACCGCCCAACGATGAACTTCTCGCTCGTGCGCTCGACCAAGAACTGCGCAACAACCCACACTACAACCACTGCCGTGAGATCGGCCAGCTGAGTCCGATCGAGCTGATCCACGTTGGCCCTTACGCCGAGCAAAATTACCTCGCGAGGATGAATGCCAAGGGCCAAACTCTCGGCAACACCAAGCCCACTTGCCTCAGCCCGCTCGCAGATTGGTCGCTCTATCTCCAAAATTAGCTCGAGGCCATGACACGATAAGGCCACGTCGGATCAATCACACCTCGTACAGACTTTCCCGATAAGAGATAGATAGAGCCACACACCAGATTGGACTCGGCTCATCCTTGAAACTACTCAGAAGATTTCGCTCAATAATGCACAAACGCCGCACAAGGCGGCGTCAGAGCGTTTCGTCAAAAGTGACCCCTACGGGATTCGAACCCGGAGAAAAGCCGCATTCTGAGGCTGCCAGCGGGGTTGGGACACTCATAGGGACACGCGATGCGGGGCCAAAGCCACGTTGCTATTACTGGTCATCCCGTCGTAGGCACCGTGTCATCGATGCCGCCAGCAAGGTAATCCGCGGGGCTCAGCTGTTCGGGTGGTCCATTTCTTCAAAGGAAGTCGCTAAGAGCGGCTCCACGTACGTGAAATTGGCTCGGCCTGACGGTGCCAAGGTGTTTATCCGCGTAGCCGACCATCAAAACAAGCAATGGCGAACTCCAAAGCGGGGTCGATACGACTGCCGCACGCAGCCGCACGACTTGCTGTGCGTCCTCCGATGGCTTCGATCGGTGCCTGCACCTATCCCTGAGAAGGACCTCATGTCTGCCGACGAGGAAATTCAAACCGCCACCGAAATGATGCAGGAAATACACCGGCGTGAATACGACGCAATGAAATAGGAGCAATATCCAATGGAAACACTAGATCAACAAGTAGCCAAGAAGGCGCTCGAACAGGCTTCAGATGCGCTAGATCTCATCAAGCCTGACGCGACGCTAAGCCAACGTACGAACGTGATTACTACTGCTGTACGAGCCGTCACTGCGTGGCAGGCAGTCCAGCAACTACCCCAATCGGTTCATGAAGAACAGTAGGGGCCTCTAAGCCCTGCCTGAGACCGTCGCGTCGTCGCTCGCCCCAAGGGGAGCGGAGCGACCAGGGCGACGACGCGACGGGCTTAGGTGGGGCGACCCCTGCCTAGACCAGAGTGCTACGAGCTCTCGATACCCAGTGAGATTAATACAAGCATGATTCGTATCCGTCGCCAAATCTGCATGAGCCACCTCGATCCCATTGGAGGGCGCGTCCTAGCCTCTAGGGCGTCTAAACGACTGGGAAGGCGTCTTTCGCACGCCCGTACACATCGTGAGTCGGGCCTATTCCTTTCACTAACCTACGATCGGCAGCCCTATGAACCCACTGTTCCCGGTGGTCAAGAGCGATTGTGGGACACAGCGCAGTCCGAAAAGCACTGCCCATCGTTTGTCGAGGGCCTGGAATCCTATTTGGGCCGAAGCCTTAAAGGGCAGTGGATACGCAAGGCTGAGTTTCAGCACGGCGGATGGTTGCACTATCACATCATCCTGCTGGGACTTGATTTCATTCCTCACGCGGCTTTGAAGATGTGTTGGCCCCACGGTCATATATTCGTCAAACGGATCAACACTAAGGTCGCCGGCTACATGGCTAAGTATCAGGCAAAGGCAGGCGGCTACCCCGATTTCCTCTACGACAAGCCGGTTCGTAGCGTGAAAATCTGGGGAACATCACCCGGTTTTTGGTCGCCAATCGAGGATTTCGAACGAAAAGTCTCAAACATCAAACGGCCTCGCGAAAAAGACTCCTTAGACGAATTAATGGATGCCTATGACCTGATTCCAGAACGTGGCACAAACCGTGAGGCTATAGACGAGGCCTCTAAATGGACTCACGTCAGTGATGACAACGGCAACGTCGCCAAGCTCCGCGTCGATTCGGGCACCCTTATAACTCTCCTGCACAGCTCTGGCTGCGAAGTGGTTGGAAACGCTTATGGGGCCGTCCTCGTCGATGCGACGCTTCAGGACGCCATCGTCGCCAAATACCACACAACCGGGGCGTACACCCAATCCCAGCGGCCGGAGGACTCCGGGGAAGTGGGCTCTGCCCACGCGGAGTCCGGCCGCGAAGCGGCCGGCCTTCACTTGATAGGACTACAAGATCGTATTTCGAGTGGCGAAGATATGCCGGAAACAGTTATGCCAAAATGCCCAATTCCCCGCGATGATTGGCCTGATGAAGCTGCTCCCTTCTGATTACTGATCCGCATGCGGGGCGGGTTGAGGGATTCTGTTTTGTTTCATGCAAACGGCTGTTATGACTTCTCTCCCTCTGTCTGTAATTTCTCCTCATCTATCGTTCTTAGCTCTTCGACAAAGGCATCCCAGTCGGCAATTTGAGCTGTAGGGTGAGCCTCGAAAAAAGACTTACGATACCCAGCACACCTTTCCTCAAGGGTCCCCTCGCCTTGTTTCTTTACATATAGCCCGTATACAAACGATGCGTAAGTTCGGGAAGCAATCGATCTATCGCGAATATTCTGGGCTATCAGTATGGAATCGACTTTCTCTTTGAGTGCGAGCGATGTGTTCGTCAGTTCGTTGATATCCTCGCGGTTTTTTTCGCAGAGGTTATATGTCTGTTCGGAAATACTTTCAGCCGATTCCGCAAATGAAGTCGCTTCACTGGCGTCCGATTGCACGAATATCAGCCCCGACTCGAGGTCATCTCGCATGTCTCGCAGATCCCGAGACATAGCATTAATTTCGTCTTGTACAGTAGACCGCATGTGGGCCAGGCTTTGTTCCAACTCATCGGTGGCCGCTCGAAATCGTTCAACGAATTCCGTGGCCTCTCGCTCAACAAAAAACTTCAGCAGAAAACTCGGCGTGATGGCTTTGTTTGCCCCATCATCGCGAATTTTGTACGTCCCAGAGCCTGTGCAGTACGGCTTATGCTCGCCGGAAGGTATGTCAATGCGTACAAAAGGCGTGTCATCTCCATTCTCTTCATGAATTTCAACTTCGATCGGAGGCTGGCATGAGGCCGCCTTATTGAGAATCGAGAGGCGAAGCCCATCGTCTAGCTTGCAACCTACGGGCTTACCAGTCTGTCGCCCATTAGCGGCCGTAACTTCATCGACCCCAAGCAGGATCGTACCACCGTTCATTGAGTTCGCGAAAGCTACCAAATCCTCCGAGGAAAACCTCTCGTTCTTCTTGAAGTCGACGTCATATCCCTCGTCCCGCAAGAGAAGCTTCTGTGTCTCCTTCGTGATTTTCTCAATTCGCTTAGCCATGTAATTACCACCGAAAAATACTTCTGCAAGGGTGTAAAGCCGTGGTGAGTAGCCATCATAGTGGGACACCGTGAGAGGCGGAGGAAAGGGTTGACACTGCACGATAAAAATGTATTCTATTTTTGGAATACAAAAACCGAACCCGAAATAGCACGATGCCAAAACAGAAAACATCAATAGCTCTACCGCAGCACATTCTCGAAACAGTGGACTGGGTCGCAGAGGAGGTGGGGGTTACCCGAACTGATGTGATCACGTTTGCTCTCTCCACATTCTTGTACGAAGACTCCGGTGATGAAGATGCTCGGTTTGCGTTTGATGCATATGACCAGAAGCACGATTTCCGTATGCAGTTAATGATCCGAGCCAAAGAAATAGCGGAGAGGGGTATTGAAGAGCGATTCTCTGGGGGTGATGAATGAGTCTTCAGGGACGCTTGTACAAGCTGGAAGATGTTCTCAAGCGTTACTCGTTTAGCCGAGC
>JBCCWB010000060.1:0-18515 GCA_039194345.1 Planctomycetota bacterium
GCGAGTACTGGCCCTTGGTCAGGCCGTAGATGCGGTTGTTGAACAGCATGATGTTCACGTCCACGTTCCGCCGGAGGATGTGCATCATGTGGTTGCCGCCGATGGAGAACCCATCGCCGTCGCCGGTGACCATCCACACGTCCAGCCCGGGGTTGGCGACCTTCAGCCCGGTCACAAAGCCCGGGGCCCGGCCGTGGATCGAGTGGAACCCGTAGGTGCTCATGTAATACGGGAACCGCGACGAGCAGCCGATGCCGGAGATGAACACGGTGTTCTCACGGCTGTGCCCGGTCTGGGCCACGACCCGCTGCACCGCGTTGAGGATCGCGTAGTCGCCACAGCCAGGACACCACCGCACCTCCTGATCGGAGGCGAAGTCTTTGGCTTTCAGTACGGGGAGTTTGGTTTCGGCCATAACTACGATCCATTCCATGCCAAACGAGCAATCTCGCTAGGACTTAACTCTTCTTCGGAGTAAAAAATCAGGTCGGTCCGATCCGGGTGTTTGCAGTGACGTTCAAAAACATCGACCAAGTAATCCGAGTAGGCTTCGGTACCTTCGCAAGCACGGATTTCTTTCACCAAACCTAACATTTCAGACTCGTTTGTAACTTTACGCTTTTGGCTATGCAGAGTGATTCTCTCCGCCGCATACCCCGAAGTCTGATCACCGTGGATTACTGTCGATTCAACAAATTCCACTAATCTTGGAAAGCCAGTGGCCGACTCGACTTCAGATAAAGACGAGGCCCAACTGCTTTCTTTATTCCAGTATGCATTAACCGCATTCTCAATCACTTTGGCAATAGCTTCAGTGTTCAAGATGCATTAACTACCTTTCCAGCTTCCGGCCACAACGCCTCGGCATCCCCCCACTCACCACTGAGCATCAGCTCGATCGCCTGCTCGACTTCCTCGACGAGGAAGGGCTTGCCCTGGACCTTGTTGAGGCCGCGGGCGTCGGCGAGGTAACGGCCGCGGATGAGCAGGCGGAGTTGGCCGTCGTTGAGTTCGGGGATGAGGATCTTCTTGAACCGCCCCAGCACGTCGCCCAGGTTCTTGGGCATCGGGTTGAGGTAGCGGAGCTGGGCGCTGCTGACGGACTTGCCTTCAGCCCGGGCGGCGTTGACGGCGGTGGTGATGCTGCCGTAGGGGCCGCCCCAGCCCAGGACGAGCAGGTCACCCTCGGCATCGCCGTTGACTTCGAGGTCGGGCAGCGAATCGGCGACCTTCTTCACCTTCTCGGCCCGGAGGCGGACCATGTCCTGGTGGTTCTGCGGGTCGTAGGAGACGTTGCCGGTGCCGTTCTGCTTTTCGAGGCCGCCGAGGCGGTGCTCGCCGCCGACGGTGCCGGGGAGCATCCAGGGGCGGGCGTGGTTGTCGTCGCGGGTGTAAGGCTGGTAGGCCTCATCGCCTTCGACCGCACCGGGGTGCTTGATTTCGATGGCTTCGAAGTCCGAAGCGTTGGGCACCAGCCAGGGCTCGCTGCCGTTGGCGAGGTAGCCGTCGGTGAGCAAGAGCACGGGGACCATGTGCTGCATGGCGATCCGGCAGGCCTCGATCGCGCTGGTGAAGCAGTCGGCCGGGGATTGCGGGGCGATGACAACCATCGGGCAATCGCCGTTGCGGCCGAACATGGCTTGCAGGAGGTCGGACTGCTCGGTCTTGGTGGGCAGGCCGGTGGACGGGCCGCCACGCTGGACATTGACCACGACCAAGGGGAGCTCGGTCATCACGGCCAAGCCCATAGCCTCACCCTTGAGCGCTAGGCCCGGGCCGGAGGTGCCGGTGACGGCGAGCTGCCCGGCGAAGGAGGCGCCGATGGCGGCACAACACGCGGCGATCTCATCTTCCGCTTGGAAGGTCTTGACGCCGTAGTGCTTCTGCGGGGCGAGGTAGTGCAGAATGTCGGAGGCCGGGGTGATCGGGTACGAGCAGTAGATCACGTCCTTTTTGGACAACTGACCGGCGGTGACGAGACCCATGGCTAGGGCTTCGTTGCCGGTGATCTTGCGGTATTTACCCGGCTTGATCGAGGCTTGGGGCACACGGTAGGTGACGGGGAACAGCTCGGCGGTTTCGCCGAAGTCGTAGCCGGCACGCAGGGCACGGATGTTGGCCTCGGCGACCTCGGGCATCTTCTTGCGGACCTCGAAGGTCTGCTTGAGGTTCTTGATCGTGGTGTCGAGGGGACGCTCAAACAGCCAGTAAACCAGGCCCAGCGCCCACATGTTGCGGCAGCGGTTGATGCCCTTGGGGTTGAGGCCAGACTCTTTGAGGACCTCCTGGTTGAGCTTGGTGATCGGCACGCGGACGATCTTGTACTGGGCGTTGAGCTCGGGGTCGTCCAGCGGGTTGACGTGGTCGCGGGTGCCCTCGATGAGCGGGTAGCCCGCCTTTTTGAGGTTGGTCTTGGAGAACTCGGTCTCGTTGACGATGACGTAGCCGCCGGGCTCGACGTCGTGGATGTGGGCCTTGAACGCGGCGGGGTTCATGGCGATCAGGGCGTGGACGATGTCGCCGGGGGTGTAGATGTTTTCGCTGGCGAAGTTGATCTGGAAGCCCGAGACGCCCGCCACGGTGCCCGCGGGGGCGCGGATCTCGGCGGGGTAGTCCGGCAGGGTCGCCACGTCGTTGCCCGCCACGGCGGAGGTGTCGGTGAACTGGGTGCCAGCCAACTGCATGCCGTCACCCGAGTCGCCCGCAAAGCGGATGACGGCGTTGATGCGTTGGGTGCGTTCGGTTTCGCTGGCGGGGGTCAGGGTTTCGGGCGGCATGGGCGGGTTCACAGGCGGGACGCGGGGTGGGCCCCGGGCGGGGAAAACGTGGGAATCCCGCATGATAGCCGGTCTGAGGGGCGAAACAAGACGGCTGGAGCCCGGAAGGCACCTTGGCGAGGGATCTCCGTGTCCTTGGACCGGGCGGGGTTCAGGACGCCGGGGCGAGGCGGTGGCCTAGGGCCAGGCCCGCGAACAGCAGCACGATCCCCACGAAGTTGTGCAGCAAGAGGTTACCTAGAGCGTGCAGGGCGTTGGCCCCGTCGAAGGTGTGGCCCTGAGCGAGGTGGGTGGTGTCGAAGGCGAAGGTGCTGAAGGTGGTGAAAGCCCCGCAGAAGCCAGCGGTCAGGGCGAGGCTGGCCATCGGGCCGAGCGGGTGGTTCTTGTCAATGACCGAGAACAGGACGCCGAAGAGGAAGCACCCCGCGGCGTTGGCGGCGAAGGTGCCCCAGGGCCAGGGTCCGCCGTGGAGCTTATTCACGGCCGTGGCCAGCCCGACGCGGGCCAGCGTGCCGAGCGCCCCGCCGAGGGCGAGCAGGAGGATGGGCGACAGACGAGACATATTGAAGAGTGTAGCGGAGAGGCGGGTGATCGGGACCGGTTGCGGCAAGCGATAAAGCCTGGAGATCGCCAACCCCGGGCGCTATGGAAGACCTATACTCTTTGCCCCAAATGAGTGCGAAATATAAACGAGTGAAACAGGCGGATGAGGCGTTGCCCGCGCCGCTGCGTTGGCTGACCCGAGCGTTTAGCTCGATCACCCTTTCGGTGATCCTGTTGATCTTGGTGGCGTTGTACGGCGCGGCCGGTTCGATGCCCTTCTATTTTTTATTGATTGGGTTGGCTTGGATGCTGATCCTGGCGGGGCTCGTCGCGGGGCTGGTGACGTTTGGCGTTAGGCTCGGCGGCAAAGCTGACTGGTCCACCGGCAAGAAGATGGTGATCAGCGCGGGCGTGTTTCTCGGGCTGGTTGGTAGCGCAGTGTTGTTGGGACAGCTGTCGTATTCGCTGATCGACGCCATGCCGGTGTTTGAAAAGCACCGGGCGACCAAGGTCTACAAACTCCCCGCGATCGAGATGAACGAGACCGAGTTCTTCGGCTGGTGGCCGTTGCAGGTCATTTTGCTGCTGTTCGTGGTCAACATGATCTGGGCGACGATCCGCCGGATCGAATTTTCGATTCCCCGCCTGGGTGTGCTCACGGTCCACACCGGCATCGTGACCATGGCGCTCGGCTCGGTGTTTTACGCCCAGCTCAAACTCGAGGGCGACATGTTCATCGTCCGTAGCGACCTGCCGAGAGCTCGGCCGGTGAGTCATTTCTATGACCGGAAGATGCCCGCGATCTTCGTGTCGGTGGACAACGCCCCCGCGGTGCAGGTCGAGTTGCCGGAGCTGCCGCGCTACAACGAATACGAGATGGGCGAGTTGGACATCCGTCTGCACGACAAGCCCGGCTTCGCCGACCGTTTGGGCGAAGGCCTGCGGATCACCATCCCGGGCTTCATCGCCTACGGCGAACTCGAGCCGATCTGGATCGAAGCCCCCAACGACAGTGTTGCCCCCGGCAGCGGCCCCGCCATCACCCTGGCCATGGGTGATCAGGACACGCCCGGCATGGGGCCGCGCACCACGCTGACCTCCGCCAAGCCCGCCGACCGGCTGATGGAGAACGAGGCCTGGGCGCTCGAATACCTGCACGCCCCGACCCCACAACGACTGAGCGACCTGATGGCCGAGCCGCCCGCTCAAGCCCGACATGCGCTGCTCATCGAAGTGCCCGGACAAGGCTTCCGCGAAGTCCGCGAGATCAACCTGGGCGATGTGTTCGACGTGGGCGACACCGGCTACCGCATCGAAGTCGAAGACATCGGCCCCTACGGCTTACCCTTCGTCTCCGAAGGCTACCGCGGCGCGACCGACACCCAGGCCACCCTCAACATCACGCCCCCCGGCCCCACCAAAACCATCAAACGCTTCGCCCTGCACCGCTACCCCGAGCGCACGCAGGACTTTGTCGAGGGCCAACGCGGTGACCCCGATCCCGCCATCCGCACGGTCTACCTCGACCAGAGCAAGATCCAAGCACACCTGCTCACCGACCCGCCGCTGCCCGAGAGCTTCGCGTCGGTGGGGAGCGAGGACGATATCTGGGTGTTGCTGCGGATCGCGGGGATCAAGCCGATCATCAGCCCGCTGTCCGAGGGCAAGATGCCGCTGGCGGACCCCGAGCGAGGCGATTCGTGGATCCACGTGGTGCAGCGGCTAGAGCGTGCGGTGCAAGCCAAGCGGTCGGTGGTGACGCCGCGTCAGCTGCGTGACCCGAAGATCGAAGGCACCTACGAAAAAGCCCTGCTTCCCGTGCGCATCGAGTACGACCTCCGCGACGAGAACCACCAACTCACCGGCGAAACCTTCTCCAAGACCATCACCCTCCGCCAGATGCCCTACCTCGAGCAGCAAGGCGGCGAGATGCAACCCGAAATCGTCAGCATCCCCGGCTACGGCAACGTCGAGATCGCCTTCGGCCGCCGCCGGATCCAGCTGCCTTTTGCGGTGGCGATGACCGACTTCGAGATGACGCCCTACCCCGGCTCCTCAATCCCCCAAGATTTCAAATCCGACCTGCTGATCTACCCCGTGGACGAGTCGGGTCAGCCCAACGGTGCGCCCGAACGGGCCAGCCCCCACATGAACCACCCGGTGGTCCACCGCACCGCGGACGTGCCGCTGCCGTTGCGGAAGATCAAGCTCAGCCAAGCGGGCTGGGACCCGGGCGATCCGATGACGTCGCCTCAGGATAAAATGCTGAAGGATGGCAGCGGCCGATTCGTAAACCAACAGCGTTTCACGATCCTGGGCGTGGGCAACAACGTAGGCATCAGGGTCATCGCGTTTGGCGGTTTCCTCATGGCCATCGGCATCCCCTACGCCTTCTACGCCAAGCCCTGGCTGGAAAAACGCCGAGCACGAAAAATCGCCGCGGCGATCACCCAACAATCCAAACCCACCCCGTCGGCCAACGACGCGGCCTAGCATGCCACAGAAGTTTCAAACACCCTTCCGCCCCCTGCGGATGAACACCATGAACGCTTTCGCCAAACCACTGACGCTGTGCCTGGCCCTACTTCTCTTCACCACAATGGCGGCAGCGCAGTATGCCCCAGCGGGGAATGAGCTGCCCGACAATACGCAGACCACGGCGCCCTCCGCGGTCCACAGCCTGCACACGCACGCCGGTCACAACCACGCCCCGATGACCCGTCAAGAGCACCAGGCGTTTGCCAAGCAAGTCAATCTCGACGCCTTCCGCAAGCTCGCCGTCTTCGACGGCGGCCGTGTGAAGATCCTCGACACCCTGGCCCGGGAACAACTCACCGCCATCTATGGCAAGTCGCGCTGGCAGGACTACACCTGGCACACCGCTGACGAAGAAGACCCCCGCGATCGCAAGAAGCTCAAGTACGACCCGGTGTTCACCTACCTGGACATCGTGTTCCACGCTTCGTATTACGCGGACAAACCCATCCTCTACGTCGAGGTACTGCCCTTCCGCGAGAAGCTGCTCGCGAACCTTTCCGAGGACGAGCAGGAGAAGTGGAAACAACTCGGACGCATCTCCTGGATGATGTTTGCCGACCCGGCGGTCCAAGCCATCTACCAAGGCCCCGAAACCAACCTGACGGAGATGAAAGGGCGCAACCAGCTCTTCGGTTCGGCCGATGCCTTCGTGAACGCCGGGCAACGGCTTCTCATGATTAGCCCCCGGGCGGGTCAAGAGACTTGGGCCCACATCGCCATCCCCGCCGAGCAGCAACAAGATGAAGTGATCCTCCCCGCCTCGACCACGGTTCGCCACGCTCAACTCCCCGACCTATGGATGCAGCTCCAAAGCGCCTGGAGCCACGGCAACGCCGAGACAGTGAACAGCCTCCTCGAGATCATCGCTTTGCAGCTCCCCGCCCAGAACCCCTCGACCTACCCGGCCGAGTACCGGCTGAGCCTCGAGCACATCTACAACATCACCGGCAAGTTCACCATCGGCTACTGGCTCTATGCCGTCGCCACCGTCGCGATGATTCTGGCGCTCGGCACCGGCCGAAAAACTCTGCTCACCCTCGGCGTCTCGATGCTGCTCTTGGGCTTCCTCGCTCACGCCGCGAGCTTTGCGATCCGGGCGATCCTGTCTGGCCGGTGGGCGATCCACAACCAATACGAATCGTTCATCGCCATCTCGCTCTTCGCGGTCTTCGTCGGCATGGTCCTGATGTTCGCCAAGAAGATCTGGGTCTTCGGGGCCGCCTCCGCCGCCCTCGGTGCGATCGCGCTCATGGTCGCCAACCTCTGGGCCATCCCCTCCAACGAGGTTGGCCAGGTCGCCGCCATCTTGGGCACCAGCCGAATCCTCTACGTGCACGTCAACATGGTGCTGGTCAGCTACAGCCTCATCGCGTTGTCGTTCTTCGTCAGTCTGTCCTACCTCTACGCCCACTACGTCAAATCGAAAGAAGCGATGAACTTCGTCGCTGCGGGCACCGGCAATATGGACGCCGCCGCAGGCGACACGAAGCTGCCCGGCCGTAAGAAACTCCTGGCCGACCTCGATCAAGCCCAGCTGACGCTGATGCAGTTGGCGTTCTGGCTCTTGGGGGTCGGCATCTTGCTCGGGGCGTATTGGGCCGACCACTCCTGGGGCCGGTGGTGGGCATGGGACCCGAAGGAAACCTGGGCCCTGATCACCTGGATCGTCTACCTGATTGCGATCCACGTCCGCTTCGGCGTACGCGACCGAGGCTTGGTCACCGCCTGGCTCAGCGTGATCGGCTTCATCATCATGCTCTGGTGCTACAAGGGCGTGAACCTGCTGCTGCCCGGCCTGCACGCCTATGCCTGATCAGCTCCCGAGATTGGGGCGTGACTTCTATCAACGCGACCCGGTCACGGTCGCCCGTGCCCTACTGGGCCAAAAACTTGTGCACCAACACCGTGGCACCTGCGTCGCGGGCCTCATCGTCGAAACTGAGGCCTACCTCGGCAAACCCGACAAGGCCGCCCACTCCCACGACGGCAAACGCACCCCACGCACCCAGACCATGTTCGCCGACGGCGGCACTGCCTACGTCTTTCTCAACTACGGCATCCACCACCTTCTCAACGTCGTCGTTGCCGAACGCGAACAACCCCAAGCCGTGTTGATCCGTGCCATCGAACCCACCGAAGGTTTGGTGACAATGCGCGATCGACGCCCCAAAGCCAAAAACGATACCGACCTCTGTTCCGGCCCCGGGAAACTCGGAGCAGCCTTTGGCGTCGATTTAAGCCATGACGGTATCGACCTCGTCAACAATCCATCTCTGTACATCGAGCAACTTCGCCGCCGGGCCCTCCCCGACCGATTGATTCAGACGACGACCCGAGTGGGCGTAGATTACGCCAAGGAATGGGCTCAAGCCCCCCTCCGGTTCTACATCAAGGGCAACCCACATGTGAGCGTTCGGTGAATCGGGCTGAAAACCCGTATGATTCTTCGCCCATCGTCCCGAGCTTCCTAGCATCGACACGCCTCGCCGGATAAACTGGACGATTCTGGCGTACCCATTAGTCCCCGCCCCACGGAAAACGTTCCGAGAGCAACATGAACGACAGCGTCCCCCCGACCAACACCCCCGAACCGGCTCCTGAACCTCAAGAAGCCGTAACCCCGGCCACGCCCGGAGCGGCAGCCCCGGCTCCCACTCCAGAAGCCGCTGCCCCCGCTGCCACGGACAGCGCTCAAGACATTGATGCGCAGGTCCAGGCCGAGCTCGACGCCGCCGGTGGTGTGGATCAACTGATCGAACAATCGCTGTCCGGGGCCGCCCCCGCGGCCGAAGCCGCCGCCGAGAAAGGCGACGCCGAGAACCCCGTCCCCGCGGGCGGCGCGGGTGAGTTCCACCACCAGGTCGTCCGCGGCCGCATCTCCGCCATCCGCGGCGAAGACGTCTTCATCGACATCACCGGCGGCCTCTCCACCGAAGGGGCCAAACTCCAAGGCGTTCTGCCCCTCGTCCAATTCGACCGCCCACCCCGCATGGGCTCGATCATGGACTTTGTGGTCGACAAGGTCAACGAGCAAGAAGGCCTGGTCTACCTCTCCCGTGAAGGCGCGGTCAGCCTCGCCACCTGGGATCAGCTTGTCCGCGGCAGCGTTGTGGAAGCCCGCGTGACCAAGTCCAACAAGGGTGGCCTCGAACTCGAGATGGTCGGCAGCATCCGCGCCTTCATGCCCGCCTCGCAGATCGACCTCTACCACGTCGATGACCTCGAGCAGTTCGTCGGCCAAAAAATGGAAGCCGTCGTCCAGGAGATCGACCGCAAGGGCAAGAAGGTCCTGCTCTCCCGCCGGACGCACCTCGAAAACCAGAAGGTCAAGAACCGCAACAAGGTCTTGGCCGAGCTCGAAGTCGGCCAGGAACGCGAAGGCGTGGTCTCCAGCGTCGTAGACTTCGGCGCGTTCGTCGACCTCGGCGGGCTCGACGGCCTGGTCCACGTCACCGACATGGCCCACAGCCACGTCAATAAGCCCAGCGACGTTGTGAAGGCGGGCGACAAGGTCAAGGTCAAGGTCCTCAAGATCGACACCGAAAAGAACCGCATCGCCCTGGGCATGAAGCAGGTCCAGCCCGACCCCTGGGAAGGCGTGGCCGACAAGTACAAGCCCGGCGAACAGGTTTCGGCCCGCGTCACCCGCACCGCCAACTTCGGCGCGTTCATCGAGGTCGAGCCCGGCGTCGAAGGCCTCTTGCCCATGAGCGAGATGAGCTGGAAGCGGATCAACAAGGCCGAGGAAGTCGTCAAGGTCGGCGACGTCGTGCAGGTCGCGATCCTCAACGTCGACCCCAAGAAGCACCGCCTCACCCTCAGCCTCAAGGCCGCCAAGGGCGACCCTTGGATCGGCGCTTCGATCAAGTATGCCAAGGACGCCATGGTCACCGGCACCGTCACCGGCACCACCGACTTCGGCGCATTCGTTGAACTCGAGCAAGGGATCGAAGGCCTCGTTCACATCTCCGAACTCGACACCAAACGCGTCGGCCAAGTCACCGACGTCGTCAAGGTCGGCGACTCCAAAGAGTTCCGCATCAAGGACATCGACGAAGAGAAACGCAAGATCAGCCTCTCGCTCAAGCCCGCGGGCAGCGATCAGGGCGGCGGCGGTCGCCACGGTGGCGAGCAGCCCATCGTCAAGGGCAAGGCCAAACCCCGCATCCCCAAAGAAAACCTCAAGTCCGGCCTCGGCAACGTTGGCGGCATGGGATTGGGTGGGTTGTCGTTGGACGACTTCAAGTAATCCCTTCCACACATGACGTTTACGGACCATCCCGTTGTCTACATCGATACCCGCCGTATTGACGACTGGGAGACTTTTCACGATGTGTTCGATGTGGCTTTCGGTTTTCCAAGCTTCTACGGCAGGAATCTAGACGCGTGGATCGACTGTATGACTTATCTCGACGATCCCGAAGTCGGTATGTCGAGTATCCACGCAAAACCACACAGCGTCATCACGATCAAGCTACTCCATGCGCAGAACTTCAAATCAAGGTGTGCCTTTATCTTCGATGGCTTGATTGAAGTAATCGCTTTCGTCAACGAACGACGAATCGAAAGTGGCGAACCTGCGGTTTTGGCCCTTTCGTACGGTGCAAAAGGTGACGCATCGTGACCAAGTCATGTGATGTGGTAATCGTCGGGGTTGGTGCTGCGGGACTGTTCGCTTCGATTTTCGCTAAGCAAGATCAACCCCAGGTCCAACAATTATGTGCCTTCGATAGCGCAAAGAAGCTCGGGGCTAAAATCCTAATCGCAGGAGGTGGGCGATGTAACGTGACGCACGATGTCGTTCGACCCGTCGACTACGCCAGCGGGCCAGGATCGTCGCGCAACGCGGTGAAGAAGGTGCTCAAGTCGTTTTCGGTCAACGACACGATTGAATTCTTCGCCGACCGTGGCGTTGAGCTCAAACGCGAAGACACCGGCAAGCTGTTCCCCACCACCGACCGAGCCCGTACGGTGCTCAACGCTTTGCTGGAGTCGTGTTACGAAGCCGGGGCCGAGCTTCTCACTGAGCACCGCGTCTCGGCGATCGAGCGTATCGATGACGGTTTCCGTGTTACCACCTCGCGAGGCGAGTACCACGCCAAGCGTGTCATCCTCTCCACGGGCGGCAAAGCCCTGCCTAAGTCCGGCAGCGACGGCTTCGGCTACCAGCTCGCTCGATCACTCGGCCACACCGTCACCGACACCTGGCCCGCCCTCGTCCCGCTACTCCTGCCCAAGAGCCACTGGCTGACCGAGCTCAAGGGCATCGCGATCCATGTGGAACTTTCGCTCGCTGGGCCGACCGGCAAGGTCTTGCACAAGCAAGACGGCGCGATGCTGCTGACACACTTCGGCCTGTCGGGCCCCGCCCCGATGGACATCTCACGGCACTTTGGCGGTGACTTCGGCGACCAAATCCATCGCCTCAGCGCGAACCTTCTCCCACAACACAGCTTTGAAACGCTTGAAGCCGAGCTACTAGAGCTTTCGCAATCGCATCCCCGGCAGACCGTATTGCAAACCGTGCAGCCCTACTTCCCCGAAAGGCTGGCCTTGGCGTTGGTGCAGCACGGGGCGAAGCTCGAACCCGGGCTGCCGTTGTCGCAACTCTCCAAGGACAACCGCCGAGCGCTGGTCCGGACGCTGACCGCCCTGCCGCTCCCGGTCAAGGCAGACCGCGGCTACGAATTCGCCGAGGTCACCGCGGGCGGGGTGCCATTGTCGGAGGTGACCTTATCGACAATGGAGTCGCAAATGTGTCCGGGCCTTCATTTGGCGGGGGAGATCCTCGACGTCGACGGGCGAATCGGTGGGTACAACTTCCAATGGGCCTGGTGCACCGGGCGTCTCGCGGGACTCGGGGCCGCCAAGGCGCTTGCACTGGATTGAACGCCAAGTGGCCAAGATGCCAAAGAAGCTGCTTTAGCCACCACGCATCTTTTGCCTTTTGGGGTCGGGGCAAAGCCCTGTCCCCCCGTCGCGTAGGCGATCCGCCAACCAAAACCGTCCCCCGTTTTCCCGTAACATGCATTCGACATGGCTTTCGAACGTAAGCACATCCCCAATCAGCTCACGATGCTCCGCTTGGTATTCGCCGCGGCGTTTTTTGCGGTGCTGCAGATGTACCGCTACGGCGAACAACACGAGTCACCGCTCTGGGTTCTGCCGGTGGCGACCGCCCTGTTCATCCTTGCCGCGATCACCGATGCACTTGACGGCTACCTCGCCCGACGGTGGGACGTCGTTTCGAAGTTCGGCCGAATCATGGATCCGTTCTGCGACAAGATCCTGATCCTCGGGGCCGTGATCTACCTCGGCAGCCCTCGGTTCTTGGATCCCGTTGCGGTGGAGGTCGGAAGTTTTCGCACGATGGTCAGCGGGGTGTATCCGTGGATGGTGGTTCTGGTCTTGGCCCGCGAGCTGCTGGTCACCGGCATCCGCGGCGAAGTCGAAAAAGCAGGCATCGACTTCAGTGCCACCTGGACGGGCAAGCTCAAGATGATCCTCCAATCGGTGGTAGTGCCGGTCGTGCTGATCATTGTCATGATTGACCCCAACCGCGAGGGCTACACCTGGCTGGGCTGGGTGCGGGACGTCTTGGTCTACGCCACGGTTGCCGCCACTGTGTTTTCGGGCGTGCCCTACATCACCGGTGGTATGCAGGCGTTTAAGAGACTGAACACCGAAGCCGCAAAGTCCGCATAGCCAAGGCGGACCTGCTCAACTTTCTCAAATGAATAATCAACCCCGACGCCGTGTCGGCCGATGGCTTATTAGCGCAATGCGCACAAAAGGGAGCCCCGGCGATGACTCACGAGCAGATCACTTCTGTCCTGGTTGAAGAAAACCTCCTCACACAAGACCAACGCACCGCAGTACTGACCGCCCCCGGCGTCACGTCTGATAACCAGTGCTTCCTCGAACACGCCGCGAAGCACCTCAACCTCGACGAAGTCGAACTGCTCGGCGGCCTGATCGAACACACCCGACGCAACGCCACCGAGGTCAAACTCACCCAGACCGCACACGATCCGGCTGCCCTCGAATACATCTGTGCCCGCGATGCCTGGGACTACCTCATCCTCCCCCTCGCGATCGAGCCGACCGGCCACCTGCTTTGCTGCACCACCTCCGAAACCCTCGGCACCGCCCTAGCCTACCTCACCCGGACCCTGGCGATTCCCTTCAGCATCGTCATCACCGACATCCGCCCGCTCGAGCTATACATCGCTGAGCAGTACCACTACGAGGGTGTGGACTTGGATACCGAAGCGGCGTAAACCGCTTTTAGCAGTGGACCACCTCAAGCCAAGCGTTTCGTGGCGACCGTGCCTTCCTTGGTCGTTTTGACGTCGTATCCCGCGTCCTGCAATTCCGCTCGGATCGCGTCCGCGGCGGCGTAGTCTTTGTCTGCGCGGGCGGTATCCAGAGCCGCGGCCTTCCCACGGGCCCAGGATTCATCATCACCCGCTGCGTCTGACACCGGTAGGACACCCAGCACCTGATCGAAGCTACGAACCACACCCAACGCCTCGGCCAAGGCTTCCGCCGACATGCCCGCCGCCGGGTTCTCGTTGACGTACTCGAAGACCGAAGCCAACGCCCCGGCGATGTTCAGGTCGTCAGCCAACGCATCCACAAACCGCGACACGGCCGGGTGCGTAATCGGCACCTCCGCCGCGCCATCCGCTTGGGCTTCTAACGCTGCGGCGTACTCACGGAGTTTGCGCACGTTCGCAGCCGAGTCTTCTAGGCCCCGCTTGGTGAAGTTCATCTGGCTGCGGTAGTTGGCTTTGATCATCTCGTAGCGCAGCACCGCCGGATCGACCGGCCGATCCGTGAACTTGCCATCAAGAATCTGGCGGACGGTGAAGAAGTTGCCCTTGCTCTTGGACATCTTCGTGCCTTCGACCATGAGGTGGCGGGAGTGCATCCAGAATCTGGCAAATTCATCTTCACCGGTCGCGCCACGAGATTGGGCGATCTCGCATTCGTGGTGGGGGAAGATGTTGTCCTCACCGCCGGTGTGGATGTCGATGACGTCCCGCTTGAGCACCGCCCGGGCCATGGCGGAGCACTCGATATGCCAGCCGGGGTAACCCGTGCCATACGGGCTGTTCCATTTCATGAGGTGGGTGTCGTCGGGTTTCCAGAGCAGGAAGTCCGCGGGGTGGCGTTTGCCCGCTTGGTTCTCAGCCACCACCCGCCCCCCTGCACCGCCCTTGAGCTCATGGATGCTGTTACCCGAGAGGACGCCGTAGCTCTCGAAACTTTCGACCGAGTAGTACACCGCCCCGTCGGCCGCGACGTAGGCGTGATCCTTCGCGACGAGCTGCTCCACCATCGAGACCATGTTCGGCACAAAGTCCGTCGCCCGCGGCATGTTCTGCGGGTACTCGTCGGCAATCTTCATGCCCAGCAGCTTGGCGTCTTCGATAAACGCATCGATGTAGAACTGAGCAACCTGATATGGGTCAGAGGGATCTTTGATACTGTCAAAGTGGGCGATCCCATTCTTTTTCGCCTCAAGGATGCGTTGAACTGCTATATCGTTCTTATCCTGCCCTCCGCCGTCTGCTAAGTGATCTTCGGTCATATGGCCGACGTCGGTCAGGTTCATCACCTGATGCACGTCATAGCCGACCAATTCCAGGAAGCGCCGCAGAACATCCGCAAACAGAAAGGTCTTGAAGTTGCCGATATGGGCAAAGTCGTAAACCGTCGGCCCACAGTTGTACATCGACACCTTGTCCGCCTGGATGGGCGTAAACGGTTCGATCTGATGGGTCAGCGTGTTGTAGAAGCGGAGTTCGGGCATGGGGCGATAGTGTAGCCATTCGGCCCGCCAAGCTCAGCCTCATCAAATCTAGTTTTTCTCAACCAAATCCGCATACGCCTCGGGCAGCTGTGGCTCGGGGAGGATGTCATCGGGGATGTCGAGCTGATAGGTGTGCTCACCCTTCGCGAAATCGCTTTGATGGTAGACGTTTTCTTGGGTCCAATCGACTTCGACCCGGCCGTCGCCCAGCACGATCCGGCCCAGCTTGTTGCGGAGAAAGGCAGCGAGCTTGGAGTAGGGCTCGTGGTAGGCGAGATTGATCCGCTCATCGGGGTCGATCCGCAGATCGTAGAGCGACATCTCGACTTCCTCGGGCGACGCTTCGAGCCCCCACATGATGCGTTCGCCGGGCTCGTAGCCCTCACCGGGCTTGGTGAAGTACGGGCGGGCCCGCATCGAGAACGCAAAGTCCTTGGTGCGGAGGTAGGCCCGCTCGCCGCGGACCTGGTTGAACTCGCCAATGACATAGTCACGCTGAACGGCGTCACCCGAAGCAATCTCCCGGAGGCTGAACCCGTCGAGGCCGGGGTGAGCCGAGGTGGGGATGCCCGCGGCATCGTAAAACGTCGGGACGAAGTCGACGTATTCGACCAGGCCGTCGTAGACCGTGCCGGGCGGGTACTTCTCTTTGTCGGAGGAAACGACAATCACGCTGCCCTGATTGGACTGCCGCCATGGGCCGAACTTGGCTTCGATGCCCTGCTCGCCGAGGTGCCAGCCGTGGTCGCCGTTGACGTAGACGATGAGGTAGTCTCGGCCGTGCTTCTCGGAGTAGGCCTTGAACGAGTCGGCGGCTGCACCCGCCAGGTAGTCGACCATGGCGCATAGCGCGTAGTAGTCGCGGATGGCCTGTTGCTTCTCGGCATCGGTCATCCGCGAGAAGTTCATGTCGTTGTGCATCTGCTGCAGCGTCTCGGGCAGCAACTCGAGCTCACGCTCGTCGAAGGCGGGGACTTTGTAAGTCTTGTCCATGAACTTGTCGCGGAACTCTTGGCTGGGCAGCACAGGCGTGTGCGGAGCACTGAAACCCAGGTGGATGAACACCGGCTTCTCGGGGTCCGGACCGTTGGCTTGGGTCTTGCCATCGATCAGGGTGTAGAGCCGAGCGCCGTCGTGCTCGAGGTACCGCTGCATGGCCTTAACTGTCGCCGCGTCCATCGTGTTCCACGTGGTGTTAGACGAGACGCCGCCGATGATGAGGTTGGGGTTACGACGGGTATAGGTGCGTAGGATGTCGAGCTCTTCTTCGATAGCCGCGCGTTTAGCTCGGTCTTCGTCGGTCAGCGGCTGGTCTTTCCGCTCACGCCAGAAGCGTTTCACGCTGCCGTCGGGGTAGCGGTAGACCTCTTCGGTGCCGATGACCATGCCCTTGCCGTCGACTTGGCCCCACGGGCTGTTGAACCAGAAGTCGCTGCCGTCGGATTCGTGGAGGCTGCGCTTGGTGACGCGGGGGTTGTAGTGACCAGCCGGTTCCCACTGGTTGATCTTTTCAAACGGGAAGATCCGCACACCGCTCTTACCGAAGTGGGCGGGCTGGTAGCCGTGGTTTTTCATCACGGCCTGCACCACCTCACTCGAAACGTCGGCCGAGTGGTGCGTGCGGCGGAAGCCGTAGATGCCGCTGCGGTGCGGGTACTTACCGGTGTGCATCGAGGCCCGGGACGGGGCACAGGCGGGGGAATTGCAATATGCGTTGGGGAAGAAAACACCCTCGGCCGCGAGCTCATCCAAACGGGGCGACATCACAAAACCCAGCGGGCTCTCGGCTTTGCCGGTGGTCACACGGTTGAACACCTCCAGCGAGTCGCTGCGGTGGTCATCGGTGATGATCCAGAGGATGTTCGGGGGCTGCTTCGCCTCATCCGCGATCGAAACCGATGAACAACCCAGCATCGCAATAAGAAACGCAGATGCCACAAGCCAACCAGGGATACGCATGTGAAACTCCACAACAGACAGGAAAGTCAACATTATACACCGCCGCGAGTGTACCCTCAGGTTTTCATTGCCCCGGTATGGCCCGCTCAAAACGGGATCAGGATGACTCGGTGACGGCTTGCAGCTTCTCTACGGTCACCGCAATCACCTTGGTCCGCTCTGCTTCGTCGACCGTGACTTTCACGCCGTTGGCCTCAAACGTTTCGCCAACCTCGGGGATGTGCCCGAGGGTCGCGAAAACGAATCCGCCCACCGTGTCGTAGTCTTCATCTTCGGGCAGATCGAGGCCGAGCTGGTCGTTGAGGTCGTCGATGTGGGTCCGAGCCTCGACGCGAGCCACCTTGTCGTTCACCTCGATGACCTCGGGGGTCTCGTCTTCAGGTTCGTATTCGTCCTGAATCTCGCCGACGATTTCTTCGAGGATGTCTTCGATGGTGATGAGCCCCGCGGTGCCGCCGTACTCGTCGAGCACGATGGCCATGTGCACCTTGGTCGCACGGAATTCCCGCAGCAGGTCGAGCACATCCTTGCTTTCGGGGATCAGCATCGGCTCACGGAGCAGCGCTTCGAGGTCGAAGTCATCGGCCGCGGATTGAGCGTTCTCGTCCCGGATGTGCAAAAGCTCGAGCAGGTCTTTGGCGTAGAGGATGCCCACCACGTCGTCGAGACTTTCACGATAGACCGGCACGCGGGAGTGGCCGTACTCCAACACCGCGGCTTTGACCTCTGCTAACGTCGCAGGGAGTTCGATGCCCTGCACTTCGGTGCGCGGCGTCATGATTTCACCCGCATCGGTGTCGTCGAGGTCGAACACCGCTTCGATCATCTGCTTCTGTTCTTCGGCGACGGTGTCTCCTTCTTCGTGGTCCTCCACCGCAGCCATGACCTGATCCGACAGGTCATCATCATCGTCATGCAAATCGACACCAGAGATACGACGCACCACCGGGTCAAACAGGGTCAACGGCTTGGTCACCGGAAGCGTAAGCACCATCAATACCCGCAGCAGCGGCACTGACCAAGCCAAGAGTCTTTCCGATCGGTATTGCGCCCAACTCACGGGGATCGCCACACTGAAAATCCCTAGGCATACCGAGGCGATCAGGAACGCCCAGACAAATGGCCAGGGCGAAATAGTCGTGGACTGCCCGAGATGGGTTTCCACCGCATACAAAATGCCCAGTACCATCGTGAGGCCGCAGCAAGCACGCAGCAGGCCGGTCATGAGCTGGAGTTCGGGCAGGTTGTCCGCCACAAACGCCGCGTGGCGCTCGCGCCCTTGTTCGGTGAGCAGGTCCGTTAGCCGCTTGCGAGAAAACGTCTTGAGTACCGAGTGGGTCGCAGAGAAGTAGCAGATCAGGATGCAAGCCACCGCGACGATGACGATCGGGATGATCACGTGTTGTCCTCCGGTGCATTGGCCTGGCCGTGGAAGACCGGGCCCAAGCCCATCTCGATCAGCAGTTGGTCTTCGCGTTCGTGCATGCGTTGGTAATCGCGATCATCGTGATCGTCTTCACCAAGCAGGTGCATCAGGCCGTGCACCGCGTAGAGCAGTAGTTCTGTGCGTGCATCGTGACCACGCTTAGATGCCTGCCGCTCTGCCTCTTCCCGGCAGATCACCAGATCACCGTCGATATGGGTTACGACGTCACCAGGGCGGGGCGGCTCACGATCAGCCAGATCGAAGGTTAACACGTCCGTCGGCGTGGGATCATCGCAGTGCTCCGCGTGGAGCTGGATCATCGTGGGATCATCGATAAGAGTCACCGCAAGCTGACCTGAAGTTACGCCCGCGAGACGCACAGCTTCAGCGAGATGCTGATCCAGCCATCCCGCGGACGGGGGCTCGGTGTCAGTCGTTTCGAGGGTGTAGGAAA
>JBCCWB010000061.1:0-18315 GCA_039194345.1 Planctomycetota bacterium
CCGGTCCCCCCTGGCCACCGACGCTGGGGCTAAGCCGTTCCAGCTGCGCGTTGGACGGTGCCGGTGTATCGGTGGCTTCGAAGCGATGCTGTTCGTTCCACCGAACTCGTCAAGACGGAAAAAACGACTAGGCATAAGCCGTGTCGGGTCAGATCCGCACCTTCGCCACGACCTTCAAGACTTCCGTGGCCCCGCCGCATTCGCAGACGGGTTTGTGTCCGTCTTCGGGGAAGAAGATCGCGAAGTCTCCGGGATAAAGGTCTAGCCGTGTTTCATCCGCTCCCGAATAAAACGTCACGTCTCGTTTGGCGTCGTATGGATCAGTCACGACCAGGCGATCGATGTCATCCACGTAGATCGATTCTCGTCCCGTGAAGATCGTCTGTACATCGAGGTAGGTCTGATGCGACTCATACCGCCGACCATCAGCGGGCTGGGTGGTGTAGCGTTCGACGTTAGCAAACAGATCGTCACCGCGCAATTCGATCTTGCCATCTGGCGTGGCCGGATCGAACGAATGCAGGGCTTCAAACGCCTCGCTCAACAATGGGTGCAGCTTGGCGTAGCGGTCAGCGTATTCAGCGGTGGTGTAGATCATTGTTGGTATCCATCATGTGATGCGTTATGCCTTATTCTTTTGCGAGTCTTCGCGCAGGTGACGCCAATATCGCTCGGGGTGCTCGAGGATGCCTTTGGTGATTTGGTAGTGAGCGGTGTCTTGGAGGTGTACTGGCTCAATGTGCCCATCGTCGAAACTGAGAATCGTTGCGTGGGGAAACGTGAGCAGGATCGGGGAGTGGGTTGCGATGATGAATTGGCTGAGCCCCGAGCGTATACGGTCATACATCATGGCGAGCAGAACCAGTTGTCGTTGCGGTGAGAGCGCAGACTCGGGCTCGTCCATCAGAAAAAGGCCGGTATCGATTTGTGATTGCAGGATTTCGAGAAATGCCTCACCGTGAGACCGGGTATGCAGTGACTTTCCGCCGTAGCGGCCGTACGGGTCTTCCCAGAACGCGGGGTCTTCCTTGCGTTCATCAAGCAGCGATGCGAAATGGGCCCCAAACTCAGCACGTAGGAAGAAGCCATCCAGAGGCCTCTGGGTGAAAACGGGGCGGAGATGCTGGGCGAGTGGGCTGTCGCTCTCGGGGCCATGCGTGGACTGTGCCTCATTGCGGCTCCCGCCCGAGACCGGCAGAGAACTTAGTTTGGCGATTGCTTCGATGAGGGTAGATTTGCCGGTGCCGTTTTCGCCGACCAAAAAAGTAACGGGCCGTTCAAAAGCGAGTGGCATGTCCGTTAGCCAGGGCAGGCTCAACGGGTATTGGTCGCCTGGCACCTCGACCTCGTCACGCAACTCGACGCCGATGAGGTACGCGGAGCTATCGTGGATCGGCCTGGGCTTGCGACGTTTGGCGATGATGTTTATCCCGGAGGCAATTCACTGGCGTCCATACCCGTGCCGTCGTCGGCAGCCGCGGCGGCTTTGGCCAGGGCGATGCGGCGGAAGGCGCTGGCGTTGCCGCGACGCATGGCGATCACGCCGGTGCGGGCCAGTTCGATGATGCCGTAGGGCTCAAGCAGCTCGAGGAACGCGGCAAGCTTCTCTTCGCTGCCGGCCATCTCGATCATGACCTGATCTCCGGCGACGTCCACAATCTTGGCGCGGAACAGGTTGGCCAGCGTGATGATCTCTTCGCGCTTGTCGGCGTCGCCCTGCTCGGTCTTGGTCGAAACCTGGACAAGCACGAGGTCCCGCTCGACATAGGCGACATCTTGGTAGTCCACGACTTTCACTACGGGGATCAGCTTCTGGAGCTGTTTGCGGACCTGCTCCAGAACCGAGGAATCGCCGTTGACGACGATGGTCATGCGGGACAAATCGGGGGTTTCGGTTCGGCCGACGACCAGCGAATCGATGTTGAAGCCGCGGGCGGCGAACATCCCGGCGACCTGCGCCAGGACGCCGGGCTCGTTGGTGACCAGGGCGGCGATGACGTGGCGCATCACCAGATCGTTGGAAGAAGAATCATTCATGAGCGGCATGATAACCGCGAGGCGCGGCGGGCGGGCGGGCTGGAAAAAGGCAGGCGTCAATCGTCTGGGGAAAACCTGTGTAACACATAAAATTGAACTAGGGGGCTTGGTTGCATAGCCGGGCTCTTGGAGCAAAAGCATGTGGCTTCGCCCCCTGCGGCGGGTTGAGGCGAGGCGTTAGGTCTTGCGTGTAAACAATTTAACGGGCCTAGGGAAATCACCAGCATGCTTTAGGGAAAGCGGTCGTGCAGACGCGAGGTCCATTTATCATTTAAGTAAACGCTATGTGGATAAGCTTGTCTGGCATTGGTCTTTTAACCGTTGCCTAACAGTTGTTTATGGGGTGATTCAGCGGAAAATCAATGCACGAATCGCATGTCGCCAAAGTTGGGTAGGAGTTGTTGGCCGCCCGGGCTGACGGCATACGGGGCGGGAAAGTAGATGAAAAACGCGCGGCCCACCATGAGCCCTCGGGGGACCACGTGGGCATAGTCGCGGGCAAAGGGGTAGCCCGGGAGCGGCTCCCAGTCTTCCGCTTCTTTGAACATCCTTTTCTCGATCCACGGCTGGACGTCTCCCCAGAACCGGCCATCGCTGCTGATCGGTGAGTTGTCGCCTAACACGAAATATCGCTCCGGCCGAATCTGGATCGGCGGGACTTCCAGCAACGCGCCGGTGGCCGAGCGACGCATCGCTCCGAAGGTGGCGACTTGCGCGTTGCTACTGAGTGATGGGGTGTAGGAGATATCGCGATCCAGCTCGACGCCATGGAGCGTGGCGGGGCCGCCGATCACGCGGATCGAGACCTCGGGGTGATCCTGCGGCGGGACGCGTTGAGTGAGTGTGTCCATCGAGAGGTCGAACGCCTTGCGAAGGATCAGCTTTCCGTCGATCCACACCAACAGTTCCTGATCCACGATCCAAAGTTCGAGCTCATTCGCGACAGAAGGCTTGGCCAGTCGTTTACTTTGGGCCGAGGCGATAGCCGTTCGGCCCGAAGAATTCTCTCGGATCAATTCGACTTGGCCGTCGGGGTTGAAACGGGCGACTACGGTCTCGACCTCGTAGTCCAGCCGCGTGGTGGCCACGAACTCGATACTGGTGTCTTCCCAGCTACTCGATTCGACGGTAGCCGCGAGCCGGATGTCTTCGATGGGTTGTCGGCCGAACACGCCACGCCCGCCGCTGAGGGTGTTGTAGGGATAAAACGTGCCGCGTCCGTGGTACTCGGCCCAGTTGAAGTTCAGCTCGCCATAAGCCGGCTCCGCCGGAGGCCTGCCTTGGGCGTCTGGCTTCGGCCTAAAACTGTACGACCGTTTCCAGCCTTCCTCCGCGTTACCGCGGTCCCAATCCCCAACCTGATCGCTCGGCGGAACCCACGGGCAGTCCCAATCATAGCGGCGGCCGCGATCGTACCGATTCGGGTTGGGTTCTTCGGTGCTTGGTGTCGCACGGCCGTGGTCGAGCGGGACGTATTGGCTGTGGTAGATCGGCTGCCAGACCGCTCGCTGGATCTTTTCCCAGTGGCGGTTTTCTTGGGGATCGGTCTTGCGGGCGATCCGCCACGGAGCGTTGGGCTCGTCGAAAGGGCGGACATAGACGTTGCCATCGATCAGGTGCAGCGATTCGTTGGGCAGACCGACCAAGCGTTTGATGTAGTTGGTTTTGGGGCCGGGTGTGCCGTTGTCGTTCAATCGCTGCGGGTTTTTGAAGACGACGACGTCCCAGCGGGTCGGCTCGGCGACGTAGTACACGTATTTCTGCACCAGCAATCGGTCGCCGGTCTGCGTCGGACTGCTCAGGGGCACCGGCTGGGGGTACTTGCACATCGGGCAGGGGGCCGTGAGCAAGCGATTGGGGGTCATCCGGTTGGGCTGGCCGGACTGGTCGACCGCGAATTCGTAGCCGCACTGCTCGCAGCGGAGGGCGACGTGCTCGCCCAGGAGCGTGGGGGCCATGGAGCCGGTGGGGATGATGAAGGCCTCGACGACGTAGGCCCGGAAGATGAACGCGAGGATGAACGCGATCACGATCGACTCGAAGGTTTCCTTGATCGTCTCGTCGGTCGATTTCGGATGAGCGATGCTGGATTTCGGTTTGATCTGCGACACGTGCTTCCTTGCGGTGGGATCGTCGTGTCAGATTGTACGCCGTAGCGAGAACGGGCTAAACTCGGTGCGGTATGGCCCGCAGTGATGCCGGGTTTTTCGATCCGAAATCCGAACGTCGAAACTCGAAATGCTCTCAGCTCAATTCTTCGTCAGCGGTCTGGTCATCGTGGTTCTGCTCCACGCCATGCTGCTGTCCACGGCCTATCTGATCCTGCTCGAACGCAAAACCGCGTCGTGGGTCCAGGACCGCACCGGCCCCAACCGCACGAACTTTTCCTTCGGCCTGGACGACCTCTGGAAGAAGCTGGGCATCAACGGCCTGTTTGAAGGCAAGAAGCACCTCGGGCTCGGCCAAGCCTTGGCCGACGGTCTGAAGCTGTTTGTGAAAGAAGACTACACCCCGCCGGGCGTGGACAAGGCGTTGTTCATCGCGGCCCCGGCCCTCGCGGTCATCCCGGCCCTGATCGGCTGGGCGGTCATTCCGTGGGGCGGCCTCTGGGAGTTCCCGGGTATCACCCTGTTTGGCACCGAACTGGTCAAAGCGGGCACGGTCAGTGTTGCCGTCGCCCCGGTCCAGATCGGCGTGATCTACATCCTCGCGGTCAGCTCGCTGGCGGTGTACGGCGTCGTCGTCGGAGCATATGCCTCCAACAACAAATACTCCTTCCTCGGCGGCCTCCGTGCGACGGCCCAGATGGTTAGCTACGAGATCCCGATGGGCTTGTGTGTGCTGATCATGATCCTGACCTACGCCACGCCCGACACGCAGCTGCTGACCAACCTGCAGACCGCGGGCGGCGGCGGCGTCTGGGGCATCGTGACTCACCCGCTCTTGGCGATCATCTTCTTCATCTGCATCCTGGCGGAATGCAACCGCGCCCCGTTCGACCTCGCGGAGACCGAGCAGGAGCTCGTCGGTGGCTTCCACACCGAGTTCTCCTCGATGAAGTGGGCGTTGTTCTTCCTGGGCGAATACATGCACATGATCGCGGGCAGCGCGTTCTTCTGCGTGTTGTTCCTCGGGGGCTGGAGCTTTAATCCCTTTGGTGGATGGATTTCTTCGATCGGTCCTATCCCGCTAGCTTTGCCTACTACCGCTGATGGGTTCTGGTTGGGCCTCTTGCTTGTTGTGGTGAAGATTGGAATCTTCGCCGTCAAGGTCTTCCTCTTGCTGTTCCTCATGATGTGGGTCCGCTGGACGCTGCCGCGTCTGCGGTTTGACCAGCTCATGAAACTGGCGTGGCGGGGCCTGATCCCGCTGATGCTGCTTATGCTGCTGCTGTCGGGTTTCATCATCTTCCTCGACCTACCGGCCGAGAAGTTCTGGCTGTTTGTCGCCAACATTGTGCTGCTACTTGTGGGCATGTTCGTCGGCCCACGTCTGCCGCAGGGCCCGCCGGTCAACCGCCGTATCCCCCTGGCGGGTTCGCGCTACAGCCCGCTCGAATCTGAAGCCACGCCCGGCCCCGCATAAATCTCACGTTTCGCTTACCGCCTGCTCACGTGCAGGCGTCATGGTGTGCCCCCTTGTTCACCGTCGCGGTGATGAATGGCAACGCCACATCTTCCGGTTTCCATTTTGTAAGGAAAGAATCACATGTCTGACCCCCACGGCCAAGAGTTCAAGCCCCTCGACCCCAACCAACCCGGGGCCGACGGCCAGCGTCAGGTCCGCGTGCAGTTCAACGAAGCCAACGTCGACACGCTCTACGCCAACGCCTTCCGCACCAATCTAGGCAACCAAGAAGTCTTCCTGGATTTGGGCATCAACCGCTTCCTCGGCCAGCAGCCCACCGAGGCTGGCGACGGCCAGCCGGTTGGCTCGTTCCGTTTCGATGTGTCTCACCGCGTCGCCATGAACCTGACCACCGCCAAGCAGCTCGCCCAGCATCTCAACCAGGTGATCCAGCAGGTCGAGCAAAACGCTGCGGCTCAGAACCAGGGCTAAGCGTCGCCTCCGACATCGATCGACGAATTTGAAACGCAGGGCGTGCCAAGCTAGCTCTGCGTTTTAGTGCGCGTGGCCCTCGTGTGAGCCGTGGTCATGCCCGTCGTGCGTGCCATGGTTGTGCCCCTCGTGGGGATCAGGCTTTGACGTTTCGAGCGGGGCATGATCCTCGTGCGCGTGGCCTTCGTGGTCCGCGTGGTCGTGTCCCTCGTGCTCATCGTGATGGCCTTCTTCACCGTGATCGTCCTCGGCGTGGTCGTCATGGTGGAGGTGGCCCGAGTGGTCTTCATGTCCGCCGTGCCCGTGATCGTGGTCATGCATGGAGTGCTCGGCGGTGGCCATCACGTAGGCCAACGCCACGCCCAACACGAGCGCCGCCGTCAGCTTGGTGCGGTCGTGCGAATGGAAGTGCAGCTCCGGCAGCAGGTCGCTCAGCGAGATACACAGGAACGTCCCCGCAGAAAACGCCAAGGCATACGCCACGAAACCACCCGACTCGGCCAACTCGGTTTGCCCCAGCCCCAAACCGAACAGCACCACCCCCACCGGCACCGCCAGAGCAAACAGGCCGTTGATCACGTGTCGTGTCGGCTTGGCGAAACCCGCCGAGGCCGTCAGCGTAATCACGGTCAGGGCGTCCAGCGGCTTGTGCAGCACGATCACCATGAACACCGCCAACCCCGCGAGGGCCGTCGTGGCGTGGCCGCTGTGACCGCCCGCTTCACTCGCGACCGCCGAGGCGAGCGCGATGCCCGCGATGATGCTGTGCACGCTCAGGCCGATCGCGGCACCGGTCCACGACAGCTTGTTGCCCGGGGTGTGGCCGACCATGCCGTGAGCGTGCGCATGATCGCGGTGGCGGGCGTGTTCTTCGGGGGCGTGTTCGGGCAGGTCCTCGGCCGAGGTCAGCACCTTCCCGTCATCGTCCAGCTCAGCGACCTCGTGGGTATGGAAGCTGAAGAAACGCTCGATGAAAAACATGACCAGGAAGCCGATCAACACCCAGGTCATCACGTTCATCGGCGCGACGCCGGGGGCCTCCACCGCGTGGGGGATCATGTGCAGGATCGCCACGCCTAGCATGAAGCCCGCGGTCAGACTGATCGCGACTTGCAGGCGGGTGTGTGTGAGGCGGATCAAAATAGGGACGAGGCCCCCGAGCAGCGAGGCCGCAATGATGGCGAGGCAATAAACGACGAGAAGGGCGGTTGGGGACATCAATGGCTAACGTTAGCAGACTGATCCGGTTGTGTTGAAGATCTGACGGGACTTTCGGCGGATCGGACCTGCCGAGATAAGTGATGCGGGGTGGGTATACTTCCCGCAATGCGAACGGATTACGACATCCTCATCATCGGCGGCGGCCACGCGGGAGCCGAAGCGGCGTGGGCGGCGGCGAACCTGACCGCGCCGACCGGCGGCCGGGTGGCGCTGATCACCATGGACCCGTCCAAGACCGGGGCGATGTCGTGCAACCCCGCGATCGGCGGGCTGGCCAAGGGACAGATGGTCCGCGAGATCGATGCGCTCGGCGGGCTCATGGGCCTGGCTGCTGATGCGACGGGCATCCAGTTCCGCGTGCTTAACATCAGCAAAGGCCCTGCGGTCCAAGGTCCACGCTGCCAGAACGACAAGTATGCCTATGCCGCCGAGGTCCAGCGGTTGCTGGGCACCCGCGAGAACCTCGACATCCTGCCCGGGCTGGTCGAAGACTTTGTTGTCGAAGACGGCCGATGCGTCGGCGTCGTCTTCCGCGGCGGGCATGGCCAAGGCCACCCCGAAGAAACCCAGGACTGCTGCGGCGAGTTCTGCGCGATCGACTCAGCCGACAAAACGATCACGCTGCGAGCGGGGGCGGTGGTTTTGACCACGGGCACGTTCATGCGGGCGTTGATGCATGCGGGCGAGAAGAAAACCGAGGGTGGTCGGATCGGCGAAGGCTCTGCCGTTGGGATCAGCGGGGCCCTGAAAAAGCTGGGCCTCGACCTGGGCCGACTCAAGACCGGCACCCCGCCGCGATTGGCTGCCGAGTCGATCGATTTCTCGGGCTTGGAAGTGCAGCCCGGCGACGAACAACCCACGCCGTTCAGCGAGATGACGTGGAGCGGCCTCAGCGAGGCGGGCCGTGTCGGCCCGGACTTCAGATCACCGGCCGGATCGACACGACCCGGCCCACTCGCCGCCTACGACAAAGTCGCCGCAAACTTTCCCGTTGCCGAGCAGCGCGTCTGCTGGATCACCCACACCAACGCCGAGTCGCACGACCTCATCCGCAGCAACCTCGACCGGGCGCCGATGTACAACGGCCAGATCGAGACCGCCGGGCCGCGCTACTGCCCGTCGATCGAAGACAAGGTCGTCCGCTTCGCCGACCGCACGTCGCATCACGTGTTCCTCGAACCTGAATCCCTATCGACCAACGAGATCTACTGCAACGGCATCAGCACCTCGCTGCCGATCGATGTGCAGGAGAAGATCGTCCACGCGCTGCCGGGCTGCGAGAACGCGGTGATCCTGAAGCCGGGCTACGCCGTGGAGTATGACATGGTATGGCCGCATCAGATCGATGCGACGTGCATGACTAAGCGTGTGCCGGGGCTGTTCCTCGCCGGGCAGATCAACGGCACCTCGGGCTATGAAGAGGCGGCTGGGCAAGGCCTGATTGCCGGGGTCAACGCGGTGCGCTACATGCGGGGGCAAGACCCCTGGCGGCTGCGCCGCGACGAAGCGTACCTCGGTGTGATGATGGACGACCTGGTCACCAAGACGCCGCGCGAGCCGTACCGCATGTTTACCAGCCGGGCCGAGCACCGGCTGCTGCTACGCAGCGACAACGCAGACACGCGGTTGACGCCGGTGGGGCGGGAGTTGGGCACCGTCGATGAGGCGCGCTGGACGGTTTTCGAAGCCAAGCGGCAACGGGTTGCCGAGCTGAACAAGTGGATCGACCGCACCCAGGTCGATGGCAAGCCCATGAGCAAATGGGTCAACAGCGCGGGCGTCGGTCTCGAAGAGGTCGCCCAGCACCTCGCCAGCGAGCCGGATCGTGTCGATCCGGCCGGACTGACACAGTCCGGCTCGCCACAAGAAACACGCGCCCTCCGTGCCGTCCTCGCCAACCGGCAGTACGCGGGCTACATCGACCGCAGCCGCCGCGAGATCGAACGCTTGTCTGAAAGCGAAAGCATCCCCGTGCCCAACGACTTCGACTTCAACGCCGTCCCCGGCCTCCGCAACGAGGCAGCCGCCGTCCTCGACAAGTTCCGCCCGGCGACCCTTGGCCAAGCGGGCCGCTTGGCGGGTGTGAACCCGGCAGATGTGATGGTCGTCAGTGTGGCTTTGGGGCGCTAAACGTCCGTTTGCGCATGGTTAACGTCCAGATCGGTTTGCCCCGCGCGCCGCTTTCGTGTCTATTGTGCTCCCATGCCCCACTCCACCACCCTCCAGCAACCCGACGACTGCCTCATCGTGATCTTCGGTGCGTCCGGCGACCTGACCAAACGCAAGCTCCTCCCCGCGCTCTACTACCTCTGGGACCGGGGGATGACGCCCAAGAACTTCGGCATCCTCGGCGTGGCCCGGTCGAAGTACGACGATGATGCGTTCCGTCAGATGATCTACGACTTCAACCCCGGCGGCTACGACGACGCCAAGTGGGCCGAGTTCTCTAAACACGTGCACTACGAAGCCAGCGACTCGACCAACGCCGAGGCCTGGCCGGCCCTGACCACGCGGATCAAGGGCCTCGCCCAGGAGCACGGCACGGGCACGAACATCATGTTCTACCTGTCTATGGCCCCGCAGTTCTTCGAGCCGATCATTCAAAACGTCGGCGCGAGCGGCCTGGTCATCGACGGCAAACGCATGGTCCCGCTCAACAAAGAAGACCCCACCTGGCAGCGCATCATCATCGAGAAGCCTTTCGGCAAAGACCCGGCGTCGGCGGTTCAGCTCAACAACACGCTCGGCGACGTGTTCTGGGAAAACTCGATCTACCGGATCGACCACTACCTCGGCAAAGAGCTCGTGCAAAACATGCTCGTGCTGCGTTTTGCCAACACGATCTTTGAGCCGCTGTGGAACCGCGAGTACATTGACCACATCCAGATCACCGCCAGCGAGACCGTCGGAGTCGAGGGACGCGGCAGCTACTACGACAGCCCCGGCGGCGGCGCGATGCGGGACATGGTCCAGAGCCACCTCTTGCAGGTGATGTCGCTGGTGGCGATGGAGCCGCCCGTGAGCATGCACGCCGAGGATATCCGCACCGAGAAGATCAAGGTGTTCAAGGCCCTGCGCGTGCCCAAAGAAGAAGAGATCCCGCAGATCGCGGTGCGCGGCCAATACGGCCCCGGCGCGGTCAAGGGCGAGGCCGTCATCGGCTACCGCGAGGAAGACGGCGTCGACCCCGAGTCGCAGCGTGACACCTTTACCGCGATGCAGTTCAACGTCGACACCTGGCGGTGGGGCGGCGTCCCGTTCTACCTACGCTCGGGCAAGGCGATGGCCGAGAAGAAGACCGAGATCGTGATCTACTTCAAGCCTACGCCGCACATCCTCTTCCGCGACCAGGCCCGCTACCAGAAGCCCAACCAGATCGTGATTTCGGTCCAGCCCAACGAAGGCATCCGTATCCGCTTCGAAGGCAAGGAGCCGGGCGTGGGCATGAAGATGAACGAGGTCGTGATGGACTTCGACTACATCAAGCAGTGGGAGGTCGATCCGCCGGACGGGTATGCAACACTGCTGCACGACTGTATGCGGGGCGACCAAACGCTGTTCAAGCACCGTGACGAGATCGAGAGCTCGTGGTACGCCTGCCAGCCCGTGCTGGACTACTGGGAAGAGAACCCTCAGCCCGACCTGCCCAACTACGCGGCCGGCACCTGGGGACCGCCCGCATCCGACCTCATGATGCAGCGCGAAGGGCGTTATTGGCGAAACGACTGAGTTTTTTGCGTCACTTCGGGTAACATGGGAACTCTCGCGTTTCCTTTCTGTTCCCATCTGTATGGAGTGTCACGATGAATTTCAGTTTTAAGTTCGGCGCGTTGGCGTTTGTCTCGGGTGCGTTTTTCTGCCAAGCGACGGCGTCCGCCGCGGATGTTGAGCCTGTGGCGACGGAGAAGGGCGGCATCGTCGCGGTCGAGGCCGAGGATTTTGCCGAGCAAACCAAGGACGACATCCGGGCGTGGTACCGCGTGGACGAATCCACCACCCCCGAGGTCGCCCCCGACGGCGACCCGCCCCACGTCGAAGGCGCCAGCGGCGGCGCGTACATTGAGATCCTGCCCGACACCCGCCGGACCCACGGCGACAAGCTGATCCGCGGCGAGAACTTCAGCCCCGAGCCCGGCCATCTCGCGATCATCCACTACCCCATCGAATTTGAGACCGCAGGACGCTACTACGTCTGGGCCCGCATCTACTCGACCGGCTCGGAAGACAACGGCATCCACGTCGGCATCAACGGCGACTGGCCCGCCACGGGGCAACGCATGCAATGGTGCCAGGGCAAGCACGGCTGGCGCTGGGAGAGCAAGCAACGCACCAAAGAGCAGCACTGCGGCGTGCCGCACAAGATCTACATCGATATCCCCGAGCCGGGCGTGCACACCATCAGCTTCTCCATGCGGGAAGACGGCATCGAGTTCGACAAGTTCATCCTGGTCAACGAACAGCACGACGCGATGGAAGGCTCCGCTCCCGAAGAGCAACTCGCTCAGAAATAGGCCAGCAGATCATCAGGAATTTTCTGAACCCCTCCCAACACGGAGGGGTTTTTCTTTGGTGAATGTTTTCGCCTTCGACGCGGATGCAAACCCGAGCGAGGCCCGGTACCCTGCTGCCATGATCAACCTCCCCGGCACCGTCGTTGTGAAACCCGATACCGAAGCCCTGTTTGAAAAACTCGGGGCCGACCTCTTGCACGCGGCGATTGCTGCGGTTGAAAAACGGGGCGTCTTCCACCTCGCCCTGTCCGGCGGCGGCACGCCCGAGCCGTTCTACATGCGTCTGGTGACCGATCCCCTGTTCCGCGGCATCCCTTGGGCCAAGACGCATATCTGGATCGTCGACGAACGCTGCGTCCCCGAGGACCACGAGAAGTCCAACATCAAGATGATCCGCGAAGCGATGACCGACCACGCGGGCATCCCCACGAGTCAGGTCCACGCCATGCCCGTCCTCGCCGACGACCCGGCCGCTGAATACGAAGCAACGTTGGCCGAAGCCTTCGGCATCGACACGCCTAGCGACACGAACCATCCCGCGATCGACTTCATCTTGTTGGGCATGGGCGGCGACTGCCACACCGCTAGTCTGTTCCCCGAATCCCCCGCGTTGCACGCCACCCGTTGGATCGACACCAACGACGGCGAAAAGGTCGTTCCGCCCCCGCGCGTTACTATGACCTACTCCCTGATCAACGCCGGTCGGCACGTGGGCGTGCTCTCTGTGGGCAGCGGCAAGAACGCGGCGCTGCAGCGCGTCGCCGACCAACTCGCCACCGGCTCGCCCGACATCGAGCAGATCCCCATCAGCGGCATCGCCCCCAAGAGCAGCGACCTGATCTGGTACCTCGACGAAGCCGCGGCGGGGAATTGATGGTGTGATTCACCATAACTGGCTTGTAAACTAATTGAGTGTTTACGCTAGTCTTATCCAGTAAATTTCGTTGGCTACTTGCAGCGTTTTTCGCGTTGACAATTCTGTATCTGTCAGGGCCTGTGCTTGCTTCCGTTTTTGAGATCGGAGATCGACGGGGGCCTAAAATCTACCCAATTCGTTTCCATACATCGGTCTACATGACCGTCTGGGAGATGACGCCTCATGAAGCCAAGAAGCCACGCGTAGGTGTAAATCCACCACCTCGTCCCTGGTTTTATGGCCTGTGATTTACCATCAGTATCAATGGGCTGTTATGCGACGACTTCGAGGTTTGGTGTAGTCGGTGGTATGAACATGGCGAGTTTCTTGATTTGATTGCCTTCAACCGTCGGTGAATCAGTACCTGATTTACCGGATGTAGCCTGATCTTCGTTGCGATCCAATTCGCTGGTTGAGTCTTGGCGTTCAGCAGCCAATTCTGCCCGGGCTTGCTGCTCGGTGCGTGATGCTTGGGCCGCGACCTTGCGGTCCTGGCTCGACGGTTCGGCTGGGGCGAGGGTGGCGGCGCGGACCACTTGCATCTTGGCGATGGTTTCTTCGGGCGTTGCTTCGGGGGAGACATCGATGCCGACACTGCCGCCCACGGCGTAACGCTTGCCGTCGGGGCCTTCTTGATAGGAGTAGTTCGGGCCGGAGGTGGCGTAGGAACCGGCCGCGGCCTTGTGGGCCTGCTCGTGTTGGCGGACCTCACGGTCGCGGGCTTCGAGTTCTTGGACCTGCTTCTGCTCGGCGTCGTTCAGCGGCTCACCGTCTTTGCCTTTGGGCGCGGCGGCATCGGCGGCGTCCTGTGCGGGATCAGATTCCTCGTCCGCGGCCTGCTGCGCTTCTGGTGAGATGGTCACCTGATCGGCGGGGCGTTCAGATGAGCCCCCGTTGATGGTTTGCGGCGTCTGCTCGGAATTGGTGTCAACTGGCGTCGCCGATTGTCCGCGCAGCCGCGCGTCGGGTGTGGGTAGCCCGAGGTCGGCGGGGTTGAGCGAAGTTGGAACGGTCAACGCAGACACACCGTTTAATCGACGGGATGCGAAAGGGTGTTTGAGTTGTGGGGCGTGTGTAGATGGCGGGGCCGATAAAACCTCACCACATCTGCCCGCCGGGGTGGGGGTTGTGGTGGTTGAGGTGGTCGATGCCCGCCTGCACCGCGGCCTCGGTCTGCGAGGTGAACGAGCTGACCGCGGCCCGCAGTTTGGGGTGCTCGGCGAGCAGATGACTCACATCGATCGGGGCGTTGAAGTGGACGTACGCGTGCCGCCGACACATCGGCGCGGGCATCTTGGTGAGCAGGTCTTCTTCGAGTTTTTCGACGGTCTCGCTCACGCGGTCGAGCGTCGGCTTCTCCGCGGCATAGCCCATGGGGTAACTCGCGATGCGATACGCCAGCATCGCTTCATCGGCCCAGGTCGCGGCGGCGGCGTGGTCGACCGCACGTTCGGGATCGATGCGCACCTCGTGGATCAACCGTCGTGCAGAGCGGACGCGGTCCAGCGGCGTGTCTTTCGGTTTGGGTGTGACTTCGAGCTTGGCTTCGAGGCGTTCGAGCACGTTGGTCGCGGCCTGCTCCACCAGCGTGCCCAGGTCCGGAGCATCGGGCACATCCAAGCCGCGCTGCTTGAGGTTGCGGTGCAGCGCGATTTCGCCTGCCTGATACACCGCCTTGATCGGCTCGGCGTGAAAGTCGGCTTCGACGCCGAGTTGCTTGCCCAACGGCTCAAAGCGTTGCGTGATCTTCATGCGGGCGTTGGTCAGGTGAGTCGCCTTGATCGAGACCGGCACCGCGAGGATCCGCCCACTGGCGTTTCCGCTATCGGCAGCTTTCTGCAACGCCTGCTGGGCCTTCAGCGCGATGAACGCCGCGCCGTCCATAAACGGCGTGATGCGGTCGTTGGTCAGATACACATTCCCCTCGGGGAAGATCGTCAACGCGTGCTTACCTTCTTCAAGCGTGGCGAGCGCCTGCTTCATCGGCTTGGGGTCGCTGCCATCACGGTCCACGGCAAACGCGCCCATCCGCTGCATCGTGAAACGATGCACTCGGCCGCGGAGGAATACGTCGTAGGCTGCCATCATCAGGCTGGTCACGCCGAGCTGCCGGAGCGCTTCGAGGAAGATCGCTGCGTCCGCGTGTGTCGAGTGGTTAGGCAGGAACACCAAGCGATCGCTGGGCTTGAGTTGGTCGAGCAGCTCATCGTGTCCCGACGGCTCGACGTCCATGATCTGCTGTGTCCCTGGGAGGTGGCGGGTGCGGTTGTGATAGAGCAGCAGGGCCGACCAGAAGCGGGAATGCTTGGGCGGGAAGTACTGGTAGGGCTGGTCGGAAAAATCGAGCATAGCGCGTTATCTACGCGATCGGCTGTCGGGGCCTGCGGGGTTTAGGCTTTTCGTCGCAGGATGCACTCGATGCGATGGCCGGTGTGGGTGGCACGAGCGATGTGCGAGACGATTTTTTCGTAGGAGCGGGCGACGCCGTTGATCTCGTTCTCGTCGCGCTGTGGCCGTGGGCGGAAGCCGCGGGTGGTACGGAAGACGAATTCCAGGCCGCAGTGATCGAGGTAGTGGTCGAAGCTCAGCCGGGTCGGCACAAACTGGTGGCCCAGCGCGAAGTAGATCCACCCCGTCGGCTGGGCGTGGAGCGAGAGGCATTGGGCGTTGAGTGTTTGCAGGTAGATCACGCCGCCGGGCCGAAGCGCTTTTGCTGCGGTATGTAGCACGTGGCGGGGCCGGGTGAGGTGCTCGAAGAGGTTGTCCATGATGACCAGGTCGTAGGCGCCTTCTTCGAGCTGCATCTCCTCGGCCGGGCCCACCTGCACGGGGATGCCGGTGCGGTCGGTGGTTTGCTGGGCGGCGTAGGGCGAGAACTCGATGCCCTCGGGCTGCCAGCCCATGTCGCGGGCCATCTCGACGACGGGGCCCAGGCCGGTGGCGATCTCGAACATCCGGCCGTGGGTGCGGTAGGGCTCGAAACGTTCGAGTAGTTCGCGGGCCGACTGTTTCTGTCGTTCCGTGGGTTCGCCGCGCTCGACCATTTCTTTCCAGTGGCCGTCGTACTCGTGCGGTTGCGGCGGGACCTGGATGGTGTGTTCGAGTTGGCCGGTTTCTGAGCACACCCAGTAGTCCCCGCCGTCGGTGGCGACGAGGCGGTGCATGGTGGGGCGGTCCAGCGCATCGGAGGTGCGCATGGTTTCCGAGGACGGGTCGGTTAGCGACCACAATCGGGTCAACGTGCGGGGGTAAGTCGAGGTGGGGCGTCGGCTCATTCGGCGGGGCGGTTGTCGGCGTACTCGGCGAGCAGGCTGTTGAGGGTTTCGATGGTCTGCGGATCACGCAGTGTACCCATATGCGTGGCGTAGTTGCTGTGCAACGAAGTGGTCTGCGCGACTGCCGAGCGTTGCAGCTGGCTGTCGAGCGAGACGGTCTCGTCGTTGAACGCGGATGGGTCCACTTTGGCGAGCTCGGCATCCAGCGTGTCTTTCGGTACGGGCAGCGAGACTTCTTGTCCTTCGACTACGCCGTAGAAGAGGTGATAAGGGATCGACGAGGGAAGGGGCTCTTCGTACACCGTCGCGATGAACTCGCTGCGTGGGTCCAGGTCGATCCAGCAGTTCATCACCACCGGTGCGTGGTCCACGCCCGCCGCGGCGCTCGACATCCCGCCGAGCGGTGAGTGGATCGTGACGAAGAAATCGATATACGGTGTGGGGTTCTGCTTCAGGTGCGCTCGCACCCCTGCCCACGACACCAGCCCGCCCATACTGTGGCTGACGATCGCAACATTCTTGTAGCCGTACTCCGCCCGCATGCGGTCGAGACAGACCTGCAGGTAGTCGCCCAGTTCTTGCAGCCGCATGGCCGAGGGGTAGTAGAAGACCCACGGCTGAAATCGCTCGTGGTCTATCTGCTCGATGATGGTGGTGAAGTGCCGGGGCGAGCCGCCGATGCCGTGCACGAACACGACCGGCGTCTTGCCCGGGTCGTACTCTTCGAGGATGTACATCCCCGCGTTGTTACCGTGGATGAAGTGGGCGGGCTGCCACATCCCGGTGCGGGCGACCTCACGCTCGAACCGCGGGTCGTCGAGGCTGATCAGCTTGCCGAAGTTCGCCAGCCGCTCCGACACCTCCACGCCGCGCTCCTGCAGCGCCTTGGGCGTCCACAGGTCCGGCATCACCGCCACGTCCAGCGACAGCGTCAGGTCTTCGATCACCCGGCCCGCCCAGAGCTCGACCGGCTCGGGTTGGCCGTAGGCCGCGAACGGCTCGGATTCGTTGTACTTCTTGTTCTCGTTGATGTCTTGGAAGGCCACCACCAAGTAGTTGCCTTCGGGGGCCCGCAGCTCGATCTTCTGGCTGCCCGGCACCACGCCGTAGGTCTCCACGGTCACCGCCATCATGCTGTCGCCCGGCTCGCGGACCAGCGCCGCATACACCGGGTGCTCAGCAAACCGCTCGCCCTCGACCCGCAGCTTCACCCAGCCTGCCCGGTCGATCTCCTTCTGATCCCGGTTGAGGTCGACGAAAGTGCAGCCCTGAACCGCCAAAATCATCGCTATGGCCACCGCCGACCACCCGATTGTTTGTACCACCCGACCCATCAGCACCCTTTCGATTGACTCATCGACCGTTTGACCGGCCCGTAGCTGACCATTAGATTACTCGGCTCGGCTCACGCCGAACAACCCCAAAACCCTTTTTTCGCCCCCATACGCCCCGCGACCGGAGTTCCCGCACCATGGCCATCGAAACCCTCTACGACAAAGACGGCAGCCTCGCACCCCTCCAAGGCAAGACCATCGCCGTCATCGGCTACGGCTCGCAGGGCCACGCCCACGCCCAGAACCTCCGCGACTCGGGCCTCACCGTCATCGTCGCCAACCGCAAAGAGTCGACCAACGGCAAGCTCGCCATCGAGCACGGCTTCGACCCGCTGCCCGTCGACGAAGCCGTGAAGCAAGCCGACCTGATCGCCATCGCGCTGCCCGACGAAGTCCAGCCCGATGTCTACGAGGCCTCCATTGCCCCGAACCTGACGGCCGGCAAGACCTTGCTCTTCACCCACGGCTTCAACATCCACTTCGGCACCATCACCCCCCCGGAAGACGTCAATGTGGTGATGGTGGCTCCCAAGGGCCCCGGCCACACCGTGCGTTGGGAGTACGAGCGCGGCGGCGGCGTACCCACCCTCATGGCCGTCCACCAAGACGCCACCGGCGACGCCAAGGATCAGGCCCTCGCCTACGCCATCGGCAACGGCGGCGGCAAGGGCGGCATCCTCGTCACCAACTTCAAAGACGAGTGCGAGACCGACCTCTTCGGCGAACAAGTCGTCCTCTGCGGCGGCCTCAGCGAATCGATCAAGAAAGGCTTCGAAGTCCTGACCGAAGCCGGCTACCCCCCCGAACTGGCCTACTTCGAGGTCTGCCACGAGCTCGAGCTGATCATCAACCTGATCAAGCGCGGCGGCCTGGACTACATGCGTTACAGCATCTCCAACACCGCGGAGTTCGGCGACTACTACACCGGCCCCAAGATCTGCGACGACGACACCAAGAAGCGC
>JBCCWB010000062.1:0-18283 GCA_039194345.1 Planctomycetota bacterium
ACGACAGGATTCGAACCTGCGGCCCCCCGGTCCCAAACCGGGCGCTCTGCCAAACCGAGCTCCGTTCTGAATAAAGCCTGGTGCCCCCGAAATGCTCCCGGATTTCCCGCCCACCAGGCATGAGTGAGTCAATCGTGCAGTTCGGTGTTCCAGTACGCCGCGTCCACGAAGTGCTTCCACGAATCGTGACGCTCCCGACGAGACTTGAACAACAACTCCGTTGCGTCCGGCCGACGGGGCGGCCGAATCAACTTCAGGCCCGCTTCTTCGGGCGTCTTGTCACCCTTCAGCGAGTTCACTTCGACACTGCAGCACACCAGGTTCTCCCACGTAGTCTTGCCGCCCCGCGAGGTGGGGACGACGTGGTCGAGGTTGAGTTCGCTACTCGGCAGCCGCTTGCCGGTGTACTGACAGGTGTAGTCGTCCCGCAGGTACACGTTGCGACGGCTGAGCCGCAGCGTCGGCCGAGTGACCCGATCGAAGTGCAACAACCGAACAACGGCTGGGACCAACACCGCGCTGGTCACCGTCTGCACAAACCGGTGATCCTCCGCCTCGAACTCGGCGGCGTATTCGCTCAGCTCGTGCCACGACGCAAAGTCGTAGGACTGATAGTGGGTATCCACCGCTTCGACCCGGCCGACGAACAAGTCGGCCAACGCTTCGGCGGCGGTGATGATCCGCAACGCCCGCCAGTGCTTGTTCAGCACCAACACGTCGCTCTGCAATGCCGGCGTCATGGTCGGCCTCCTTTCGGGTTTCAGGGACGAGTAACGAGGGACGAGTATTCACGTACGAGGACCGCGTGGCTTTCGCACTCGCCCCTCGTCCCTAGTACCTCGTCCCTTCGTCAAGTGGAGTCGCGGGGAATCGAACCCCGATCTTCCGGGTGCAAGCCGGGCGCTCTCCCAATTGAGCTACAACCCCATAACTGAGGTCAAACGAAATGTCATCGGGAGGATTCGAACCTCCAACCACCAGGATCTCGGCCTGGCCCCTCTGCCGATTGGGACACGATGACGAAAGCCACCGCGGGTCCGTGGCCCGCGGGGCAAAAGTAGGTGTTAAACAAAACGCGATCGCTCAAGCTCACGGATGTATTTGAGCACCGCTTCCGACCAACCATCAACCCGAACCCACGGTCCGTAGCCCACGGCGTTCCGGTAGGTGGCGACGTTGAGCAGGTAGCCACGGCCAGCCGGACCACCAACCGAGTCTTGCGACTGCTCGTCGGTGATCACGATCAACCGGTCGTACCGATCACGGTTGTTTACGGTCGATACGGCCTTACCCAAACGGGTGCCGCCGTGGTCCTGCGAAACGATCATGTCCCGCAACGCGAAGCCCCGCCGAGGCGGTATCCGCTTCACGTCGTTCGAGAACGTGTAGACCACACAGTCCTGCGACATCTGTGCAGCGAGCATCGCGAGCGCTGCCGCCGCATCAAGCCGAGTCAAGTCCGAGTGCTTCGACACCGGCACGCCGACCATCGAGTACGACACGTCAACGAGCACCACGGTCCGGCCGTTCAGCATCGGCTGCTCGCGGACCTGCCGGAACAGCGCCCGCTCCAGGCTGGGCTCGAACTGCGGAGCATGGCGAGCCGCCGCGATGAACCGCATCGGCAGGACACGGCCGGGCCGCATCTCGTCGAGGGCTTTACGGATCAGCTTCGGCTTCACGCCAACTTGATCCATGTTGCGGAGGTTCCGCAGCAACGCCAAGCTGCCCATCCGTCGGTCTTCCAGCAGCTGGACCCAGCGGTCCCGCTTCTCGCGATCGGTCTTGGTACCGTCGCCGGCCGATAGCGCGACCTCCCAAGTTTTGGGTGGTGCCAGTTTGCCCTCAGCAAGTCCAGCGAAGGCCTCGGCCTGATCTGCATCTTTCGGCTTGGCGTGGGTGAGGAATAACACATCCCGCAGCCGCACCGCGCCGGGCCGGTCGTACTTGGCCAACTGGTACGCGTCGAACTTGGTCAACGCCGCGGCGAGGCCTTTCTTCACCTGGTTCGCCAGCGGCTTCCGGCCATCGTCCCAGTACATCGCCAGGAACTCGGCCGGCTCATCCGCACGCTCGATCACCCGGGCCAGCGTCTGCGCCACCAACCGGCGGTGCTGAGGCGAACGGGCCATCGCCAAGACGATCCACAACGGAGCGTGCCGCAGCTTCATCGCGTGACGCGCTTCAATGGCGAGGTCCGCCACGATCCGCGGCTCAACCTTCGGCACCAACGCCTGGATCCGGCTCGCCACGGCGGTGCCGTTCTCGTAGAAGTGGTCTTCCCACAGCAAGCAGGCCATGACCGCACGCCGGAGCTCTTGCGCCTTGCTCAAAGTCACCGAGGGACCACGCTCATGCGTCTTCGAACGGCCACGCCGAGCCAATACATTCATCTTCATCGCGTGCCTCCTTTCGTCTTCGCACGACAACAAAAGCGTTCACCACAAGTGAAACGCCGCTACAAAAATCAAGAAAAAGGCCGGGGAACAAGCGGAAACGGGGTTTATACGTGCTCTATCCGATTGAGCTACGGGCCCCAAATCAAAATGGACCCGACAGGACTCGAACCTGTAACCACGCGCTCTGCAAGCGAAGTAACCGTGTCCTTCACCGCCGGCCAAAGCCGCGACGCACCCGTCGGTACGCCGCGGCGGAAATCGATCGAGGAACCGCTGGAAGCGGGATGTAAAACTGAGCTACGGCCCCATCGCAAAGGAAGAGGAGCCGACAGGACTCGAACCTGTGACCGTGCAAACGCACTGCTCTACCCGAAGTAGCCGCGTCCTTCACCGGCGATCGAAAAGTAGCCCGGGTGGGAGTCGAACCCACACGTTAACGGGTTTTGAATCCGCTTCCTCTACCGGTTGGGATACCGGGCTATTGGGGTGTGAGGATTGAGGAGTGAGGCCTGACAAGTGGGCCATTCACACCTCTGACCTCATCACTCATACCTGACTCAATACCACCGGCAGGCCTCGAACCTGCACATCCACCGGGTCTGAGCCGGCGCCCTCTACCTCTTGGGGTACGGTGGCGAATCACAAACAATCACCCCGGCAAGACTCGAACTTGCAGCCTTCGGCTTCGGAGATCGACGCTCTTCCGTTGAGCTACGGGGCGAATCAACTAGAAATCAAAAAACTGAGCCGGTAGGGATCGAACCCACAACCTGCCGGTTCAAAGCCGGCCGCTCTGCCGATTGAGCTACGGCCCATATTCAGGAATGAGGGATGAGGCCTGAGGTATGAGTGTTGAGGCAATGACCTCAAACCTCACCGCTCATCACTCACCCCTCCCGAATCACCCCGGTAGGATTCGAACCTACAGCCTCCGGATTCGTAGTCCGGCGTTCATCCGATTGAACTACAGGGCGAACAAGCAAGAGTCACGAGTCGGAATCGAACCGACAACCTGCTGTTTACTAGACAGCTGCTCTTCCGGCTGAGCTATCGTGACCAAACAGGCCATGCCGGGATTCGAACCCGGATCTCTCCGCGCCTTTGGGGCAAGCGGAGCGCTCGACTCGTTGAGCTACATAGCCATCTAACGCCGCCGGCGGGGATCGAACCCGCGACCTATTCCTTGACAAGGAAGTGCTCTATCCAACTGAGCTACGACAGCAAAATGAAAAACGGGCCGGGAGAGCGTGCACACTCCAGCGGGGTCGCGTGTGACTCGCGCCGCGCCGCCGTCTATGCCACGGCCCGTGTCTAATCCAAACAATCGACCCGGAAGGATTCGAACCTCCGTCCTGCCAGTTATCAGCCGGCCGCTCTTCCGCTGAGCTACGAGTCGAGTGCAATCACGCGTCCCGGCCCCCGGCGCACGATTGCGCCGGAGGGCGGGCGGTGATTGCTTCATCAATCTGCTCTTTACTTTTCAAAGATCCGTGGCACGAACCGCTCGTGCCCGCCCGCCATGCAAGACACGACAAGCATCAACCGCTGGTCCAGGACTCGAACCTGGGGCTCCCGCTTTTCAGACGGGCGCTTTGCCGGCTAAGCTAACCAGCGTTTCCCTCTTCAGCTGCACAAGCTTGGGTGCGTGTCGTATGAAACTTCACGCCGTCGCTTGCGCAACTTCCGGGGATGAATCGCCGCGGTCGGATTCGAACCGACACGTGTCTCTTTGTAAGAGAGGTGCTCTGGCCATTGAGCTACGCGGCACTATGGACGCACCGATCGCGCCGACGGCATAGGACCGCCTTCCCCGCGAACATGGGTACGTCAAGGTTCAGGTTGTAATGGCGGCGGCGGGATTCGAACCCGCGGTCTCCAGATCATGAATCTGGCGAGGACTCCGCTCCTCTACACCGCAAACTTTCAATCACGATGGCTGGACTCGAACCAGCATCCTTTCCCTTATGAGGGGCCTGCTCCGCCATTGAGCTACATCGTGGGTGTGGGCTTTCAAACCATCTGAATTCATCCTCGGAAAATCAAAATAGACAGATTGCAACTGCGAAATTCACTTGAAAACAAGTAAATACGAATACACCTAGTGCCGGCGCGAGTGTTCACGAATGTGTGGGGTCGAGGGTTGCGGCTCAGGCGAGGCGTAGGCAATCGGCGTGATCCGCCATAAAGCCTGGCCGCTGTATACCGCGTTCTGAGCCATCCGCATCCGTGACGACGACACATCGGTCGGCGGGGGGATACGCAATACTCTCGGCGGCCTGTGCCACGGTCTCTTGATGAGACGCTAAGACGAGTCTCCCGAAACCGAGCCACCGCGACACCACTTGCGTGGGTTCGGCAGATTTCAAATTGTGTTGCTCGGTGTTCATGGAATTCACTCGCCTCGACAAATGAGGAAGGGTTACGCGAGAAACATATCGACAGCTTGTATGTGATGCAACAGTTTTTATCGATAAAACTTGAAGTTTTTTAATCCGGCGTTTCTAAGTCTCACGTTTTGAGATTCTGGAAGATATTTTCTTCGACGAAACTCACCTTATCCACAGTGTTTTGGATAAACGTAGGGCTACCGGGTGATCACCCAGAGTTGTAGAAGCCGGAAACGATCGGGACGATCGCTCTGTCCGACCAAAAGCATCGATTGTTGGTCGGCATCTGCCCAGAGCGGCACCCATCGGCCCGGCAATAGATTCATACGGGGACGCTCGTCGTCGGGGGCAACGCTCACCTCTTGCGCATCGGTCTCGCTTATGTTTTGCGGCGCGGCGATCAGCTCCAGCTGATCGTCGTTGGCCACCAAGAACCATTGCGCGTTCCACCATGTGCCCGCCCGATCGCCGGTGTTGAGGTTCATCGCTTCGCCGGTGTCCATATCAATCCAAACGATTCGGTCTTCGCTCGAGGCGTAATAGCTGAAGTAACGCCCGCCGGCCGAAACCGGACTCGGCACGCCGGCGTGGAGGTGGATGGCATCGAAAATCGACTCGGGTAGCTGCAGCGGCGCAATCGGCTCGGCTTGTGGACTGCCGACGGTCCAACGCATCAGGCCGCCGCCGTTGGCGTCGAGCTCGACGAAGAGTAGCGTCTGGTGATCGATCCAATGGGGCATGAGTTGTGCCCCGCCCAGGGAGGGCTGGGGGCCGGGCATGCTTTCTCCGGTGTCACGATCGATCACAAACAGCAGCGCCTGGTCCGCGATTTCGCCGTAACCCGAGACCGCGATGCGCTGGTTGTCGGGCGACATGGCCGGGGTCAGCATTTTGCGGATGCCCACGGCCAAGCGATCGGTCTGGCCCGTGGCTGCGTCATGAAATCCGAGCGCGCAGCCCGTGCGTGGGTCGTGGCTGATGAACACCAACGTGCTCGCATCCCTAGACCATGTCGGCCAGGCCGCGTGGGCGACCGCGACACTTTGTGCGAATCCTTCATCCTCCACTCCGCGTACCCACAGCGACACGCCGCCCAGACCCCGGCCACTCACCAACGAATCCGGCAAGATGCGGGGCAATTCCGGGTCGGCATCCAGAAACGCAACCCAACTGCCGTCGGGCGAAACACGCGGCAACTGCAAACCCATGTTCGGAACCCCCGGCCGATCCGCCCCGACCGCCGTCACGCCGCCGGTCCATCGCCGAGCTTTCCGCTCGGGGGCGATGGCGTTGAGCCCCTCGCCTTGCGCTTCTTGTAACTCCTGTGCGTTGGCCCGCTCCCAATCGGGCGGTGATGCACAGCCGGCCCAAATACTCAGGCTTACGCACAAGCAGCCAAAGCTCAACCCAGATATCGACTTGGTGTTCATCACACGAAACATACGCACCGATTTTACTCAGCTTCTTCCACCGCTTCGGCGGCTTCTTCTTCGCGTGCCGCTTCGAGCGCGGCATCGGAAGCGATACCACGCTGCTCGGGCGTGGTGAAGCGGTCATCGACCTCTTCTTTGTTGTTAACGTCTTTGGGCACCGCCATGGCACCGCGGACCCGCTCGAGCCATTCACGGTTGGCCTGGGTGCGCTCATCGGAGGCTTCGCCGTTCTTGACGATATGCGGGGTGATGAACGCGATGACCTCGCGGTTGCGGACGCCCGTGTCGGTGCTTCGGAACAGCCCGCCTACGAGTGGCAGGTCGCCGAACAACGGGAGCTTGCGGACCTCGGCGAAATCTTCCTGTTCGATGATACCGCTGATGACGATCGTTTGGCCATCCTTGAGGGTGACTTGGGTGGTGGTGGTACGGCGGTCGAAAAGGAAGTTGCCGAAGACGGTGGTGCCGTTGACGATGCGCGAGAGTTCGAGATTGACCCGCAGGTCGATCTCCCCGTCCTGCGTGATGTGCGGCCGGGCGTGAAGGCGGGTACCCACAGGCTCGTAGCGGAAGTCTCGAGAGATGTCGCCGTTGCTATCGGCGCGGGTCAGGTCGCCGGTGATCACGGGCACGTCCTGACCATCGAAGAAGTGGGCTTCCTGGTTATCTGCGGTGACGAGGCGGGGCTCGTTGATCACGCTGAGATTGAGGTTGTTGACCAGGAGCTGGATGAGCACATTGAGATTAAGGTTGGCGTCAATCACGCCGTTACCACTGAAAACGTTTTCTAAGTAATCGAGGCTGGCGCTGCCACCAAGGGCCTGATCAGCGAGGCGAGAATCGTTGAAGATGCCGGGGTCGGAAGCGAAACGGACGCCGAGGGTGGATTCGTCATCGTGTTGGACTTCGGTGATGATCGCGTGGATGACGACCTGTTGGCCGGGTTGATCGAGCTCGGCCACGAGCTGACGGAACGGCTCGACGTGAGCCTGAGGGGCCATGATCATCAAGGCATTGCGCCGAGTCACCGGGACGATACGCGGCTTGCCGATGAGATTGCTAATCGGCTGCTCGTTGATATTGGGACGTGACTGACTCCACCAAAAAGTCATTTGGGTCGGGTCGTTGTCGCCGCCGCCCTGGTTGTTGCGGTTCTGGTTGTTGTTCTGATTATTGTTGTTTCCACCGTTGTTGCCTTCACCGGCGGTCGAGACCTGGCGGATGGCATCGCTGAGGCCGCGCTGGGTACGAGTGATCGCAGCAGGAGTACCCGGTTCAGAGAACATGGCGTTGAGCTGCTCGGCGACGTCCTCGGCGTTGGCGTGTTTCAGCTCGATAATGATCGGTACACCCGCGTCTTGCGGCTGATCAATCTCGGCGAGTAATTCATCGATCACCACGTAGTTAGCGGGGTTCTTGGTCGAGACGATCAGCTTGTTGGAGTCCTGCATCGCGTTGAAGCTAAACTCGCCGAAGAGCCGTCCGACCGGGTTGTTGGTCTCGGTGCTGCTGCGCCCGGTGAACCAGCTAAACGAGCTGCTGGAGCTAGATTTGGTGAACATCTCTTCCAGCAGTTCCTGGAGCTGCACGGGGTCGCTATGTTTGAGATCGTAGACCTTGGGCTTAACATCGTCCAGGTCGATCGGCAGGTCCCATTGCTCCTTAACGATCTCTTCGATACGACGCATCCTGACCGGGTCGGTCATAATCGTGATGGTGTTCCGCTGGGGGTCGGCTGTCACCGTGAGCTCTTTTTGCTGAGGCCTGCTGTTACCGAAGTAGTAGGTGTAGCGGCTACCACTGCTCTGCTGACTATTGAATAGCTCTTCGATTTTTTCTTTGACGTTTTCGGCCGAATCGTGCTTGATCGCAATCTCTTTGATGAGTTGGAACTGTGAGGACTCGATGTCGAGCTGATCCAGTAGGGAACGCACCAAAGAACGGCCACGCTGCGAGCCGTAGACGAGGATCTGACGCGACTTCACAAACGGAATCACCCGCACGCTCGCGCGGATGTCGGCATCCGGCATCGCGTTGATGGCTTCGTTGATCTGGCCGGCAAGTTCCTCGACGTCGGCGTGCTCGATATCAAAAAGTTGGTAAGGCTCGTTGCGATCTTTCGGTTTGTCGAGTTCGATGATCCACTTCTCGATCTGATCCATCACTGAAGGCGGCGCCGCGGCAATGATCCAGTTCCGAGATAGGTCGGCCTGGAGCATAATCGGAGCTTCGTTGCGCTCGACAAAGAGCGTGTTCGAACCGGGCGCGGCATTGCTATTTCCTCGGTTGCCACCGCCGCGGTTACGGCCGCCGCGGTTGTTTCGGTTGTTGTTCCCTTGGGGCGCAGGCGTGGTAAAAACCGCGAGGCTCTCGTCGCCGAGCGTTCCTGCGAGGATAGTGCGGACCATGGAGACGATCTCGCTGGCGTCCCCGTTCTCGACCGTGAAGATTTTTTCGATCGTGTCGTTGGCCCGGGGGACGTCGAGGCTGGCCACCAGGCGTTCGATGTGGATCAGGTCACCCGCCGCGGCAGTCACCACCAGCCGATCCAGATTGGGGTCGGCGACCAGGAACGCATACTCCGGCAGCATCGGCACAACCAAGTCCTTCAGCCGGGTCACGTCGTAGTGCTCGACGAGGAAGATCTTGTCCACGATGGTGGATTGGTCTTCCAAATCGTTAACGGATTGCTCCGCCGGTACGACCTGCCGATTGATCCGACGAATCTGCGCAATCGGTAACAACTCAATCTGACGCGGCCCTTCGACCACGATGACCCCGCGTTGGCGCAACGCATTGCCAATCAGCTCAAACGCTTCGTTAAGCGGAAGCTCTTTGTTGGACATGATGGTCAAGCGATTGTTGGCGACGCTCTGATCCACAAGAACCGGTTTGTCGAGCTCACGGCCATAGAATCCCGCGATCTGCGAGAGTTCGGTGTCCCGGAAAGACACCGACACGGTCTTGGGCTTAGGGGGTTCCTCTTGTGGCTCACCTTCGCCCGATTCTTCTTCAGCCTCCGCTCCCGGCTCCTCGACCGCGTCCTCCGCGTCTTGTTCACCCTCGGCGGCCTGTTCGGTTTGTTCGACCGCTTCGGCTTCGACTGCCTCGACGACTTCCTGCGCATCAACGCACACGTGTATCAGTGACAGGCTGAGTAAAAATACGCCGATCACCATCACGGCTCGTTTGAACCAAGCAGACCAAGCGTTATGGGGAGACAGGAAAGGTTGTGACATGGTTCGAGCCTTCTGCGTAAGAAATACTGCGGGAATGGGCTGGGGTTTGATGTTTGGTTTCAAGAAAATGATCTTCTGAAGGAGTTCTCGTTTCGGGACGTGGTGGGCAATGGCTCTCAGCGTTCTCGTGGCCGGCCACCTCGATCGCCCCCATCACCACGATTGCGTTGCCGCCAAGACCGATCCCCTCGACCATCCCGGCCACCCCGCATTTGATGCTGCGCGGAGTTGTTCTGGCCAGGAGAGGAGGAAACCGATTCGCCGTCCCAACGCATGAGTTCGGGGCCACGCTCGACACCACGGAAGATGTCAATGGTGATGGTTTGTTCTTCGTGGAGGAGTTCGACCCAGTTCGTGCCGATGGCAACGACGGTGGCCCCCATCGCGTTTTCACCAAGGCCAAACGATTGGCCGCCGGGGTAGAGCACGCGGTCGCCGAGCACGCCCTGCACATTACGGAAGCCTTGCGGGGGCGGTGACATGAACAGAAAACGGTCGCGGATGCGTTGTGTCGCCTGCCCGGCCGGATCATCGGGCACCGCACCTCTTTGACGCCCACGCTGCATGTGTCGCCCCGGTCCACCGCGCTGAGGCTGAGCCTCAGCGGGCTTCTCAACCGCCGGGCGTGGACGCAACTTCTTGGCGATATCGTCCACGCGCTCGTCGGCGGCGCGGGTGTCGGTCAGTGTGAGCACTGCATTGACCGTGAGGATCGCCGCGACGCCAAGCGTTATCAGCCAAAGCGTGCGTGGGCCGTGTTGGGACCAGAACTGTTCGATCATAACGGCTTCCCCCCTTTCAGCGTGGGCGTCGAGACGACGAGCGTCGCTTCCCACCGCTGACGTTGCCCGCGTTGCGGCATACTCAGGTTGACTGACTCGACCACGACCGGCATGTCCGCCCGGGTGAGCTCGGCCAGCATGGCGGGGATTGCGTTGGGCTCGCATGTAACCTGAACCCGCAGCGACAACAGTTCAATCCCCGGATAGTCACGCAAACGCCGCAACCCCTGAACCTCGACCTGCCTGGCTTGAGCACCGCCGCGGCCTATGGCTTGCTGCACGCTACGCGGGAAGGCGACCTGGGCGTCATCGGCCGTGGGCAGCGGGCGGTTGACCCCGGGGCCGTAGCGTTGCTCAAGGCGCTTGCGGATGCCACTGCGTTTTTCCAATTTTTCTTCGTATTGCGTCAGCATCACCGATTGCGAAGCCACGGCGTCCCGGGCCTCCTGCCACTGATCGACCACAGGCGACAGTGCGAATCGGTACAACACCGCAATCCCGATCAGGACCCCACCCCAGATCAACGCTCGTCGGTCTCGTTCGCTCAAGCGCCACCCCCCTTCTGCCCCGGTTTACCATCCTTGGGCTCAGCGGACGCCTTGGCCGAATCATCCGTTTTGGGCGGAATCGGTGGAGCGAACGGTGCGGAATACTGTTCCGCAGGCACAGCAACCAGGGTGTATTCGATTTTGTCGCGGTCCTTGGCCGCTTGACTGCGGATGCGTACAGACGACAGGGTTTTCATCGCTGAGAGCTTGGCGGCTAACTGATTGACTTGGTCGGACGATCGCCCTGTTGCCTGCACCGTGAACAACCCGTTACGCTCGTAGCGCATCTCGTCGATCATGAAGCCTTCGGTCTGGTGGCTGAATTCATCGAGGATCGCTAAGAAACTCGGCCCTGTGGTCTCTAGGAAACGCGCAACCCGCAGATCAGTGTTGAGTTCTGCGAGCTTCCGACTATCGAGCTCCGCTTCATCAACGGCCCGCGTAATCCGTTCGGCCCGCTTGAGGTCCGACATCACCAGCAGCGTCAACGCCGCAAGCAGCGTAACAACCGCGATGGCCCATCGGCGAGGCGACGGGCGATCACTCGGACGCGCATCGCCAATACCCAGATCATCAACAAGGTTGATCGCCTGCTCCGGATGCAGGGCAGCCACGGCGGCACCCACCGCGACAAGGCGATCAAGTGTCGAAAGGCCCAGCCCCTGCAGGTTTAGAAGCCCGTCTGCCCTCCGATAGGTCGCTTCAATCTTCGATTCGAAGATTGCCACCACCTCAGACGAAATCATCTCCGTACTGACCAGCGTGAATGTTTTGCTCGGAGAATGCGAGGGCTCAATGGAATCGGCGGCAAACGAACGGGCAATCAACGCCGCCACGTGTTCCACCAATCCACCAGGCTCCAACTGCTCAAGCGCCACCGTCTCCAATGATTCAAGCTTGCCGTCGCGGTAGCGGATTAAATGGACATGGCGGGTGTCCCATGCGATCACCGAAAGCGATTGCCGGTCACTAGGATCCGACGTATTCGAGAACACTTCGTGTAACGCCAGGGCGGGTGTGGTCACGACATCGGGAACATCCTCGTCAGCCGATTCGTCATAGGCTTCGAGGCGACGGCGGGCCACGGTGTACACCAGCGAAGGCTCGTCTTCTTCGGTCCGCTGCCAACCCCACCGCACGTGGTCCGCTTGCCCAGGGATCAACGTTTCGAGCTGGGCGGCAATGAGTTTTTCGGTCGTCGCGTCGTCGGCGGGCGGAAGATTCAGCCGATGCAGCACACCGAGCAAGCCGTCGTGTGCAACACCTCGGCGAACCGCTTGATTTTCGGCCGTGACATCAGAACCACAGGCGATGACCTGCAGGTGTTCACCGTCGTGTGTCACGTGTGCGGTGGTCGAGCCCTGGGAGGTTCGATAGACGCCTAGGCCGGCAGCGGGTTTGGGGGGTCGTCGGAATTTCAAGGTTGACGCCAATCAAGAATCACAGGTTGGTCTCCGCCACGGTCGACAATGACCGCAACAGTGTGCGAGGTGCCCGAGGGAGTACGCCCCTCGCTGACGATGCGGAAAACATTGGAGCGGACGGTTACAAAGTCGGCGACGCGTTCGAACTGCTGCTGCCGCAGCACATTGCTGCGGTAGAGCTGGCCGATGCCGGTGAACATGCCCTGGGACGCGCGGTGGTCCACGATGGCCTCGGCCATGGTCGGGTTCATACCCGGGATCGTTTCGAGCACCTCGCGGGACGCGGTGTTGATATTGATCTTGCCCGGCAGACGCTCATCTTCCTCGAGCGTGAGATATTCCCAGTTATCTACCAACCATTCGAAGGTGATCTCATCGACCTGCTGCTCATCTTCGAGGTTGCCTTCGCCACGCGTCCCAACGAAATCAAACAAGTTGTCGGCGTTCCTTGCGTTGTCCACGACGTTTTGCGCGAGTTCACGGGTGAAATTTAAATCCTCGATGAGCTCCGAAGGGTTGCTGTTTTTCAAATCAAGCCGTTGGGTGCCCAATGGGTTCACGTTCAGGTCATAGGCGTATGCCGAGGTATAACCCGCCAAGCCGAGTTCGAGTTGGCGGTCAGGGGTGTCCTCCGGCCAAGACTGATCCGCATCGTTCTCGGCACGGTCAAGTACGCCGTCCAGATCACCGTCTTCGCCGAAGAAGTGCCCAGGCTCGATACCTTTCACAAGCAGCAGCTCGCGGTGCGTACGGAATGCGCCGTTGCGGATGAGATACGGAAAATCGAGCTGGTTGTAGTACCCGCGTTCGGCCCCACCCGGACGCGCGGCCTCATTGCGGTCTAACCAATCAAGCATTGCATCTGCTTGGGCGCGTTCGATATCCGGAAGTCGGCGGAGTTGTCGGGGGCGTTCAGCATTAATCGAGACACGTGATGATTCATCGTCCAAACCAAAACGAGGAGCCCCAGCATCTTCGGTGTTTTCGAAGGCCGGTGCGGTAACGCTATATGTAAACCCGGTCGCCAGTTCGACGTTGTCGAACACCCCGGGGTCGTCGTACCACAGGTCGTCCTGGCCGTCGTAAGCAATCGGATCATCGGCCAATACGGCCAATGCTTGCTCCACACCGGCCCGCGCCATCCACTTCGCCTGGACCCGTTCGACCTCGCCGAAGCCAAGCGACGCCGAGACTCGAGCCGAGCGCGACAAGCCTAAAACAAGCAGGCCCACGATCATGAGCAGCCACATCACCAAGACTAGGATGGCTCCCCGTCGTCGTTGAGAATGAATCGGAGGTCGTTTCATCGGAAACCCCCGTTCGCATCACCCGAGTTCGATCCACCCGTGTCGCCCGACGCGCCACCGCCCTGCCCCCCTTGAGGCATCATGGGGAAGTGGATCAGTCGACGATACGGCCGCATCGTGCCGGACTCTTCATCCAATATCACACCCACCGTGATACGCAACGCCATCGGCGAAGTCCCCAAGAACTCCGGCCAATCCGGCAGCCATTGCTGTCCATCGAAATACTCGAAGTCCAGCCCACCGACGCTGCGAGCAATCAGTTCGATGACTCCGCCTTCGTCTGGTTCTTCGTTGCGTGTCGGATCGGTGCGACGCATCAGCGCCGGGTAGGGCTCGCCGTCTTGGGGCTCGAGGTAGAACTCGATCTCATGGACGTCCGACTCCGGCTCGTCGGGCCGGATGACACGGTTACTCACCGCAAAGAACCGGATGCTGTCTGCGGGTCGGCCGTCGGCATCGTCATCGATGCCGACGAAGACTCGGTTGTCGTCCCCGGTGTTACGGAACTGCTGGGTCAACGCCGAGGCGATGGTGCGCAGCGCCGCGTCCGCTTCGGCGTGATGCTCGGCCAGACGATCCACCTTGCCACGGGCCTGGCTCACCTGATACGTCAACGTCGCACCCGCGGCGAGCACGATACCCACCAAGCTCGCCGCGACGAGCAGTTCGATCAGCGTGAAACCGGACGATCGATTGCGATCATGAGAAGCCATTAGAGGTCCTCCCATTGCGCGGCCACAAAGCGTCGGCCCACCGGGTCGTGGATCTGTGTGTACCCCTCGACACGAGCCGGTCGCCCATCCGCACCGGTGTAGCTGATCACGACCGAGATGAGATATAGATCGGGATTCACCGCATCAGTGTCCAACACGATCGACCAGTTGAATCGGTCATCGAGCGAGCCTTGGACGGGCCCTTCCAATGACAAACGAGCCGGGCCGATCATGTCGATGCGAGTAAAGACGGTGTCAAGCCACTCGGCGGCCTTGCGTTGGTCCTGGGCCCGCAGCGCTGCACGAGTGCTCTGAGCCGTGGTGCTCGCGAGCGCCGCGGCGAAGAGCGCGAGGATCATGCCGGCGATCAGGCTCTCGATGATCGTGAAGCCGTGAATGCGGGAGGGAGCTTGCCTACGCATCGAGGTCCTCCCTCAAGCTGGGCATCGTCTCGACACGCTGGGGGACCAACTCAACCCGGCCGGTCATCGGCTCAACGATGATCGAACGCACCTCTTGGTCATCGCCAATAAGGATCACCGCCCCATCGGCTGAACCATCGGCGAAGAAACGCAGCGAGATCTCACCCGCGAGCACCTCATATCCGCCGATGTCCCGCAGCACATCAAGCAGCTGCACGCCCTCGGGCAGCACGACCGGCTTCACCGCCCCGCCCTCGACACGGCTGTAGGTCTCCGGCTCGTCGAGGTCGGTTGTGGCAAGCTCGAGGTGGTAGCTCGATCGGCCGTCGTGCTCCGGGTCTTCGAGCACGAGAACCAGCCGAAGGGTTTGCTGCTTCACCACCGCCATCCGCTGCACGTACCGCGCGGTGTCGTAGAGCCGCTGGGCTTCCGAACGCAGGGTCGCCTTGCGCTGCGAGCCCATGAGCGACGGCACCATCATCGCGGAGAGAACCGCAATGATCGACACAGCGACCATGATCTCGATGAGGGTAAAAGCTTGGCGATGCATAGGACTCGTCACACCCAAAATCCGCCCGTCGGCACCACGCCGAGGCGAAAAGAAAATACGTTGGCCCGTTTAATAGTTCGTGATGTCCGCGTTTTCGCCTTCGCCGCCCTCTTGGCCGTCGGCCCCCGTACTGATCAGGTCAAACGTCCAGCTGTTGCCGGGATAGCGGTAGAGAAACGGGTTGCCCCATGGGTCGACGAGGTCTTTTTGTTTGATCGATGGAGGCGACGCACCCTCGACATCGGCGGGCGGGTTGGCGAGCTCCTCAAGCGTGTCGGGGAAGCGGCCATAGTCCTGTTGAAACAACTGGATCGCGGTTTCAAGCGAGCCGACCTGTTGTTTGGCAACCGAACGCTTGGCTTTACCCGCCCGGTCGAACAGGTTGGGTACGATGAGTGCAGCGATAACGCCGATGACGATCACCACCACCATGATCTCGATGAGGGTGAAGCCGCAAGTTTGGGGGGTACGTTTCATGATTTGCACTATTAAGACTCCAAACACCACGGCACCAGAACCGTGAAAAACAAAGGGATTTCCGAATCAGGGGCCGCTGCCCAGGTCCATGCCCATGATGGGCAACAAGGCCGCAGCAAGAATGAAAGCAACAAACAACGCCAGCACGAGGATGAACAACACTGGCACAATGGTCATCACACGCTGCAGGGCCGCGTTGGTTTCTTTGTCGTACGTGTCGGCTGTGTCCATCAACAACTCGTCAAGTCGACCGGTGCGTTCACCCATTGCGATGACTTGAATGAGCAGCGAGGGGAACTGCCCGGTATCTCGCAATTCATCAGCAATTGATGACCCGCGGACGATACCGTCCGCAGCAGTGTCGATGTCACGTGCAAGCGCTTCGTTGCCCAGCGTGTCCCGAACAATACGCATCGATTCAACGATCGGGATATTCGCTGCCGCTAGCGTGCCCAGTGTCCGGGCGAATCGTGATACGGAGACACGCCGGATCGCGGTCCCGATGAACGGCAGCTTGAGCTTGAAGCGGTCCATCGCCAACGCCCCGTCCAGCGTCCGGCTCCATCGCCACCACAAACCCGCCGCCACCACCGCGATCATCATCGCGCCAATCCCCGTTGGCGAGCGCAGCCAGTCGGTCATCCCCATCAGGATGCGTGTCGGCAGCGGCAGGTCTCCACCCGACTCGCTAACCACCGTCATAATCCGCGGCAGGATGAATAACATGATGACCAAGATGGAGACGAACCCGAGCCCCAAGACCATTAACGGATAGATCGCAGCGGATCGCAGCTTTTCCCGTAACTCGAGATCGCGCTCAGCAAACGCGGTGAGCGACGCCATCACCGAATCCAGCGCCCCGGCAGCCTCGCCCGCGCGGGTCATGCTCACCTGCATGGTCGAAAACGCCTCGGGGTGACATGCCTCGGCTTCCGACAGCGAATCCCCCGCCGTGACACGCTCGATCAGGTCCGCCACCAGCGCTTTCACTGCGGGGCTATCCGCTTGGTCACTGACAACCTCGAGCGCATTGACCAGTGTCAGTCCCGCCGACAAACCGACCGAGAGTTGACGAAGCAGCGTGAGACGCTGGCGCGGCGAGACCTTTCGGCTGTTCCATCGCAGCGATACGCCGGTGTCTTGCGTAACTGTTTTCGCAGAGTTGCGGCGCTTCACCCCCCCAGCGTTTTCTTCCATGTCGGTGACAAACGTGTCACGCTCGCCCAGCAGCGCGACCGCCGCGGCGCGGTCCGTGGCAGATACAACTCCTGCCACGGACTTGCCCGTGCGATCCAGCGCTTTGTATGCGAACTCCGGCAACCCTTAACCACTTTCCCCGACAAACGGACTAAACATCCTGGGTGACACGTAACACTTCCGACAATGTGGTCTGGCCCGCCGCGGCCTTGCGGTAGCCGTCTTCCCACATGGGCACGTGACGCTCGCCCAACACCTGAATCAACTTCGACGTCGTGCCCCGGCCCGCGATCGCATCACGCAACTCGTCGTCCACCGTGACAACTTCGAAAATCCCCATCCGCCCGGAATACCCGGTATTGCGACACTCCCGGCAGCCCGCGCCTTCGTAAAACGTCGCATTTTCTTCGAGGCGGTGCCCCAAGCGACGCACAATGGTCTCGCTCGGCTGGGTTGGCTGCTTGCAATGCTGGCAGAGCCGACGCACGAGACGCTGGGCCATCACGCCGCGCAGCGACGAGGCGATGAGAAACGGCTCGATCCCCATATCCATCAAGCGAGCGACCGCGCCCACCGCGTCGTTGGTGTGCAACGTCGAGAAGACCAAGTGCCCAGTCAACGCCGAGCGGATCGCGATGTCGGCGGTCTCCGCGTCACGGATCTCGCCAACCATGATGACATCCGGGTCCTGGCGCAGAATCGCCCGCAAACCATCGGCGAACGTGAGTCCACGTTTGGGGTTGACCGGGATCTGGTTGACTCCGTCGAGGCGGTATTCGACCGGGTCTTCAATGGTGAGGATTTTCAGTTCAGGCCGGAAGAGGTGGGTCAGGGCCGCGTAGAGTGTGGTGGATTTACCGCTGCCGGTCGGGCCGGTGACGAGGACGATGCCGTGGGGCGACTCGAGTTCTTTCTTGAAGTCGGTGAGCTGCGGCTCGGGCATGCCGAGGTTGTCCAGGCCGATGAGGGCGGTCGCGCGATCGAGGATACGCAGCACGACCGACTCGCCGTAGACCGTCGGCACGGTCGCGACCCGTAGGTCCACTGGGCCCCGCGCGGTGGGCAGGTCGATGTGACCGTCTTGCGGGACGAAGCGCTCGGCGATATTCATCCCGCCCATGATCTTGATGCGCGATGTGATCGCGGGCTGGAGGTGCTTGGGCGGCGGGCTCATCTCGTGGAGCATGCCGTCGATCCGGTACTTGACCTTGAGCGACTTCTCGAAGGGTTCGATGTGGATGTCGCTGGCGCGGGCTTCGACGGCCTCGTGGATCAGCAGGTTGACGAGGTTGACCACCGAGGGCTCGCGGGCCAACGCCTGGAGGTGCGTGGCGAGGTCGGCGGGCGAGGCGTCGTCGAGATTGCCGTCGTCATCGGCCGGGGCCTCGGCGGCGCTGCCGTTGAG
>JBCCWB010000063.1:0-18245 GCA_039194345.1 Planctomycetota bacterium
ATATAAGAAAAGTTGGATAGGATTTTGTTAAAGTTGACGGTTGTTATTTTCTTTGGATTCCCCCACCGTGATCTGCCTTTGCCGCATCGTGAACCGCTCGATCTGCTGGGGAGTGTGCCTGCCGACGCATCGGGGGCAGGCGATGCCGGGGGTGTAATCCTTGTGGGCGCGGTCGGCGGGGGTGGTAGGCCAGCCGCAGGCGTAGCAGAGTTCGTGGTCGGTTTCTTCCAGGCCGTGGGTCACCGCGACCCGGCGGTCAAAGACGAAGCAGGCTCCGTTGAACTTCGACTCAGCCTCCGGGACGGTCTCGAGGTACTTGAGGATGCCGCCGCGGAGGTGCACGACATCGTCGAAGCCTTGGGATTTGAGCAGGGCGGTGGACTTCTCGCAGCGGATGCCGCCGGTGCAGAACATGGCGACCTTCTTGTGCTTCTCGGGGTCGAGCTGTTCAGCGACGAACGAGGGGAACTCGCGGAAGGTGTGCGTGTTGGGGTTCACCGCGGGGCCGGCGGCGGACTCGAACGTGCCGATCTCGAACTCGTAGTCGTTGCGGGTGTCGATCAGCACAACCTCGGGATCGTCGAGCAACTCATTCCATTCGTCGGGATCGACATATCGGCCGACGTTTTCCGGGTCGCCGGGGTTCACCTCGGGCACGCCCATGGTGACAATTTCTTTTTTGAGCCGGACACGGGTTTTACGGAAGGGTTTCTCCTCCGCGGTCGACCATTTCACATCCATGTCGGCGAACCGGCCCTCATATTGCGGGTCGGATTTGAGCGCCTCGATGAACGCATGCAACGCGTCGGGCGGCCCGGCGATGGTGCCGTTGATGCCTTCTTTAGCGAGCAGCAGCGTGCCGCACAGCCCCGCGTCGCGCAGCCGATCCTGCATTGCCGGCTGCATCGACACGGGGTCGGGCAGGCGGACAAAATGGTAGAGCGCAGCAACAGCAAACGGGGAAGCCATCTATGCAGTTTACCTTGGGCTGTAATGGAATTGAAAGTCGGTGCCGGCGGGTGTGGGCGTGAGTGGCCTAGGGCGACGCGGTCTTCGCGAGTTCGATGATGCGGAGCGCTTCGGGGTCGTCGGGGTTGCCGAGGCTCCACGCCACGTCCCGGTGGGATTTCTTGACCGGCAGCAGGGTGGTGTCGGGCTGCCCCGCGTGGTTCAGAGCATGAAAGAGCGTTTGGGATTGTTGGTGCGACGCGTCCCAGTCGTCGTTGATGATCGACAGCCAGGTGGGGCAGTTCGCCCCGTCGGGGCTGACGTTGCGGGCGGGGGAGGCATCGATCCAGTCCTCGGGCTGGTCGCCGAAAGCTTGATAGTAGATCCGTGCGCGAACGGGGGTGTTGTCGCTGACCACCAAGGGGATATCGTAGCCCGCGCCGTCTAACAGCACCACGGCGTGCAAGTCGGCGGGGTTCCGATCATGCTCACCCAGCCAACGTGCGTCGGCACCCAGCAACGCGACCAAGTGTGCTCCGGCCGAGTGCCCCATCAGCGTGATCCGCTGCGGATCGATGTCGAGCGACTCGGCATGGCGCATCACCCAATCCACCCCAGCAGCGACATCGCGGATGTTCTCGGGCCACTGCACATCCGGCACCAAGCGATAGCCCATGCTGACGACGTGGATCCCCGAATCGGTAAACGTGTCTGCGATCCGCCCGGCGATTTGTTTGTCGCCTTTCATCCAGGCTCCGCCGTGGATGAAGACGATCGCGGGGCGGGGCTGCTCGGCATCGGGGAGTCCGGCGGCGGGGTAGAAGTCCAGCGTTTGCCGCTCCGTGGCGGGATCGACATATGGCTGGTCGCGCAAGGGCGCTGGCGCTTCGGCCGAGGCGGGAAGGCTGACCGCGAACCACATCGCGGAGATGAGCAGAGCAAGGGTGGGATTGGGATTGGGCATGATTCAAAAACGTCTGTCCGGCCCGAGGTATTGCACCTCGGCTGGGGTCAGCTTCCGTTTTTGTTCGCGCCGCCACCGAGTTGACGGAGCTTGCGTTGGCGTTCGATGAACTCGATGCGTCGGGAGTGGCCTTCCGCGGAATCGATCCTTTCCTGGGCCTCTTCGGGCGACAGCCCGGAGACGTCCGGCGTGGCCAGCTCGCGGTAGCGTGCCTCGTTCGAGCGGAAGCCCGCATCGTAGAGTGCCGAGCAGCCGGTTAGCGTGAACGCGAGGCCGAGCGTGAGCAGAGCGGAGACACGTCGGGAGTTGTTTGAAAATTCCATGAGCACTCCATTATTCGGACGGCGGGTGTTCATAGAACTTTAGGCGATGCGAGAATGTTCCGAAATGATTCGCAAGGGAGAACCATGCGGATGCGACGGGGATTTTCATTGGTCGAGCTGGTCATCGTGGTGGTGATCGTGGGATTCATCGCGGCGATCGCGGTCCCCCGGCTGTCGGAGGCTTCGAGCCGTGCGTCGGAGAGATCGTTTGCGCGGAACCTGCGAGTGTTCTCGGACGCGATCGCGCTGTACTACGCGGAGAATCCCAGCGCGTCGCTGCTGCCGGACACCGATACGGGGGAGATGCCGAGTGATCTGGAGCCTTACTTGGACAGTAGGATATGGGAACAAGTCACGCCGCTTGGAGGCGCATGGGATCACGAGCACAACGATGCTCCGTTCGAGGCGGGTTTGGGGGTGAGCTATGAAGAGAGCGGGATCGACGAGCGCCACATGCAGACGGTGGATCGACTGATCGACGACGGCGACCTCGCCACCGGCTCGTTTCAGCGAGCCGAGGAAGGGGCTCGTTACAGCCGGTACTACTTCGATGTTACACCGAACCTGTCCCAAGCTCGCTGAAGCGTGAGCCTATAGGCCCTTGATACTCGCGCATTCATCCTGTCGGGCAAGACTGTGGCTGATTAAGAAAAGCCCACGCCGAGGTGGCGTGGGCTTTCGTGTTTAGAGAGCGGTTTTGAAGGTTTAGCCTTCGCTGTCTTCGGCGTTGCGACGACGGCGGGCGGCGAGGCCGATCAGGCCGATCAGTCCGGCAGCGGCGGCGCTGGGGGTGGGCACGGCGTGGCCCTTAACGCCTTTGACCTTCCACGAGTCGTGGTTGCCGTAGGCGGTGAAGCCGATCTTGTCGCCGGTGTAGCCCAGATCGGTGAGGTCGAGGTAGGCGTAGCCGCTGCGGTAGGCGAGCTTCGACAGGTCGTAGTAGCCGAGGGTATCGCCGTAGCCATCCACGATCTTGACGTCTTCATAGCGACGGCTGACGTAGGTGAACATGGCGCCGGTGATTTCGAAGGGCTTGCTGAAGCTCAGCCACAGGGTGTCGTCGTAGCCCTTGCCGTCCACGGTGTGGCTGCCATCGGTGCTGCGAAGGCCGCGCTTGGTGCGGTAGACGTTGTTGGTGACGCCCATGCCGTTGCTGTATTGGCCGACGTACACGTTGTGGTCGTAGGTCTTCTTGGTCTTGGGGTCGTAGGCGGTCGCGGTTGCGGTGATGTCTACATCGGAGTATTCGATGGTGTGCGACTTGGCGAGGCCACCGTACCCGTTGAGGTAGTAGGTCTTGGCGGTCGAGCCGGCGTGTGCCGAAGTCGCAGTCAGAGCGGCGGCGGCGGTCAGAGCGATTGCAGATGCGAGAGTCTTCATGTTCTTGGTCCTTTGCGAATGATGAATGATCAAATCAGGAGTGATGGATAGCCCCCGCCGATCGGCGGTTGTGGGTGGGCTCAGAACTTCTGGTGGTGTCCGTCGGCACGTTGCCGGCTGGAAGACTCCACCCCCTTGGCGACTGAAAAGTAGCACCGCTCCAATACGAAGCGACTTGGAGACGCAGTTTTGTGCCAATTTATTTGTTGCGGTCGTTCAGAAGCCCGCGCCACGCGTCCAGCCCCTACAGACCGAACTTCAAGCAAGGGGGGAGGGCCTGAAAATCAGGGGTATGCCCTAGTCCCGTTCGTCGAGTCTACGATCGAGTGGCCCGCCGAAGAAGACGTTGACGCCCGCTAAGCCAAGCAAGCCTACGCAGATGAATAGGTGCCCCAGGTAACGGACGGGGATCACGCCGCCAATTTGTCCGTTCATGAAGAACACGAAAACCAATCCTCCGCCAATCGCAAACACGCACGCCACGATTCGGCCCGCGCGACGGCTCTCGAACTCTTCGCGCTCTTGTTCATCGCGAGGGAGCTGATTGAGACGCTGCTTCTGTTTCTCTTCGTAGCGATCCAGCAGCCAGACAGCCACAGTGATGGCCGGGGTGAGTGTCCAACAAGCCAGACTTACGAGCCAGGCCTCGGAGGTCGAGATAGTCGGGTTGTTGCCGTAAGCATCCCAAAGAAAAATCGCGGGCATGAACAATGCAATCAGCCATAGGGTTAGCAACTCGGTGCTAAACGGTGAACGCCGGTACCAATCGGGTAGGCGAAACTTCATGGCGGTTGGGGATCATCCCCGCCGAGGGTTACGGCGGGTGGCGGGAGCGCGGGGGCTGGTTTTGGATGGGGTCGGCGGGGCGGTGGGCTTGGTGGGGGCAGAGGCGACAGGCTGGGGGCCAGACGGTGGCTGCTCACTCGATTCCGGCGAAGCGGCTTGGGCTTCTTCGTTCTCGTCTTCGGGGTCGTCTTCGTGAGCAAACCGCCCGAAGATCATGCGGCCGGCGGAGGTTTGCAGCGTCGAGGTCACGATGACATCGCATTGATGGCCCAGGTGCGTGCGTCCGCCTTCGACGACGACCATGGTGCCGTCGTCGAGATAGCCCACGCCCTGGGTGCCGGACTCGCCGGGCTTGACGAGTTTGACGTGCAGGTGCTCGCCGGGCAGCACGACGGGGCGCAGCGCCTTCGCCAGGTCGTTGAGGTTGATGACATCCACGCCGCGGAGGGTGGCGATCTTGTTGAGATTGAAGTCGTTGGTCATCACGCGGGCTTTGAGCTCTTGTCCCAACGCGATGAGTTTCTGATCGACATTGTTGCCCTCGGCGTCTTTTTCTTCGATGTGGACATCGATGATGGTCGAGTTTTGCAGCTTCTGCAGGATATCCAAGCCGCGGCGGCCACGGGAGCGTTTGATCTTGTCTGACGAGTCGGCGATGAGCTGGAGCTCGTCGAGGACGAACTTGGGCACAATGAGCGAGCCCTGCATCAGCCGGGTGTCGATGATGTCGAGGATCCGGCCGTCGACGATGACCGAGGTGTCCAGCAGCGTCGGCCGATTGCCGCGGACCTCTTTGGCGAACTCGACGTAGGGGATCACGAAACGGAAGTCGTTTTTGGTTTGCAGGACCAGGGAGATGGCGACGTAGCAGGTGATCAGGCCGATGATAACCTTGATCCCGCTGAGCAGGTTGCCGAAGGCCTCGACGCGGTCGAGCTGGCCCTGGTACTCGGCGACGCGGGCCTCAAACTCGATGATCTCATCGGAGTTGAGTGATTGGTACTCGGTTTCGGTGATGGTGGGCTCGACGCCGTCAACGGTCGGCTCGGTGTAGGCCCCGACGAGGTCGACGACGAAGGACAGCGCGTAGGCGACGATTAGGCCGGCAATCAACCCGAGGAACACGCCCGAGACCGAGGACAGCTTTTTGTCTTTGGTGCCGGTGTCGAGCCCGATGACGAGCACCGCCACGGCGATCGCAATACCGATGATCGCGGCGATCGGCCCGAATCCCAGCCCGGCCTGGGCCTGGAACTCTTTACCCACAAAAAGTGAGATCACAGCGGCGACCAAGACCAAAAACGCGCCGCGGAGGATGAACAAAATCATGTCGAGATTCCTGAAAACGGTGTCGGCGGGGGGATGGAAGGGGATAGGGCCGACAGATGTATAGATAGAGCATAAAGCCTTTACCCGGGGTGTCTACAGTTGTGTGAGTGCGTGGTGCCCCGGGGTTGGCACGGTGATCTTGCTTTCTGTCTATACGACGGTCGGCGGGATGGGGTTTGGGGCTTTGGGTAAGACGGGCCGGCGGGTTTGCCGGGGGGCGTCGGTGCGGTTATTGTTCGTGGCTCGGCTTGAGGCGATCTCGGGCCGTGAACGCCTTGTTGGAGAGGCGGCTGGGCCCGATGCACGGGTCGGCTCACGAATCGGGTCAGGCCTTGACCGGAGCAGCCCTAAGTGTCGTCGGCCCGGTGCCGTTGGTGTCCTAGCCGTCTCTCCACGAGGCTTTCGCGGCGAGCCGCGAAACGCAGTGATGAGTGAATAGTACCCAGTGATCAGTGCTGTGCCGCCTTGGCCGGTATGATGCCTTGTACTCGTCACTGTTCACTGTTTACTCGTCACTGAGTTATGGCCTACACCGTTCTAGCCCGACGCTACCGCTCGCAGTCCTTCGGGTCTGTCGTCGGTCAAGAGCCGATCGCGTCGACGCTGATCAACGCGATCAAGTCCGAGCGGGTGGCCCACGCCTACCTGTTCTGCGGCACGCGCGGGGTCGGCAAGACCTCGATGGCGCGGATCTTCGCCCGGGCGCTCAACGCCCCGGCCACGATCGACGACGCCCCCGCGGTCGAGGGCACCGAGTACCCCGAGGACGACGTCCAGCAGCGCATGGCCGAGGCCATCATGAAGGGCGAGGACCTCAACGTCATCGAGATCGACGGGGCGTCCAACAACTCGGTCGATCAGGCCCGCCAGCTCATCGCGAATGCCGGGCTCTCGCCTACGGCCAATGCGCTCTACAAGATCTACATCATCGACGAGGTGCACATGCTCTCGGGCGCCGCGTTCAACGCGCTGCTCAAGACGATGGAAGAGCCGCCTTCGCATGTGAAGTTCATTTTGTGCACGACCGAGCCGCACAAGGTGCCGCCGACGATCCAGTCGCGTTGCCAGCGGTTCGACTTCCGCAACATCGCCACGGGCAAGATCGCCGATCACCTGAGCGAGGTGCTCAAGGGCGAGAGTGTTGAGGCCGACAGCGAAGTCGTCTGGCAGGTCGCGCGTTTGGGCAACGGCTCGATGCGGGACGCGTTGTCGCTGATGGATCGACTGCTGGCCACGGGCGAGTCGCCGCTCACCGCCAAGGTGTTGCAGGACATGCTCGGGCTGCCGGATGCGGAGCTGATCGCGGCGTTGGTCAACGCGTTGGCGGACGGCGATGTGAAGGCGTCGCTCACCGCCACGGCCGACCTGCTTGGCCGCGGCATCGGCCAAGACCAACTCGTCGAGGTACTCATCGAACGCTTGCGTCAGCTCATGCTCATCGCAGCCTGTGGCGCGGATAGCGAATTGATCGAGCTTTCAGAAGACGCCAAGCCGGTCGCGGTTGAACAGTCTCAACGTTTTGATGCCGCGGGCCTCGTGCACATGATTGCCTTGTGTGAGAACCTGCACCGCCACGCCAAGGCGAGCAGCAACCCCCGGGCGCTGCTGGATGCGACGGTCGTGCGTTTGGCGTTGGCCGAGAAGATGGCGGATGTCAGTGCGGTGTTGTCGGGTGGCGTCGCCATCGCCGAAAAAAAAAAGTTAGCCGCTAGCCCGGCGGGATCGCCTGCGCCCCAAGCGACGGCGCAACGAGCCCAGCCGCAGCGCGAAGCGGTTCCCGCTAAGCCGCAAGCGCCCGCTCCCAAACCCACTTCCCACACCCCACTGCCCACTGCCGACAGGGCAATGCCCACGGCCGAGGCCGCCAACCCAGCGGCCGTCTGGCAAGCGGTCGTCGACACCGTCGGCCAGTCCAACGCCGCGGCGTGGATGGATCACTTCCGCATCCAATCGATCGACACCGCATCCAACCCCGCGGTGGCGACACTGATCTCGACCATGAGCTTCGCCGGCGGCGCCGCCAACGTCGCCACCGGCCCACGCCTCCAACGCGTCGCCGACACCATCACGCAGATCATCGGCCGAGCCACACGCGTGCAACTCGCCGAAACCAAAGGCCCCGCGTCGGGCAGCGCGTCTTCGGGTGGCGGCCCACAGCAGGGCGGTGCCCCGGACAAATCGATGCGTGGCAACGCGGTCGATCGACGCGAAGCGCTGAACCTGCCGCTGGTGCGCGATGTCTTCGAAGTCTTCCCCGATGCATCACTCATCAATACCCGCAAGCAAGACCCGCAGCCTGAAGCCGAATAACGTAGGGTGGGCACCGCCCACCGTGGATAGCAAACGACGTGCGTGGTGGGCACTGCCCACCCTACGAATCCAAGCCCCTAAGCCCCCAACACCCGAGCCCCCAAATCCACCATGTTCGACCAAATGAAAAACCTCAAGCAGCTCGCCGGCCTCATGGGCAACGCGGGTGAGATCAAAGCCAAGTTCGAAGCCATGCAGGCCGAGCTGGAAAACAAGACCGTCGAAGCCGACGCCGGCGCCGGTGCGGTCCGCGTCACCGTTAACGGCCAGCTCCGCGTCGTCGGTGTCCACCTCGACCCGGTGATGACCACGGCCCTGGTCGGCAGCGGCACCGAGGCGGACAAGGGCATGGTCGAAGAGCTGATCGTCTCGGCGACCAACGCCGCGATGGAGAAAGCCCAGATGATGATCAAAGACGAGATGGCCTCGGTCACCGGCGGGCTGAACCTGCCGGGCATGGATCAACTCATGGGCGGGTAACGCCAATTAAAAAATAGCGACTGGTGCAGTCGCCGCGGTTCGATTCAGGATTCAGATATAGGGGACGGTCACGCCGTGGCGGCGAGCTTGTCACTCGAAGCGTTGGGGTAGCGGGGCACGCGTGTCGCGCTGAGCCCGGCGGTGCCGCAGTTCAGCACCGAGCCTTCTTCGATGGTGTAGTAACGTACGGGGCCCATCACGCCGTTCTCGGGGATGTCGAGTTCCCACGTGCCGAGGCCGTCTTGGGCGGCGTTCATCGGCACCCACGAGCTGAGGCCCGCGTCGTCTTCGGTCACCAGCATGACCTGCTCGGCCTTGGGGCATTGGACCGAGAAACGCCAGGAGACGTGCTTGCCGGGCAACGGGCGTAGCGACGCCGTCGCGGGTGGATTGGGGGGGCTGATCGATTTCATGTCGTTGACTTTCTCTCGGGTGGAAGCGGCAGGTCCTGCCGACCCGAACGATCACTATTGTGCAAATCCCCGGGCCCCACACCATCGGCATGTTCCCTAGGTCGATTCATCATCAAACCCTCACATCCCGGTGTTATCGGCCGGGCCCGGGCTATCAGGGTGGATATGATGGGTCGGACCGTCTTGACCATGCCACGCCCGATCATCCAGGAACTCGAAACCTACGGCCCGGACCGCTGCGACGCCCTCTCGCCGGCCCAGGCCCGCGAGTACACCCAGGCCATCACCCGGGCCAACCGCGAGAACTTTTCCGTCGCCAGCCGGCTGCTGCCCCGCGAGCTGCGGGACGATTTTCACGCGGTCTATGCCTTCTGCCGCTGGGCGGACGACTTGGGTGATGAGCGGGCCGAGGGCGACGACCCTTCGCGCGGCATCGAGCTGCTCGAGTGGTGGTCCGGCGAGCTGGAGCGGTGCTACCGGGGCGAGCCGAGGCACCCGGTGTTTGTCGCGCTGCACGAGACGATTGAGAAGCACGACCTGCCCCAGCAGCCGTTCGCGGATTTGATCTCGGCGTTCACGCAGGATCAACACCAGACGCGATACGAGACGTGGGACCAGGTGCTGGACTACTGCACCCGCAGCGCCAATCCCGTGGGCCGACTGGTGCTGCGGCTGTACGGCAAGCACGACGACGAGGCGGGTCAACTCGCCGACGCGACCTGCACCGCGTTGCAGCTGGCCAACTTCTGGCAGGACGTGCGGCGAGACATCCTCGAACGCGACCGGGTCTACATCCCTATGGACGTCGCATCGGTCCACGGCCTAGAGCTCGAGGCGATGGTGCGGCTCACCCGGCTCGACGAAGCGGTGCGCTGCGATGCGTGCGGGAGCGCGGCGCTGGCCAATTCCGGCTTGGCGGGCAAGGCGTCGGGCGGGCTGGGGGAGTTGATGCCGGCGTATCGCGCGACGCTGCATACGCTAGTGCAGAAAACCTGGCCGATGTTTGAAGAAGGAAGGCTGCTCTGGCCGGTGGTGGAGCCGCGGGTCCGCAGCGACCTGAAGCTGTACACGCTCGGCGGCGAGGCGGTGCTGCGCAAGATCGAACGGCTGCACTACGACACGTGGACCCAGCGGCCCGCCATCGGCAAGCTCACGCAAGCGAAGCTGATGCTCCGTGTGCTGGGCGGGCGCGTGCTTGGAGGGTGAAAATGGGTACGCTGTTGTGGCTTGCAGATCGTCGTGTCGGCCGGCTGTGTTCGGCCTAGACTCCCCCAGTGTGATTATGACTGTCTCCCCCGAAGTGGCTACCTCGTTTGAACATTGCCGGGCTGTGGCTCGGCGGGCGGCGGGGAACTTTTATCGTGGGATGAGTTTGACGCCCGAGCCCAAACGCTCGGCGATTTATGCGGTGTATGCGTGGATGCGTGCGGCGGACGACTTAGCCGATGACTGCAAGCCGGGCGATGACTCGGCGGATCGGCTCGCTGCATTTCGTGAGGACACCGCGGCGGCGATGGACCCCGCGCGGCCTTTACCGGCCGGCCCGATGTGGCCGGCGTTCCGTGAGACGGTGGAGACCTATGGCCTGCCGGCCGAGCACCTGTACACGATGCTCGAGGGGCAGCAAAGCGACCTACAACCCGTGTCCTGCCGAACCTTCGAGGACCTCTATCAATACTGTTACCGCGTCGCTTCGACCGTTGGCCTGACCTGCGTGAAGGTGTGGGGCGACGACGGCGACCCGGCGGTGGCAAAGCTGGCGGAATACCGCGGCGTGGCGCTGCAGTTAACCAATGTGCTGCGCGACTTGGCGGAAGACGCGCAGCGCGGCCGGTGTTACCTGCCCGAGGTGGATCTCTCGCGGTTCGGCGTGACTTGCGAACAGATCCGCCGGGGCGAGGGCGGCCAATCGTTTACCCGGCTGATGCAGTTCCAGCTCGAACGGGCGCGGAGCTACTACGAGATGTCCGCCACGCTCGAGCGTCACCTCGAGCCGGACTGCCGGTCGACGTGCTGGGCGATCATGCGGACCTACCGGGTGCTGCTGGACCGCATCGCCGACAACCCCGAGAAGGTGCTGCGGACGCGGGTGAGTCTGCCGCTGCGCACGAAGCTGGCGGTGGTGGCGGGGGCGAAGCTCAAGCGCAGTTGGGGGTGAAAAAGCAATTTCGGATTTCGGATTTATGATTTCGGATATCGCAATGCGAGCATCCGCGGAGACTTGGCCACAAATGACAACCCCGAAATCCGAAATCCCCAATCCGAAATCCGCCGTCGTCCTCGGCGGCGGGGTCGCGGGGATCGCGGCGGCGGTGCGTTTGGCCGAGGCGGGCGTGCGGGTGACGCTGGTGGAGATGCGGCCGCGCCTGGGCGGGCGGGCGACGAGCATCCCCGATCCGGCGTCGGGTCGGATGCTCGACAACTGTCAGCACGTGGTGATGCGGTGCTGCACCGCGTTGCTGGAGCTCTACGAAACGCTGGGCGTGTCCGAGCGGATGGTATGGCACCGCAAGTTCGACTTTGTGCACGCCGATGGCACGCGTGCGTCGTTGGAAGCGACCCGGCTACCCGCACCGACGCACTTCGCGCTGCCGTTCCTCACGCTGAAAGGGCTGTCGTGGCGGGACAAGTTCGGCATCGCCCGGGCGATGCACGAGGTGTTTTGGTCGCCGCCCAAACCCGAGGATCGCGACCGGGTGAACGCCCAGAGCTTTGCCGATTGGTTGGCCCAGCGCATGCAGACTCCACGATCGATCGAGCGTTTCTGGGAGCCGGTGGTGGTGGGGGCGTGCAACGAAACGCTGGATCGCGTGGCGGCGGGATATGCGCTACAGGTATTCCGCGAAGGCTTCCTTGAGACCAACTTTGGCTACGAGATGGGGCTGAGCGATGTGCCGTTGGTCGGGCTGTACGACCCGGCGGAAGCCATCATCGCGAAGCACGGCGGGGCGGTCCTTCAAGCGTCGGCCAAGTCGTTGGAGTACGACGCCCAATCGCAAGTGGTACGGGGCGTGGTGCTCAACGACGGGACCCGGCTGGAGGCGGACGCGTATGTTTCGGCGTTGCCGTTTGATGTGTTGGAGCGGGCGGCGGGCGAGGCGATGAAGACGGACGATCCTCGGCTGCAGCGACTGGGCGAGTTGGAGGTCAGTCCGATCGTGGGGTTGCACCTGTGGGTTCGTTCGCCCGGCGGCGGCCCGACGATGACGCTGCCCCACATCGCGCTGACGGGTTCGCCGCTGCACTGGGTGTTCGATCAGGGCACCGACGATGAAGGTCTGCAACACCTTCATGGAGTCGTCAGCGCTGCGCATGATTTGGTCGACCAACCCAACGCAGAGATTCTCGACGTGGCGATTTCAGAACTGCATCGACTCGTGCCGGGTTGCGTGGACGCGGAGTTGGTTGAGGGGCGGGTGATCAAGGAACGCCGGGCGACGTTTTCGTGTGTGCCGGGGGTGGATGCGCTGCGTCCGGAGACGAGCGGCCCGATCGCGAATCTGCTGTTGGCGGGTGACTGGTGCGCAACGGGTTGGCCGGCCACGATGGAAGGTGCGGCTCGCAGCGGGTTCGCCGCGGCCCGCGCGGTGGAATCTCAATAATCTCAAGCGAGTCGTCGTCGGGCGTAGCATCCTGAGTACAATCCCGCCATGCCCATCGTTTCTGTGCAGCAACTCAGTAAGACCTACCGCGTCGCGGATAAGCAGCCTGGCTTCGTGGGCACCGTCAAACACTTCGTCAAACGCAAGCACCGCGACATCGAAGCGGTGCGCGATATCTCGTTCGACATCCAGCCGGGCGAGATCGTCGGCTTCCTCGGCCCCAACGGCGCGGGCAAGACCACCGCGATCAAGATGCTCACCGGGCTGATCCATCCGTCGGCCGGCCAGGTCCGCGTGCTCGACCACGAGCCGTTCAAACGTAAGGCAGACTTCCTCCGGCAGATCACGCTGGTCATGGGCAACAAGCAGCAGCTGCTGTGGGACTTGCCGGCGATGGATTCGCTGCGGGTGAACGCGGCGGTGTACGCCATCCCCGAAGACGAAGCGGATCGGCGGATCAAGGCGTTTGCATCGATGCTCGAGCTCGACAAAGAACTCACCCAGCCGGTGCGCAAGCTGTCGCTGGGCCAGCGGATGAAATGCGAGCTTGTCGCGGCGTTGCTGCATCACCCCAAGGTGTTGTTTCTCGACGAGCCGACACTGGGCTTGGATGTGAACGCGCAGACCGCGGTGCGTGAATTCTTGCAGCAGTACAACGCCGAGCACGGCGCGAGTATTTTGCTGACCAGTCACTACATGGCCGACATCACCGCGCTGTGCGAGCGCGTGGTCGTGATCGACAAAGGCACGATCCTCTACGACGGCACGCTCGACGGCGTGATCCAACGCTTCGCCCCGCTGCGCGAAGTTCGCCTGGACCTCGGCTCGCCCGTCGGGGACGACGTACTGACCGCCTACGGCGAAGTCGAATCCAACGACGGCAATCAGGTCCGCCTACTCGTCCAGCGTGAGGTGCTGACCGACACCGTGACGCGGCTTCTGGGCGAATTGGATGTCGCCGACCTGACGATTGCCGATCCGCCGATCGAGGACGTGATCGCGCGGTTGTTTAATTCGGGGAAAGAGAATGGCAATTAGCCGCAGATTTCACAGATGACGCAGATTGTGATTGTAGGCGTCAAAGTATTGAGTCAGTTGAAGTACCTTTGGAACCGTTTTTCGTTCGCTTAATCCTGCCTTGAATCCGCGAAATCTGCGGCAAGAAAACCATGTCCGCCTACACCGCCCGCACTTTCCGCACCTTCTTGACCACCTGGTACGCGTTCATGTGCCAGTACCGGGCGGAGATATTTCTGTGGGCGATCGCGACGTCGTTGCCGCTGATCATGATGGGCGTGTGGGTCGAGGCGGGCGACAGCGGACGGTTTCCCGGCTTCACCGCGGTCGACGCGGCGCGGTATTTCATCGCGGTGTTTGCGATCCGGCAGGTCACGATTGTGTGGGTGATTTACGAGTTTGAGTACCACGTGGTGAGCGGCAAGTTGTCGCCGTTGTTGCTTCATCCGATCGACCCGATGGTGCGTTACATCACGGAGCTGCTGGGCGAGCAGATGGCGCGTTGGCCATTTGGTGTGTTGCTCGTTGGGCTGTGCTTCTTCATCCAGCCGCAGGCGCTGTGGGGCAGCGAGGAAGACCCGGGGATGTGGCTGCCGGCGTGGTGGCGGGTGATCCTGGCGGTCATTGCCTGCTATGCGGCGTTTCTCCTGCGGTTTTTGTTGCAGTACACGATTGCGCTCCTGGCGTTTTGGCTGGAGCGGGTCAGTGCGATCGATTCGTTGACGATGATCCCGTACACGTTTTTGTCGGGGTTGGTGGTGCCGTTGCAGGTGATGCCGGACGCGGCGCGGGAGGCGGTGCTGTGGACGCCGTTCCCGTACATGGTCTGGCTGCCCGCGACGCTGATCGCGGGGGGCGAAGTGGATCTGGTCCGCGGCTTCGCGACGCTGGCGGGCTGGATCGTGGTGCTGTGGCTGCTGAACCGCTGGCTGTGGCGCAAGGGCTTGAAACACTACTCGGCGATGGGAGCGTGAGGCATTTGGCGATTGGGTGATTTCGTGATTTTGCGATTTCAAACCAATCACTTAATCACCCAATCGCCAAATCACTTAATCACCCAATGAAACGCTACGCCCAAACCCTCCGCCTGTTCTGGACCACCTCGGTCTCCGCCGAGATGGAGTACCGCGCCAACTTCGTGCTCACCGCGATCCAGAGCTCGCTCGGCCTGGCGGGCGCGGTCTTCGTCCTCTGGTCGCTGTTCCGCACCGGCTACCAGCTCGGCGGGTGGACCTGGCCCGAGGCGCTGCTTGTGGTCGCGGCCTACACGCTGCTCGACGGCCTGCAGAACACGCTGCTCGCGCCCAACCGCCAACAGGTCGGCGAGATGGTCCGTGAAGGCACGCTCGACTTCGTCCTGCTCAAACCCATCGACACGCAGTTCTGGCTGTCGGTCCGCCACGTGAAGATCTGGGGCGTGCCCAACCTGGTGCTGGGGGTGGCGCTGGCGGTGTTCGCCTGGTCGCAGCTCGACCCGTCGGTCGGCTTCCTCGGCCTCCTGCGTTTCATCCCGCCGATGCTCATCGGCTTCGTGATCGTTTACGCCCTGGGTTACCTGCTCTCGACGCTGACGATCTGGTTCGTGAAGCTCAACAACATCACGATCGCGATGCAGTCGCTGCTCGAAGCGGGGCGGTACCCCGTCACCGCCTACCCGCACGCCTACCGCATCTTCTTCACGTTCATCCTGCCCGTCGCGTTCATGACCACCGTGCCCGCCCAGCTCGTCACCGGCGACGCGGGGTTCTTGGTGCTGCTCGTAGCCCTGGGCGTCGCGGTGGGCCTGCTGCTCTTGTCTCGCGGCTTCTGGCGTTTTGCCCTCCGCCACTACACCAGCGCCAGCAGCTGACGCGCTTTTCTCCCACCACGCCGACGCTGAGCGAGTCTGCGAGCGAAGCGTCTGGTATCCGCAACAACCCACACCAAAAACCCCAACCCTTGACGCCCACCCCCCGATCCCGAAGATAACTTTATGGGCATTGCTTTCGGGTTATTTGCGTTTATCCCCTGCATGTTCGTGATCGCCTCGCTCGTCGGGCTGATCTGGATCTGGGTACGCGTTGGCCTCGACCGCCGTGTCGTCATGGCCCCCGGGGACGCCTTGGCCCAATGCGGCAACTGCGGCTACCCCGCGCGGGGCGCACTCAGTTTCAATTGCTCTGAGTGCGGGGCCGACCTGCGTGAGGTGGGTATCGTCACCCCGGCCCAACGCCGACGCCCTCTGGGGCCCTTGGGGTTCATTCTTCTCTGGACGCTGTTCTACCCCATCCCCGCCCTGGCGTTGGTCGGCTTGCTCATTGCGGTGGGTCCCAAGCACAAGCAAACGATCGAGAGCGTTACGCTGACCCCCGTGAACTCCGGTGAGTTTACGTCGATCAATCTCGACAACGACGCTTACATGGGCGACTGGTTTTTCTGGTGGATCTACGACGGGACCGCCGTGTCGACTCACTCGTTGAACCTGTACATCGAGGGCAACAACAACCAGTACGAATGGCTGGACGTGGACCCGGGCAATATGACTTACGACGCGTCTTATGTCAGCTTTACGCCGCCGGTCGCTCCGTCATCTGGTTCGACCTCCGGGCAGACCGCGAGCGCTACGCTGGACCGCGCGGTGTTGCTCGCCTGGATGCAATCCGCTGGGGCCGACACCACCAAGCCCGAAGTGATCGCCGAAGCCGACGAACTGCTTCAGGTGATCCAGAATCAACCGACGCAGGGGTTTGCCAACCTTTCGGTCAACCAGTTCAGTTCATCAAACTTCTACAGCTACCCCAACGACACGCCCCGAGGCTGGTGGATTGTCGTGGTCCTGCTGAGCCTGCCGCTGTTCTGGGCCTTAGGCATCCTGCTTTACTTCCTGGTCCGCCGCCCCTACAACAATCTCCCGCCCCCGCCGCCAAGCGAGAAGTACGGCCCGGCCCAGTTCGCCCCGCCCAGCGGCTAACCCAACCGCTCCCCCTTCGACGCCGACGCTGAGCAACGCGAAGCGTCTGGTATCAACCCCAAAAATAAAAGACCCGCGCGTTTCCGCACGGGCTCTTATCGCTCCAAGTATTCCAGATGCCTGCTTACTCCGTCGCGTCCTTGATCGCGTTGGCCGCATCTTCTGCGGCTTCTTCACCTTCCTTGACGGCATCTTCTGCTGCGTCCTGAACGTCACCCGCCGCGTCTTCGATCGCCGATTCGACTTCCGAGGTCTCTTCTGCGCAACCCGTAACCAAACCCGCGCCCATCACCAGACCACAAACCAAGAAGGCCGAGGCCAACAGCTTCATCATCGATTCCATCTGGACTTTCCTTTCGAATCACGGGCCAACCCCTCAGGGCACCCCGCAAGGCTCACATGTTCCAGCCCCAGCAACACCGCCCGGGCCACCCCATCAGCATAACCCCACGTCCCCCCAAACCCCGCAATAAACCGGGCGTTATGTCCCATTTCCGCACCGCCAAATCCAACCCCTCACCCCGTTTAGCGGGCGGCCCAAAGGGCCCCGTGTGGTAAGCAACCACGATCATCCCCATGGCACCCACCAGCGAATGCTTTTGTGGTGTCGGGGCAAAGCCCTGACCGCCCGCCGCGCAGGCGCTCCGAAAATCCACCAAAACCGCCCCAAACACCTATCCGAACAAAATACGATAAAAATTAAACCCACCCCTTGACACAACCCGAACATACCCTAACCTAGGCCTGTCCATTCAAAACCCAAACATTGACGCCAGCCCCCGGAGCCCTACCATGGTCGCAACCCTCAGCAAACCCGCTTCCTCCCTCAACGGCAAGAAATCCAAATCCATGGCCAAGTCCAAATCGTCCCGATCCGCCGATTCCGCCCCCGTCACCGACGCCAACCGCGAAAAAGCCCTCTCCCAGGCCGTTACGCAGATCGAGCGTTCCTTCGGCAAGGGCTCGATCATGCGGCTCGACGACGACCCGTCCAATCTGCCCGAGGGCATCTCCACCGGTTCGATCTCCCTCGACCTCGCCCTGGGCGGCCGGGGCATCCCCCGCGGACGCATCGTCGAGGTCTACGGCCCCGAATCGTCGGGTAAAACCACCCTGACCCTCCACACCATCGCCGAGGTCCAGAAGACCGGCGGCGTCGCCGCCTTCATCGACGCCGAGCACGCCCTGGACCCCTCCTGGGCCCGCCGCCTGGGCGTGAACCTCGAAGAGCTGCTCGTCTCCCAGCCCGACACCGGCGAACAGGGCCTGGAAATCTGCGAGCTGCTGGTCCAGTCCAACGCGGTCGACTTGATCGTGGTCGACTCGGTCGCGGCGTTGATTCCTCGGGCCGAGATCGAAGGCGAGATGGGTGACAGCCACGTCGGCCTGCAGGCCCGCCTCATGTCGCAGGCCATGCGTAAGCTCACCGGCGCCATCGCCCGCTCCAAGACCACCGTCATCTTCATCAACCAGATCCGCGAGAAGATCGGCGTGATGTTCGGCAACCCCGAAACCACCCCCGGCGGCCGGGCCCTGAAGTTCTACTCCTCAGTCCGCATCGACATCCGCCGTACCGCCTCGATCAAAGACGGCGACAAGGCCGTGGGCAACCGCACCCGCGCCCGCGTGGTGAAGAACAAGATCGCTCCGCCGTTTCGCCAGGCCGAGTTCGACATCATGTTCAACGAAGGCATCTCCGCCTCCGGCGACCTGCTCGACATGGCCGTCGAGGAAGAAGTTGTC
>JBCCWB010000064.1:0-18084 GCA_039194345.1 Planctomycetota bacterium
GCTGCCCGACGACTACCCCGAAGGCGGCCGCCGCTCCACGGCCGAGGTCGTCGTCCACCCCAACGGCAGGTTCCTTTACGGCTCGAATCGTGGTCACGACAGCCTGGTGATCTACTCGATCGACTCGGCCGATGGCTCGCTCTCCGTGGTCGGCTTCCAGCCTTCCGGGGGCGATGAGCCGCGCAACTTTAATATCGACCCGACGGGGCGGTGGCTGCTGGCGGCTAACCAGAACACCGACGATGTGCAGGTGTTCGCGGTGGACGGCGAGACGGGGTTGCTGTCGCCGGTGGGCGAGCCGGTGTCGGTGCCACGGCCGGTGTGTGTGCGGTTTTTGTCGGCGGAGTGATCTAGGCGGTGCGTTTACAAAGAAGAAGCCCACGGATGATCCAAGATCATCCGTGGGCGTTGTGTTTCAGTTTCTTGACTTTGATTTAGTACGTATCGACCGAGGCGGTGATCGAGGGGCCGTCGACGAAGACGTCGATCGCCGAGGCGACGTAGCCGGGGGCTTCGACGCGGAGTTCGTTGACGCCGGCGGTGTGGCCGCGGACGGTGAACACGGCGACGCGTTGGCCGGGCTTGACGGTGACGGTGACCGGTTCGCCGGGGTCGTGGTCGTTGAGCGCGACGCAGTCGATCATGTCCTGGGCCGAGAGCTCGCCGACGACCTGCGTGTCGGTGGCGACGGGGATGATGGTCAGTGTGGTCTCGTGTGCCGGGGCCTGGGGCAGCTTGATCATCACGCTGGTCCGGCCGTTCTCGGGCACGTCGATCCGGCTGTTGGCGCCCATGCCAACGTTGCCCTGCAGGCTGATCTGAGGGGGGAAGAACGTGAGCGTCTGCTCAAGAGGTTTGCCCATCGGCCGGCCCTTGGCGTTGAGCGCCGGCTCGGTGGTGATGGTGACCTGGTGGGGCGATCGGCGGGAGGCGGGCTCGAAGACGTAGCCCTGCAGCTCGGCCGAGTGGTCGGTGAAGACGAAGGCGTCGGTGATATCGGTGCCGTTGACGGTGGCGGAGAACGTACTGGCGTCGGCCCGCTTGGCGTCGAGGCTGACGGCGATGGGCTGCGGGGTGCCGAGCTTCTGGCGGTGGTCGGGGCCTTCGACGGTGGCGACGGTCGAGGCGCAGCCGGCGGCGAGGGTGGTGGCGGCAGCGACGCCGAGCAGGATCGGGGTGGGGGTTTTCATCGGTGGGTTCCCTGAGGGGTGAGGGCTCATGCCGGCTCTCGCGAGCGCGGGAAAATCCGGGGTCGGTGAGGTTCGAGGCCAACCGTATAATTCGGGTCCAGCCGTGCAACCGATAAAAACACCCCCAGGGGGTCCTGGGGGTTAAGGCATGTCGGCTGTGCCGGTTAGGGCGAGGGAGGACCGGGCCGGGTGCGAACGGGAAACGCACTCGGCCCTTTTTATTTCTCACACGTCAGTTCACTTCAGCCTGTCGCAAGCGCACGTTTTGCGGGTGCGGCGAAGCCGCCCGCGCGTTTGTGCGTGAATGCCGGGGGACGCTTCGCGTCACCCGCTAAACGGGCCACGGGGATGGGATTGTTTTGCGTTGTGATGCGGCCAGCTATTTAGGCCTTGGCCAAATGTTGCAACAGCGCGGCGTGGGTCCGGCAGCCGAGGAGGAAGCGGTCGAGGCCGAAGTGTTCGTCGGGGCTGTGGATGTTGTCGCTGTTGAGCCCGAAGCCGATGAGCAGAGTGTCGATGCCCAGCTGGTTTTTGAAGTCGGCGATGACGGGGATGGTCGCGCCTTCGCGGACCAGGGCGGGGGGTTGGCCGGCGGTTTCTTCGATGGCGTTGGACGCGGCGACGACCCAGGGCGAGTCGGTGGGCGTGGCGACGGGGTCGGCCTCGCCGTGGTTGTGCAGTTCCCAGCGGCAGCCGCCGGTGTCGTGCTGGTGGAGCCAGTCGGTGAATTGTTGGGCCACCTTCCCGGGGTTCATGTTGGCGGGGATACGGAAGCTGACCTTGGCCCCGGCGAAGGTGGGGATGACGGTTTTGGCGCCTTCGCCCATGTAGCCGCCGTAGAGGCCGTTGATGTCGCAGGACGGGCGGACCCATCGGCGTTCGAGGGTGGAGAAGTCTTTCTCGCCAAAGGGTTGGCTGCCGACGTCGCCGGTGAACTCGTGTTCGTTGAAGCCGAGCTGTTGCCAGGCGTCGCGCTCTTCGTTGGTGAGCGGGAGCACGTCGTCGTAGAAGCCGGGGATGGTGACCTGGTTGTCGTCGTTGATGAGCTTGCCCAGCACGCGGACGAGCTGGGTGGCGGGGTTGGCGAGGGTGCCGCCGTAGACGCCCGAGTGGAGGTCGCGGGACGGGCCGTGGAGCTTGATGTCGAAGTAGACCAGGCCGCGGAGGGCATAGGTGATGGCGGGGGTGTAGCCGGTGGGGGAGTCGGGCGAGTCCCACATGCTGGTGTCGCTGACGACGCAGACGGTCTGGTCGTCGGCCTCGAGCATCGCGGCGTGCTGCTCGAGGAACGCGGGCAGGCTGACGCTGCCGCATTCTTCTTCGCCTTCGATCAGCAGGGTGACGTGGCAGGGCAGCTTGGTGTCGGTGTCGTGATACGCACGCAGCGCTTCGAGGAAGCACATGACCTGGCCCTTGTCGTCCGACGCGCCGCGGGCAAAGAGTTTCCCGTCTCGCACCGTGGGTTCGAACGGCGGGCTGGTCCAGAGGTCCACGGGGTCGGGGGGTTGCACGTCGTAGTGGCCGTAGAACAGCACGCGGTTCTTCGCGTCATCGGTAACCATCTTCGGCATGGTCTTGGCAATCACCACGGGGTGGCCCTGCTTGCCGTCGGCGCCCTTGGGCTGCATGACGTCGACGTTCATCCCCATCTCTTCGCAGAACGCGGCGATCCAGCGGGCCGCATCGTGCACGTGGGATTCATACGCCGGGTCGGTGCTGACGCTGGGGATCTTCAGCAGCTGCGAGAGACGCTGCACGGCGTGATTGTGGTTGGAGTCGAGGTGGTCGAGCAGGGGGTTGGGGGTGGTCATGGAGTTAGTTTACGAGCAAAAAACAACCCCGGGCGGTTTGCTCGGGGCTGCTTTTGAAAGAGTGTTAGGTGCGAAATGGCTTAGTGCTTGTGGTCATGGCCGGCTTCGCCGTGGGAGTGCGAATGAGTGTGCTCTTCGCCGTCGTGGGTGTGGGTGTGTTCGTGCTTGCCGAAGTACTGCCCTTCGAACTTCTCGAGCGACGCTCGCAGCGGTGCGACGGCTGCGGTATTGGTGGTCTGCTTGGTCTTCATGGCGTAGACGATGACTTCGTGCAGCGAGACCAGCTTGGCGAGGTAGGCTTCGTGCTCGGATTCGTCCTTGGGCAGCTTGACGCGTTGGGCGAGGAAATACTCTTGGGCCTCGTCCATGATCTTCTGGGCGTGGCCTTCCTTGGTGTTGACCCAGCGGACGAGTTTCTGCTGGTCCTCGGCGTCGTGGCTACCCGCGACCTTGCCGATCTGCACCATGGCCTTCTCGATCGTGTCGATGTGCTGGTTCAGCTCGGCGAACTTCACCTGGTCGTCGAAGATGCCGCAGGGCACTTGGCAGTGCGCATCAGCGGGCTGGGGCGAGAACAGCAAGCTTGCCGCTAGGGCGGTGATCGAACAGGCCAGAACGACGCGGAGGGGAGAGATGATTTTCATATCCGCATCGTATGCAGCCGAATGCCGGACGCGCAACACAAAATCACGACGATCACCAAAAATTATCACTCGACCGCTTACGCGCATCGTTGGGTGGCCGGGGCAGAGCGCAGCGATGCCCCGGAAGATTGTGCTTCACCCCTTGCCTCTCATTTGTCGTTCCGGGGCATCGGAGACTCTGCCCAGGCCACCCGAACGATTAGGCCGTGGTTCAAAGCTAGGCAAAATCATCCGCCCATGTCGATCTGCACGGTGTCGCCTTCGACGCGGATGGGGTAGACGGTGGCGGGCAGGCCGAACTCGGGGTCGTCAAGGTCGCAGCCGTTTTTGATGTTGTAGGTGTAGCCGTGGTAGGGGCAGGTGATGGTGTGTCCACGTCGCTCGCCGTCGCCCAGGGGCAGGCCGGCGTGCGGGCAGACGTTGGCCATGCAGTGCAGCTCGCCGTTGATGTTGAAGACGACGACCTCCTGTTTTTTGCCGTCGTCGGTCGGGGCGTGGGTGCATACCTGGGCGTCAGGCGGGAACTCTTGTGCGGGGCCGAGGTCGGTCCAGTTGGGCATGGCGGGGTGTCCGATCTATAAATCACGTATGCAAAACAGCGGACACGATCTTAGCCGGTACGCCGCGATGGTCCAGAGCCTGGCCCGCCACGCGATCGACATCGCGGTGGACGCGTCGCCGCATAAGCCGCGGGAGGGGCAAGAAGTTTTCAGCCTGATCAACATGCTGCCGGCCGCTCGTCTGTTGATTGGTGATTCGGATGTTCAACTCACTGCGCCGCCAATAGGTCCCGACGTCGACTTTACCGATGGGCGTGGCCATTCTCGGCCGATCTACCGAAGCTTGGCGTTTCACCTCTCAGCGGTAGCCGGGGCCCCGGTGGAGCCACGCCCCGCAACAGATTCCGATGACGTGTCGCTGAAGCTTTGGCAGAAACTCGTGTCGCCGTCGAGTGACACTACACAGCAAATCGAGGTGATCGCCGATGCCTGTGACGCTTCCCTGCACGCTCAAGCCTTAGACGATGGCATTGACTTTTGGACCTATCGCGAAATGGTCGGTGTTCACGCCCTGCACTTGCTAGCCGAACGTCACCAACGAGAAGACTGGCGGCAACGCCTGATCGAAATCACCAACTACCACCAATACCACACCCAACCCGACTACACGACCTATCAGCCGTGGGGCCTGGCGGCGTTCCTCTCCAACCCCGACACGATCATGTTCGGCGAGCAGCAGCTGCACGATGTGCAAACCCACCTGCAGATCGAAGGCGGGCCGGGAGCGGTGCTTCCGGCGTTGCTGCTAGCCGACGCGTATGCGTCTTTGTCGCGGTGATATTCGACTCGCGGGAAGAATTCCACACAACTACGGGTTTGGAAGTATGCGGCGCGTTACGATGCATGTACGCCTGTTGGATTCTGAATCGACACGGATCGTCGTGGGTCCTCTGGCCTGGTGAAAGGTGACTTGCGTGAGTGAATCGTTCAGCCTCGAATCGTTGGGACTCGAAGTCCAGACCGTCCGCCGCAACCTCTCCCCTGCGGCGCTCTACGAAGAAGCGCTGCGGTACGAAGAGGGCACCTCGATCGCCGACTCGGGTGCGCTGATCGCCTACTCCGGCGAGAAGACCGGCCGATCACCCAAAGACAAACGCATCGTCAAACAGCCCGAATCAGAAAACGATGTCTGGTGGGGCCCGATCAACGTCCCCATCGAAGAACTCACCTTCGCCATCATCCGCAGCCGGGCGATCGACTACCTCAACACGCGGCCTCGGCTGTACGTCGTCGACGCCTTCGCGGGTTGGGACCCCGAGCACCGCCAGAAGGTCCGCGTGATCTGTGAACGGCCGTACCACGCGTTGTTCATGTGGACCATGCTGATCCGCCCGACGCCCGAAGAGTCGGCCAACTTCGGCGAGCCCGACTGGACCATCATCAACGCCGGGCAGTTCCCCGCCAACCCGCTCACCGCGGGCATGACCAGTCGGACCAGTATCGATCTGAACATCGGCGACCAGGAGTTCGTCATCCTCGGCAGTGGCTATGCCGGGGAGATGAAGAAGGGCATCTTCACCGTCATGAACTACCTCATGCCGAAGAAGGGCCACCTCTCCATGCACTGCTCGGCGACGTGCGACGCCAACGGCGAAAACAGCTCGGTGCTCTTCGGCCTATCCGGCACTGGCAAGACCACGCTCTCGGCCGACCCCAACCGCCAACTTGTCGGCGACGACGAACACGTCTGGACCGACACCGGCATCTTCAACATCGAAGGCGGCTGCTACGCCAAAGCCCTGGACCTCTCGGAAGAAAAAGAACCGGCGATTTTCCACGCGCTGCGCTTCGGGGCCCTCTTGGAAAACGTGCGTTTCGATCCGGATGACCACCACGTCGACTTCGCCGACCACAGCATCACGCAGAACACCCGCGGGGCGTATCCGGTCGAGGCGATCGACAACGCCCGCATCCCCGGAATTGCCGGCCACCCGACCGACATCATCTTTCTGACGTGTGACGCGTTCGGCGTCCTGCCGCCGGTGAGCAAGCTTTCGCCCGAACAGGCCATGTATCACTTCATTTCCGGCTACACCGCCAAGGTCGCGGGCACCGAGATGGGCGTGACCGAACCCGAAGCGACGTTCAGCCCTTGCTTCGGCGGGCCGTTTCTGGTGTGGCACCCCGCGAAGTATGCCGAGTTGCTGGCCGAGAAGATGAAGCAGCACAACACCAACGTCTGGCTGGTCAACACCGGCTGGTCGGGCGGCGGCTACGGCGAGGGCTCGCGCATCAAGCTCGGTTACACCCGCGCGATCGTGGATGCGATTCATGCGGGCCAGCTCGCCGACGCCCCGACCCAGGCCGACCCTGTGTTCGGCATCGAGATGCTCACGCAGGTCCCCGGTGTGCCCGACGAGTTGCTTGTTCCCCGCAACACCTGGGCCGATGGCAAAGCCTACGACAGCACGGCCGCGAAACTCGCGGGCTTGTTCATCGAGAACTTCAAGACCTACGAAGATGGGGTCACCGATGCGGTCCGCGAGGCGGGGCCGAAGGCCTAACGTGAATGCTCGGGTGCCGTGGTCAAACGAGCGGAGCGAGAGCCGGCCACGACGCGCGAATTTAAACACAAGCCGCGTGGCCGACGCTACGCTTGACCACGGCACCCGACCGTAAAGCGGTGTGGAGTGAGGTCAGCGGATACTGCCGTCACCGTACAGCACCGCGCCGTCGGGGTCTTTCTGGCCGTTGAGCGATTCGTAGAGCACGGGCGTGCGTCCGGGGGCGCTGCCGGGGGGCGGTTTCTCGTAGATAAACCCGGGGCGATCGCCGGTGCGGGGGTTCTCCATGACCTGATCGAGCTGGGGGAACACGCTGCGGAGTTCAAGCAGGTTGTCGGGGAAGCGGCCGTTGTTCTGATCGACATAGGTCTGCAACGCGATTCCGATTTGCCGCATGTTATTGGCCGAGACCAAAACTTGAGCTTGGCTTTTGGCGTCACGCAACACATCGAAATACGCCAGGGGCGAGCTGGACTGTTTCGACGCCGCCTGGGGGCCGCCGGGGCGCTGCGAGGCGATGGGTGAAGGGGCGGGGGCGCTGGGCTGCTTGGCCCGGTTGAGTTTCACTGTGGCCACGTCACGCCCCGCGAAGGAGAGTGTGTACTTGCCCGCGGTGTCGGGCCGGGGGAACAACAGCGAAAAGGTGTAACGGTCCCACGGCGAATTGCGGGCTTTCTCCACCATCTTGGGCACCGTCCAGTGCGCCCTCGCTCCGGTGTCCCAACTCACGTTGAGTATGGCGCCTTGGTAGTCGGCGGTGACGGTCGGACCGTCCCGGTCGGCGTGGGTGGTCACGAGAGTGCCCGTCGCGGTGAGCCCCTTCATCGCGGGGTAGCCCTGCACGGGACGCGAGGCGGTGTAGTTGAGTTTGCCTTGGGTTCGGCCCAGGGCGTACTCGGCCTCGCCGTTGACCACGCCGGGGATCTTGTCTTCGGTGACCCGGTCGGGCTTGGACGAGGCGGGAAATAAGGCGCGGTAGTTGCTGGTGTTCGCCCCGGCCAGGTCCAGGTCGATCGGCTGGTCGAACGTGGCACTCACCAACCTGCCGGTCGTCCCCGATCCCGGTGCGTCGCCGACGCGGCGTAGCTCGAACTCGCCTTCTTTAAGGATGGTGTCGTAGCCCGAGGTCTGGCCGAGGTTGTTGATGATCTTTTGCTGCAACGCGATTTCGAGCAGGACGTAGTCGCCGTCGGGGTCGGCCTGGGTGACGACGAGCTGGTCCTGACCGCCGACCGAGAAGACGTTGGAGCGGGTGTTGCCGGTGGGTGCGACGTACGGCGTGACCGGGCCGCCGCCACCCCCGCCGCTCAGGAGCCCTCCGCTGAGCACAGATTTGACCGTCGAGCTGCCTATGGGTTTGAGCGTGTCTCCGGAGTGAAGTACCTCGACGACGAACACCGGCGAAGCGAAGTTCACCTTGGCGCCTTGTCCCGCGCTGCGTGAATACCAGAAGCCGACTCCCGCCAACATCAGCGGGATCAGCAGCAATACCACCGGTGTAAGCTTGATGCCGAACAGGTCGAGGAACGGACGGTTCCACCACGGCGGACGCTTGGCGGCCTCTTCCTCTTCGCGTAGACGGTCGAGACGCACCAGCCGGGGGTCGCGCCATTCTTTGGCTTCGTCGGCGGGGTCCTGCGGGTCGGGCGGGGGTGTTGCGGGCTTGGGCGAAGGGATGATGACGTTGTCATAGGTACGACGGTCTTCGGGCAGGATTTCCAGGACCGGGCTGTCCTCGGGGATCAGGATCGGGCTCTTGCACGCGGGGCATGTTGCACGGCGGCCGGCGTACTTGTCGTCGACACGCAGCGTCCTTCCGCAAGATGGGCAGTCCAGATCGATCGGCAAAACGAATCCCTTCGAATCAGGGAGAGCGGTGAAACGACGCGCACCACTATCTTACCCGGCAAGATCGCGATACAGAACAAGACGTAATCCCCTGTCGGACGTTGCGTTGCGGCGAGCGGTGGCCGATCATGCATTGACTCATGCCCCGTCTGCCTTCCCCTCAACCCGGCACGCTCTTGGACTTGGCGACGCAACTGCATCGTGACGAGGCGGAGCCTTTGGAGCGGCTGCGGACGCGTGACCGCGGCATTGGTAAAGAACTTGGATTTGCAACAAGTCAAGAGCCCTTGGACACGCCCACGCGGGCAGGGCGGCTGACGGCTTGGCTGTACGCGATCCCGGAGGCTCCGCATCGCGGCGGCGACGGGCTGCGGCTGGTCGGGTTGGTCGCGGTGGCGATCGGCTTATTGCTGGGTTACGTGGCGGCGATGGGGTTGTTTTACTACGACGGCTCGACGCCGGTGAACGTGGTGCGGATCATTGCGGTGTTTGTGGTGTTGCAGGCGGTGACGCTGGTGTTGTTCGGGGTCGCAGCGCTGCCGGGCCGGGTTCCGGGGTCGGCGTGGCTGCGTGATCTGAGCCCGGCAAAGCTGGCAACGCTGGTGACGCGGTGGCTGCCTAGCGAGACGCGGGACACGGTGCAGCAGATCCTCGGCCGGGGCCAAGCGCACCAGCGGGTGTACCACGCGGTGCAGAAGTGGCAGCTCTTGGCGTGGTCGCAATCGATGGCGTTGGCGTTCAACCTCGCGGCGGTAGGCGGGGCGTTGCAACTCATCGTCTTCAGCGATCTGGGCTTTGGGTGGAGCACGACGTTGGATTTAGATGCTGAGGACGCACATCGATATACCGAGGCGATCTGTCTGCCTTGGCGAGATGTCTTTCAGGGAGGCCGCCCCGACTTGGCCTTGGTTGAGTTAACGCAGATCTACCGAGCTCAAGACTTTGAATTCAGTAAGGAAGAGGCCAGTGCCTCGGCCAAGTGGTGGCCGTTCCTCGTGATGGCGATGGTGATCTACGGCGTGCTGCCGCGCATAGTGACGTTGGTGCTGACGCAGTGGCGGCTGCGGGACGCGGTGGTGAAAGCGATGGTGCACACGCCGGGCGCAGACCGCGTGCTCGATCGCATGACCGCGGCGGTGGTGGAGACCCGTGCCAGCGAACACGAAGGAGCATCATCGAACAGTCATGCGAACGGCATGGATGCGTCACCATCCTCGCAAGCGGGCTGTGTGATCCGATGGGCGGAAGCGGCGTACGACGGGGAAGCGTTGGATGCGGGTGGCGGGCGAACGCTCGACGAAGACCGGCAGACGATCGCAACCGCGGCCACGCAAGCCCACGAGCAATCGGTGTTGATCCGGGTGAAGGCGTGGGAGCCGCCGGTGCTGGAGTTCTTGGATTTTCTGGGTGATCTGCGTCACGAGCTCGGCGACGGCCGGGCCATCGAGGTGCAACCTATTGGCGAAGGTGACCTCGCGGTGTGGAAGAAGAAGCTTGCCAGCGTGGGCGATCCGTGGCTGCGGATGGTGGTGGATGAATCCGGGCAGGCGGAAGGGGGGACGCCGTGAACGAGCCACGATTCGCGGTGGTGGGCCACCCCAACAAAGGCAAGTCGAGCATCGTCGCGACGCTCGCGGCGGACGATGCGGTGCGGGTCGCGCCCGAGCCGGGCACGACGACGCGGTCGCGCGAGTTCCCGATGTCGGTGGACGGGAAGACGCTGTACACGCTGATTGATACGCCGGGCTTCCAGCGCGCCCGGCGGGCGCTCGACTGGATGACGCAGCGGCAGACCACGGCCGATCAACACGGCGCGGTGGTGCGCGACTTCGTGAACGAACACGAACGCTCGGATGCGTACCCCGATGAAGTCGAACTGCTTCGACCTTTAATCGACGATGAGCAGCCCACGGGGATTCTGTACGTCGTCGATGGCTCGGTGCCCTACGGCCCGGAGTACGAAGCCGAGATGGAAATCCTCCGTTGGACCGGCCGGCCAAGCTTGGCGCTGATCAACCCCATCGGCGAGGCGGACCACGTCGAGGCGTGGCGCGCAGCGCTCGGCCAATACTTCAAGATCGTGCGTGTGTTCAACGCGGTCACCGCGGAGTTCGATAAACGGCTTGAGTTGCTGCGTGCATTTGGCCAGCTCAAGGAAGAATGGCGGCAGCCCTTGGACGCCGCGGTGCAGGCACTCGATGCGGACCGTAAGCGTCGTCGGCATGAGTCGGCGCAGGAGATCGCGACGTTGCTCGCGGATGGGCTTACGTTGTCGGTGTCGAAGAAGGTTGGGCCCAAGGATGATCCCAAGAAGTTTCAGCCGGACCTGTTGGAAGACTTCAAGGGCAAGCTCCGCCGACGCGAGAAGCGGGGGCGCGAGCGCGTCGAGTCGATCTACGACCACCACGGCCTGGATCGGCGTGAAGCGGACTCGGGCGAGGATGTCGAATCGCTGGTCGCCGACTTGTTTTCGGAAGACGCGTGGCTGCTGTTCGGCTTGCGACGAAAAGACTTGGTCTTGGCCGGGGCGGGCGGCGGCGCGGCTGCGGGCGGGGCGCTGGACGTGGCGGCGGGGGGCACGAGCCTGTTCCTGGGCGCCGCGATCGGCGCGGTCGTCGGGGGAACGATGGGCTACCTGGGCGCGGGCCGGTTGGCGGAGTTCAAGCTGTTGAGCCAGCCGTTGGGCGGCAAACTGCTTCGGTGTGGCCCGACACGGAATCCGAACTTCCCGTTCGTGTTGCTGGGCCGGGCGCGGTACCACCACGCGTTGGTGGCGGGGCGGACCCACGCGCAGCGTGGGGCTTTGGAAGTCGATCAGGCCCAAGCCGGGGCGATGAATCCGTTGACGGACGAACAACGCGCTGCGCTGAGCAAGACGTTCAAGGCGCTGGGCAAAGCGGGGCAAGACATCGAAGCGATCAGCGCCGCCACCGCGGAACTGGTTGAGATCATCGAGCCGATCCTGGAGCCTTGAGGACCGCGCGGTACGTGGCGTGCAGCCGATGGACCCCCGGGAGGCGATACACGAGAGGCAGACGGGCAAACGCATCGGGTGCATCACGCAGGGTGTGCGAGGCGAGGATGTTCAGGTGAGGTGAAACCGTGAACGTCGAGCGGATCGGTTGGCCGAGCTTGCCGAGGCTGTCGTGGAAGCGTTGGAGCATGCGGGCCGGCGGCGCGTAGGCGTCGAAGAGCAGCGGTGACTCGGCGAAACGAGTGGCGAGGTCGGTAAGCAGCCGGTCGACGCTGCTGCTGTCGAGAAACATGAACAGCCCCTCGGCGATGATGCACATCGGGCGGGAGCCGATCGAATTTTGCAGCGCTTCGAGAGCGTTGGGTTCTTCGAGGTTGAGGGCGAGGAGGCTCTCTGAGGTTTCCGTGTTGAGCGACTGGCGGCGACGCAGCACGGGCTCTTGGTCGATGCCGATGAACTCTAGGTTGGTCTTGACCAAGCGAGAGGCCCGGGTGCTGAACCCGACGCCGAGTTCGACCACGACGCCGAGAGGGTGTCGCGTTGCCCACTCGCGGACCCAAGTATCGATGAAGCGGGCGCGGGCGCAAACCGCGACGCGCGTGGCAGTGGATCGGTCTAGGCGGGAGGTGTCGAGGCCGAGCGCGTCGAGCCATGCCGCGGCGTCGGGGTCGTGGAGCAACGGGTTTTCGTGACGCTGTTCCACCGCCCGGCTCCACAGCGCCGCGACCGCGGTCCACCCGACCGGGTCCAGCGACTCGGCATCGGCATCGTGGGGCGGTTTATCCATCGAGGTATTGCTGAATCGCCTCTTCCACTTTCGGCTGCAGGCGTGCCCAGCGGGCCGACGGCTTTTTATTGACGGTCACGAAGTCCGCCACAATCATCACCGACACGATCGGCCCCGCGGCGAACACCGCGGTCGCGAGGGCGTCGGCCGCGGCTTCGGCGTCTTCGATGGATCGATAACTCCGCATCGCTCGTGGCGCGCCCCCAGCCTCGGTCAGGGCCGCGAACGGGCGGTCGGCGATGAACTTCATCGCGTGGGGATTGGGGGTGTCTTCGATCTCAATGGGGGAGCGAGCCATCCACGAATCATGACAGATCGCAGCGGAATTGTCAGCGGCGGGTCTTAATGCGGCCGGGGAATTCTCCGATAACTCTGCAGTAGTCTTCGAGGGAAGTATGCGTTTGAACGCCAACGACATCATGAACACCTCACTGAAGCTGACCGAAAAGCAGTGGGGGCAGTTGATCGCCACGCTTGAGGCGGGCAAGGGGCCGACGGTCCCCGCGACGCGTGATCGACGAGACCTGGATATCAAACGCTATCCGCATGTCCGAAAGGTTGCGCTGCGGATCATCCACCCGGGCGGCCAGAAGACGTCGCACCTCGTGCGTTCGCGGAACATCTCCGCGGGGGGCATGAGCTTCCTGCACTTGAGTTTCCTCTACCCCGGCACAGCTTGCCACGTCGCCCTACAGACACGCCACGGCGAGAGCGTGGCGATGTCGGGCAAAGTGAGTTGGTGCCGACTGGTCTCGGGACGGAGCCACGAGATTGGCTTCCGCTTCGACCATATCATTCAGATCGATGAGTTCGTGGAACCCGATGTGATCAACGGCACGACCGCCGCTTGACGTTTGGTCTGCAGATTCAGCGTTCGGGTCTACCTCGCCAGATAACGCGACAGCGTGTCGCTGATGGCTTTGAGGTCTGCTGGGCGGCAATAGATGCCAGCCTCGAAAACGACCGACCTCCACTTACGTTCGGCTTGATGTGTCGCTGATTGTTCCGCGGCACCCAATCGGAGTAGATGCCACGTTGTGTTGATGGGCAAGCATTCGAATCCATCGATATCTGACCACGGCCGAAGGTCATGACAAACGCTCGAGCTGGATTCTGACGCGATCCCGTACCCGGCCGGTGAGAACACAAGCCATTGGATGACGCCGCGAGAGACCAAGCCGGAAAGCGATGCCGGTCGGTTGCGGGTCATGCCCGAGAGGACCATTACGGAGCCGTCGTAATCCCGCCCGCATTCGGGGCACACCCCTGACACCGCGAGCCCGCGGAGCGAATAGCCACAAGCGAGACAAGTGGCTTGAGCATCTCGCCACTCGGGGAGCGGCGGGTCAGGCAAGTTGTCCCAGCTCGGCTTGGCGGAATAGGGAGGGGGCTTCGAGGGTGAGGAGTTGGCGTTTGGTGTCGATGCCGCCGCCGAAGCCGGTGAGCGAGCCGTCGGCGCCGATGACGCGGTGGCAGGGGACGACGATCGAGAGGGGGTTGCTGCCGTTGGCGAGACCCACGGCGCGGCTGGCGTTGGGTTGGCCCAGGCGTTGGGCGAGTTGGCCGTAGGAGATCGTGGTGCCGTAGGGGATGCGGCGGAGTTGTTCCCAGACGCGGAGTTGGAAGTCGGTGCCCTCGGGGGCCAGGGGCAGGTCGAAGGTTTGTCGCTGGTGGGCGAAGTACTCGGCGAGTTGGCGGGTGGCTTCCGCAAAGACCGGGTGGTCCTGGGCAGGGGTAACCGCGATCGCGTCGGCGGGCAGGGGGGTGATCTTGCGGCCGTGGACGAAGTCGATGCGGGTGAGGTGGGTGTCGGTTGCGCAGAGGCGGAGCGGGCCCACGGGGGAATCGATGGTGGTGTGAACGATCGCGGCCATGAAAATATTGTAGCTGCGACGCCTCACGTCGCTTAGCGTATTCCATCTCTACCTATGGGTCGGGTGCCACACCTTGAGGCTTTGGCCTCAAGGTGTGCGGTAGTGACTTCAGAGACCTGAGTTCATCGGCACACCTTGGCCCCGAACCGCCAAGGTGTGGCACCCGCTACACCTGGCGGTGAGATGATCTAATCCTCGATGTGGTTACGTCGACTCGTGGACCTGGGCTTTGAGCCAATCGACGAAATCGGTGGCGACGACGTAGAGCCCGTCGCGGATTTGGTTGAGGCCTTGGTCGCGGTCCCAGAGGACGATCGGGTATTCGAGGGCCTGCATGTTGAACGGGTCGGAGGCGGGGTCGGCCCGGTCGCCGATGCCGACTTCGCCTTCGAGTTCGATGGTTTGGTCGCTGCCGGCGACGGTACGGGTGCGGGTGTCGAAACAGTATTGATCGCCGTTGCCGTCGTCGCAGAAGGCGATGAGGAAGCCGGGCAGGGGGGAGCTTTCGTGGTCGCGTTCGAGTTCGTTGGCGATCACGAGGTTGCGGCGGGTGGTCAGGTCGCAACCGCCGACCCAGTAGAGGTCCCATTCGGGCAGCAGCACCTCTCCGGCGCGTTCCATGAACTCGACGTAGCTGGGCGGCAGGGGGACGCCCAAGACTTCCTGGGCCTCGCAGAGGTCCTCATCGGTTGGCGGTGGGGCGGGCTCGGCGAAGCCCCGTCCCTGAGCGACGAACGTCATACTCTCGATGGCGACGTCGAGGGGTTGCATCTTGGCCATGGCGTAATCCTTACGGGTGATTACCGGACACGGGTAAGTGGCCGGCTCCCTTCCTGTTACGTCATCGGCTAACGCGGCCTGCGCGTTCAGGCGTTATCACCGTCGGCGGACGAGCCCACCGCCGAGCCGCGGCGGATATTGCCGTGGCGCGGGATCTCGCCCTCGGTGATGTAGAGCACGTCCTTGGCGATGTTGCAGGCGTGGTCGGCGATGCGTTCGAGCTGGCGGCTGACGCTGATGTAATGGATCATCTGCTCGGTCTGGTGCGGGTTTTCGCGCATCAGCTCGATGGCCCGGCCGTACATCGAGGCGTGCATGATGTCGATCTCATCGTCGAGCACGCGGACCTCGTGGGCCAGCTCGACGTCGATGTTGACCACGGCGTCCAGGGCGTGGCGCAGCATCTGCTCGACGCGGCGGCCCATGGCGTTGAGGTCGAACGGGGCTTCGGTGACTTCGCCCTCCCCGGCGAGGAACTTGGCCTGCTCGGCGATCGACTTGGCGTGGTCGCCGATGCGTTCCAGGTCGTTGTTCATCTTCAAGACCGCCACGACGTAGCGCAGGTCGAACGCCACCGGTTGGTGCAGCGCCAGCGTGTGGAGGCACTCTTCTTCGATGTCGATCTCGAGCAGATCGATTTTTTTGTCACCCTCGATGATGCGCTGCGCCAGGGCAACGTCTCGGGTCACCACGGCCTCGAGTGAGCCGCGCACCTGTTCTTCACAGAGTGCGCCGAGGCTCAGCAACATCTTTTTAAGCGTGTTGATTTGGCGTTGCAGGAAGATCGGCATAGTGGGCTTTCAGAACGATGGTATCGACGTGCCGGAAAGTTCGAGTGTAGCAGCCCCCGGTGAGGTGTGCGACAACTTAAGTTTGGGAATTATGCGGATTCGCTGGTGGGTGGTTTAGGAGCACGGACGATTCCGGCAACCTCCGAATCCGCGGCGGGTTCTAAAGCACCGTCTTGCTTGCCGGTGCGGAAAACCAGGGTGAACGTGCTGCCCTTGCCGAGCTGGCTACGGACGCTGGCTTTGCCGTTCATGGTCTCGGCGATGTGCTTAACGATTGAAAGTCCGAGGCCGGTCCCTCCGAGCTGGCGGCTCCGGGCGCGGTCGGTGCGGTAGAAGCGTTCGAAGACGCGGGGCAGGTGTTCGGGTTCGATGCCACGGCCCTCATCGGTGACGGTCAAGACCGCGTCGTCGTTGCGACGCTCGGCGGAGATGACGACGGTGGTGTTGTCTGTGCTGTACTTGATCGCGTTGTCGATCAGATTCACCAATGCTTGCTCGAGTAGCGTGGGCACGACCTGGGCACGCAGGGGTTCGGCCTGGATTTTCAGGGTGATCGACTTGGCGTCGGCCTTGGCGTGGCAGGTTTCGCAGGCGGCGCGGATGACCGGCTCGACGGGGTGCGCTTCGATCTCGTCGGAGACCGTGCCGCCTTCCTGTTCCAGCCGGGTCAGGCTGAGCAGGTCTTCGATGATGGCGTCGAGGCGTTCGGTTTGGCGGGCGATGATGCCGGTGAAATTCTTCCGGGCGGGGGCGGGCATCTGCTCGTCGTCGATGAGGGTTTCGATGGCGGCCTTGATCGCGCTGATCGGCGTCTTGATCTCGTGGGAGACGTTGGCGACGAAGTCTCGGCGGACCGACTCGAGGCGACGCAGGCGGGTGACATCGTGCAGCACCACCACGGCTCCGACCCGGCGGCCCTCGGCGTCACGCACCGGAGCGGCCTGGGCCTGGATCGACAGGTCGTCCGTGCTGGAGCCCGGGCTAAGCCTAAGGTTCAGTTCCCGCGTCGCGGGGGTATTGGCTTGGCTGCCCAGGGCTTCGGTGACCAGCGACTGCAGCGACGCATTGCGCACGACTTCCTGGATCGAGCGTCCCACCGCCTGCTTGGGGTCGAGCGAGAGCATCAGGGCCGCGGCGCGGTTCAGGCTGATCAAGCGTTCTTCGGTGTCGATCGCGGCGACGCCTTCGACCATTGATGACAGCACCGCCTCGAGTTCACTCCGGCGGCGTTCGACGGTGGTGAGCCGCTCGGCGAGTTGGCGGTTGTGTTCACGCTGCCCGGTCAGCCCCTCTTTGTACCGGCGCAGCCGACGCCGGAGCGTCGCTGCGGTGAGGACCGCAGCGACCAAAGCGAGGGCAAGCAGGATGATCAGGACGTTTTGCATGAGAAGAAAAAGGGCGAGTCTCGCACCCCGGTAGGGCGTACCGCCACAGGGGAGGGCTACGAAATATCGTAACCCGGGGCGACCCAAATGCGGAATCAAGTTTGTGTTTGGAATCAATCCTTGAACCGATAGCCGACGCCGCGGACCGTCTCGATCCGCTTGCCGGCGGCGGGGCCGAGCTTGCGCCGCAGGGCGACGACCTGGACATCAACGCTGCGGTCGGTCACGGCGGCGAAGCCTTCGTGCAGCGAATCGATGATCTGCTGGCGGGTGAAGACCCGGGCGGGGCGGGAGACCAGCAGCGTGAGCAGCTTGAACTCGGTCGCGGTGAGGTCGACCTGTTCGCCCTCGGCGGTGACCTCGTGGCGTTCGAGGTCGACGCGGACGCCGGCGGACTCGAGCACCCGACGGTCTTCGCTATCGACATCAGCGCGACGCAGCACAGCCTTGATGCGGGCCATGAGGATGCGGGGGCTGAAGGGCTTGGTGATGTAGTCGTCGGCTCCGAGCTCGAGGCCCTGGACGATGTCGCTCTCTTCGCCCTTGGCGGTGAGCATGATCACGGGGATGTCGGCGGTCTCGGCCTTGGACTTGAGGCTGCGGCAGACCTCCAGGCCGTCCATGGAGGGCAGCATCAGGTCCAGCAGAATCAGGTCGGGGGGTTGGCTCCGCACAAGCTTGAGCCCGTCTTCGCCGGTCTCGGCGGTGAGGACTTCGTAGCCTTCGCGGTCCAGGTTGTACTTCAGGAGTTCGAGCAGGTCACGCTCGTCTTCGACCAATAGAACTTTGAGATCAGGCATTTTGAGGGCTCGCGGGCGATAAGGGCATCACCATACCAAAGACTTTCACATCGCCAACAGCGCTCACATAAAACTCAAAATTGGGCTTTGGGTGCCCTAGGAGCGGGGTTTTGGCGTGTGGGGAATGGGGGGTGAA
>JBCCWB010000065.1:0-17911 GCA_039194345.1 Planctomycetota bacterium
ACCGCCCTGAAGGACGACGTCAAGGTCCGCGTGTCCCGCGACGGCGTGGTGGTCACCGACGACCGCGACGTCGAGAGCCTCCGCCGCGTGAAGGACGAGGTCAAACGCGTCCAGAACGGCACGGAGTGCGGCGTCCGCGTCGCCAACTTCGACGACCTCAAGCCCGGCGACACGCTGATCTTCTACAAAGTCATCGAGGTGCAACGCACGCTGGATTGATCCGCTTTTTAGCCCTGGGCTCTGCCCGGGGGTTCTGCCGCCCTCGCCTCCGCCCCCGGGCAGAGCCCGGGGCTAACGGTGACCCCCCCCATGTCGACGCAACGCCAGAAACAAGTCGAGTCCCTGCTGCAACGCGCCGTCGCCGCGGTGCTGCAGCGTGGCTTGGCCGACCCCCGGCTGCAAGGGGTGCTCGTCAGCGTGACCCGCGTCGATGTCAGCCCCGACCTGCGGAACGCCAAGACGTTCGTCTCGATCACCCCCGAGAAGTACGAGTCCCGCGCGATCCACGGCCTCAAAGACGCGACCATGCACATCCAGCAGCAGGTCAAGAAAAACGTCGCCCTGCGTTCGGTGCCGCACCTGCGATTCGAGATCGATCACGACCTCAAGAAGCAAGCCGAGATCTTCAAAGCCATCGACGAAGGCATGCAACGCACCCAAGCCTCCGAAGCCCAGCACGAAGCCTCGGCCGACGCCGAGCCCTCCCAAGAATCCAACCCTTCTGACTAATCATCACCCCGGAAGAAGAGAAACACGTTGGCCAAACAGGACCCCGCCACCGCCAAGAAATTCGCCGCCCTGCTCAAGAAATGCATCACCGCATACAAGGGCGAAGACCCGCCGCCACGCGACCCGGTGGCCCAGCTGATCGTCAGCTTCATGCAGTGGGACTCGACCCGCAGCAAGGCGGAAGACGCCTTCGTCGCGCTGATGGAGGAGATGATCGACGTCAACGACCTGCGCGTCAGCCACCCGCACGAGCTGGTCGAAATCATCGGCGAGGACTACCCCAACGCGGTCAACCGTGTGATCCGTCTGCGTGAGTCGCTGCACGAGGTGTATGCCCGCGAGCATGACATCCAGATGCACTCGATCGCCGGCAAGGGCAAGAAAGAACAGCGGGCTTACCTCGACTCACTGCCCGGCATCGCCCCGTACATCGCCGCCCAGGTGACGCTGCTCTCCTTCGGCGGCCACGCCATGCCGATCGACGACAAGCTCCTCGCCCTGCTGGTCAACGAAGGCTGCCTCGACGAAGGCACCTCGGTCGCCGACGCCGAGTCGTACCTCGTCCGTCAGATCAAGGCGGGCGATGCACTGGAAGCCCACCTCGCCCTCCAGGCCTGGGCCGACAAACGCAAGGCCCCCGCCGCTAAGGCTCCCGCTAAGACGACCAAGGCCAGCAAGACGACCAAAACCACGAAGAAGAAAACAACCAAGACCACCAAAGCGGCCCCGAAGAAGAAGGTCGCCAAGAAGAAGACCACCAAGAAGAAGGTCACGAAGAAGAAGTAATTTTGGAACTTGGGGACTTGGGTATTGGGGACTTGGATGAGGAATTTAACCCTCGCCAAGACTCCATCACGCCATATTTTCTTCCCAAGCCCCCCAACTCCTAAGCCCCCAACACCTAACCCCCATGACCACCGACCCCTCCAAGCTCCGTCTCGGCATCCCCAAAGGATCGCTGCAAGACCCGACCGTCGACCTGTTCTACCGAGCCGGCTACCGCATCAACATTTCCAGCCGATCCTACTACCCCGAGATCGACGACCCCGGCATGGCTGCGGTCATGTTCCGCTCCCAGGAGATGTCGCGCTACGTCGAAGACGGCGTCATCGACTTCGGCATCTGCGGCCACGATTGGGTCGTCGAAAACAACAGCAATGTCCACGAGGTCTGCGAACTCGAATACTCCCGCGCCACGTCCAACCCCATCCGCTGGGTGCTGGCCGTGCCGGAAGAGTCGGACATCGAAAAGCCCGAAGACCTCGCCGGCGGCATCATCGCCACCGAGCTGAAGCAAACCGTCAAGCGTTACTTCGAAGGCAAGAACATCCCGATCAAGAAGATCGAGTTCTCCTGGGGGGCCACCGAGGTCAAGGCCCGCCTGATCGACGGCATCGTCGACTGCACCGAGACCGGTTCGTCGCTGCGTGCCAACAAGCTGCGCGTGCTCGATACGCTGCTCACCTCGACCACGCGGATGATCGCCAACCACGACGCCTGGGCCGACCCCGCCAAGCGTGAGAAGATCGAAGACATCGCTTTGCTTCTGCAAGGCGCGATCTCCGCCAAGAGCCAAGTCGGCCTCAAGCTCAACGTCCCCCGCGCTAAGCTTGATGCCGTCCTCGCCCAGATGCCCTCAGCCCAGTCGCCGACGGTCAACGAGCTCGCCGACAAGGACTGGGTCGCCGTGGAAGTCATCGTCGACCGCACGGTCGAACGCGAGCTGGTGCCGAAGCTCTCCCGGGCCGGCGGCCAGGCGATCTTCAGCTATCCGCTGAACAAAATCATCCCCTGATCGCCCTCTCGGCTTGATCATCACAGGTTTTCTTCGTCGGCCTTTTCCCCGCGAGCGGGCTCGGCGTAGAATCAGAGGATGTTCCACCGAAGTTGTCGCATCGCTGTGTTGCTTTCTGGGGCCTTGTTGCTGCCATCCTGTGCGTCCGATCCTTCAGGGGACAACGCACCCGCGGCAGACAATGCGCGGGTTACCTCCGAGCCGATCCGCCTGACCGAGGTGCCCCCGCCCCCCGGAGTACCCGCCGCGACACTTCGTCCGTTCAACGAAACGCAGATGGGGCTGGCCCAGCTCTCCCGGGCCGAAGTGATCGAATCGCTGGCGACGCCCACCTACCTCGAGAACCTGGGACAGCCACCCGAAGCACGCAACGCCGAGCCGCCACTGGCCGCCCAGAAGTTTTACGCGGCGGGTCGGCAGGCCCTGCTGGAGAACGACAACTTCCGCGCAGTGCAGCAACTCGAAAAAGCACTGCGTCTCTCACCAGGCGAACCGAAGATCCTCAAGTCCCTGGCTGAGGCCTGGACCCGTTCGGGCAACCGGGTTTCGGCCTCCAATTATTTCCGCCAAGCGGTGGCTGCCGCCCCGACCGATCTCAACAGCCTGTTCATGCTCGGCCGATTCGCTCTAGACGAACGCCGATGGGACCAGGCGGTCATCAACCTCGAGGCGGCACTGCAACTCGCGGAGCCTAGCCCAGAATTTGGCAACGACACCGCAGATCCCGAAGCCGCCCACCTCATTCGCTACTACCTCGCCAATGCGCTGAACCAAGCTGGGCACAGCCGCGCCGCCGCGGAGATGTTCGACGCCTACCTGAACGACCGCCCCCGGCTCTCGGCCCTGACGCCCTACACCCGCGAGATCGCGGTACTCGGCAACCAGCGTGGCGAAACACTCATGCTCGTGGGCGATCTTTACCACCGCCTCAACGAACCCCAAACCGCTTGGCAGGCTTATTCCGCCGCCGCGGAGGTGGGCGTGCTGAGCCCCGACACGCTCCTCCGCCGATTGCTCTACACGCGTTTGCGTCTGGGACAAACCCAAGCGGCTCAGGAACTGGTCACCCAGGCGGTTGCCGATTCGCAAGGCAGCGCCAAGTCGCTGGCGTTGATTCCCTATGCGGTGCAACAGGGCGTGTCCGCCGAAGCGCTATCGACGCAGCTCACCTCGCTGTACGAAGATCGGGGCCGGCCTGCGTCATTGGCCTTGGCAATGGCTGATGTACTGCCCCCCGACGCCGCCGCCCCGTTGCTGCAGCAACACCTCGCCGAGCACCCCGACGACGACATGGTGTTCGGCCGCCTCATGGCATTACTGCTTGGGGACACGCCCTCGGATGAGACGCGGCGACAAGCCGTAGCCGTGACCACCCAAGCGATGTCGGCCTCGCCCGAGTTGGCTGAGGCCTACGCCGACCAGCTGCTGGCCAACACCGATCAGCCCACCGATCTCTTGCCGTTCTTCCCCGAGCCGCCGACCTCAGCCTCACTCACCCTGCGGGGGAAAATACTCCTTGCTGTATCACAAACTGAGGAGGCTTTCGCGTCGTTTAGCCAAGCCCTCGAATTGGATGTACAAGCCGATCTCGCGCGTTTTGAGTTGGCGGCGTTACAACTGCAACGGGGCCAGATCGAAGAGGCGGAGGCCTTGCTCGAGCCTTTGGATGCGACCAACCACCCCCGCGCTACGCTGCTGCGTGTCCAAGCTTTGAAACAAACCGGTAAATCCGAAGAAGCGTTGGCTTTGCTGAATGAAGCGTTGCGTCGCACCCCGCCGGGCAGCCCGCTGATGCTCGATAAAGCAGAGCTTCAGCTCCAACTCGGCCGGGTCCAGGAAGCCGAACGTACCCTGCTCGATGCGCTCAACGCCCGGCCGACCGACGAGGCGATCTATGAAGCGTTGCTCGATATTTACGGCGAAAATGGCAACATGATCCGCAACTACCAACGCCTGGTCCGCCGAATGGTCGACACCATCCCCAATGCGCGGATCACTCGCCTCGTCCAGCTCGAAACCCTCGTCGCCAACGGGCAACACACTCAAGCGCTGGCGCTGTTGGACACCCTCGAGCCCACCCCAAAAGATCGCCTGCTGCTGCAACGCCTACGCCTCGAAGCGCTGATCGGTACAAACCAAGGCGATGCCATCTCGTCGCTAATCGATCAACATCTCGCCGAGGCCGACGCGGCGGATGTCGCCCCGAATGAGGAGATGCTCACGCTCGCTGTCCGCTATTTCACCCGCAAAGGGGATCAGGCAAAAGCCCTGCAGCTTGAACTCGCGCGATGGGAAAACGCGCCGCCCAGCCGCCAACGCAGCGGCACACTGGGCAGCATCTATTTTCTGCAGGAGCGTTACGCCGAGGCGGCCAAGATTACCCAAGAAGCGTTTGACCAGGGCTTTGCCAACGAAGATCCCCTTCAGATGACGGCGTTGCTGGTTAACGCGCTGTTTGAGCTGGAGCGTTTCGAAGACGCCGAAAAACACGTGAAAGAGTTGGGCCAGAAGTTCCCCGAACTCGACGGCGAACCTGCGATGTTGCTCGCCATGCTGTACGAGCAACGCGGGAACACCCAGGCGTCCCGCCGCGTCATGGAAGATGCGCTCAAAGACTTCCCCAACCATGCCGGGCTCAATAACTCGCTGGGTTACGGCCTGGCCAACGAAGGCGTTCGTCTAGACGAAGCCGAGAAGATGATCGCCCGCGCAGTCGCCGCCGCGCCGGATGTCTCGGCCTACCTCGACTCGATGGGCTGGGTGTACTACAAGAAAGCCGAGTTCGAGCGTGCTCTGGAATGGTTAGAGCGCAGCCTGAAAGCCGACAGCGGGAACCACCCGGTCATCATCGACCACCTCGGCGACACGTACTACCGCTTGGACCGCCCCGCCGAGGCGGTAAGGATGTGGAACCGCGCACGGCAGATCATGATGGCCGAGGGCTACGAGTCAATGGACCCCGAAGAGGCCGACCTGCCTGAACGGCTGAACAACAAGATCAACGCGGTCGCCCAGGACGAGCCCGCTCCCGTGGCGGACGTAGGCGATGGCATCGAAATCCCTGCACCTGAGCCGGCCGCCCCGGCCCCCGAAGCACTGCCTGTTGCCCCCGAAAACAGCCTACCCGAGCCCGGGGCTCCAGCTGTCGATGCCCCCGCCTAACGAACGCCGCGGAGCTGTCCGTAAACCTTTGTTTTTCATCATATTGAGAGCTCGCACGCGGCCCGCCTTCACATTGTGAGGGAAGCGGATTTCTGCTAAAATCTATGGCTTGAGGATTGGGGATTCGATGGCCATCCAGGCTGCCCCCCAGTCGCCCGATTCCACTTCTGCCAAGGCCGCCTGACGATGCAAGATGGCACTCCGCCCGACGCCGATACGAGCGTCAACCCCACCAGCGATTCGCCCACCGACACCGGCTACTCCGAAGACAGTATTTCCGTGCTCGAAGGCCTCGCCGCGGTCCGCAAACGCCCGGCCATGTACGTCGGCGGCACCGACTCCCGCGGCCTGCACCACCTCGTGTGGGAAACCGTCGACAACTCCATCGACGAAGCCCTCGCCGGCCACTGCGATGACATCCACGTGACCTTGAAGGCCGACAACTCCATCGTTGTGGTCGACAACGGCCGCGGCATCCCCGTCGGTGCCTACAAACACGAAAACCCCAACCTCAACGGCAAGCCCACCGTTGAAATCGTCATGACCGTGCTCCACGCCGGCGGCAAGTTCGACTCGAACTCCTACAAAGTCTCCGGCGGCCTCCACGGCGTGGGCGTGTCATGCGTCAATGCGCTCTCCGAATGGCTTGAGGTCGAAGTCGCCCGCGACGGCAAGCTGCACCACATGTCGTTCGTCCGCGGCGACACCAACGAACAGCTTAAGCAGATCGGCACCCGCGACGCCACCGGCACCAAGATCCACTGGCGCCCCGACCGCGAGATCTTCGGCGACCTCACCCACGACTACCCCACCATCGCCAACCGCCTCCGCGAGCGGGCCTACCTCAACCCCGGCATCAAGCTCACCATCGAGGACGAACGCAGCATCGATCAAGGCGGCGTGGCCGACGGCGGCAAGAAAGAAACCTTCAAGTTCGACGACGGCATCATCGAGATGGTCCGCCACCTCAACTCCGCCAAGACTTCGCTACACGAACCCATCGCGGTCAACAGCGAGTCGGAAGACGGCCAACTGATCTGCGACGTGGCGCTGCAATACGTCGACAGCTACAGCGAAAACCTCATCTGCTTCGCCAACAACATCAACACCCCTGACGGCGGCACGCACCTCTCGGGCTTCAAGACAGCGCTGACACGCACCCTCAACAACTACGCCAAGTCCAACGGCGTGCTCAAGGGCAACGGCCCCTCGCCCTCCGGCGACGACTGGCGCGAGGGCCTGGTCGCGGTGATCTCCGTCAAGATCCCCGATCCCCAGTTCGAGGGCCAAACCAAGGGTAAGCTGCTCAACCCCGAGGTCGAGGGCTTGGTCAGCTCGGCGATGGGTGAAGCGCTCAACAACTGGACCGAAGAAAACCCAGGCGACGCCAAGAAGATCTGCATGAAAGCGGTCATGGCCGCCGAGGCCCGCGAAGCTGCCCGCAAAGCCCGCGATCTCACCCGCCGCAAGGGTGCGCTTGACTCCGGCGGCCTGCCCGGCAAGCTCTACGACTGCACCAGCAAGAACGTCGAGGAATCCGAGATCTACCTGGTCGAAGGCGACTCCGCCGGCGGCTCAGCCAAAGGAGGACGCGACCACAACACCCAGGCCATCCTCCCGCTCAAGGGCAAGATCCTCAACGTCGAAAAAGCCCGCCTCGACAAGATCCTGGGCTTTGAAGAAATCCGCACGATCATCCAGGCCCTCAACTGCGGCATCGGAGCCGATGACTTCGATGTCTCGAAGCTGCGCTACGGCAAAATCATCATCATGACCGACGCCGACGTCGATGGCAGCCACATCCGCACGCTGCTGCTCACGTTCTTCTTCCGCCAAATGCCCGAGCTCATCAAGCAAGGCCGGGTCTTTATCGCCCAGCCGCCGCTGTATCAGGTGCTGCGCGGCAAGAAGTCCGAGTACGTCCTCAACGAACGCCGGATGCAGACCGTGCTCGGCGGGCTCGGCCTCGACGACTCGGAACTAGTTGTCTTCGGCAACCACGACAACGCCGACCGCACCGAAATTGCCCGCGTTACGGGTGATGACCTCAGCAAAGTCCTCGAAGCGCTCACCCAACTCGACGACCTTGTCGAGATCGTCAAACGCCGCGGCCTGACGCTCGCCGAGCTACTGGCCATGCGTGAGCAGGATCCGGATAGCGAGGGCCGGCTGCCGATGCTGCAGATCACGATCCCCGCTGACGAAACCAGCAACGGCCTGACGGGTAGCCACTTCTTCTGGTCGGAAGATCAGGAAGAGGCCTTCCGCAATGAGAACAACCTTGTTGTTGAGGACCCCGACCTCCCCGCCGACGACCACCCGCTCGAACCGGGCCAACGCCTGGTGGTCCGTCGCGAGCTGCACGAAGTTGCAGACCTCGAAAAGGTCTTCGCCAAGCTGGAGTCTCTGGGCCTCGACATCCACGACTACTTCATCAAGCCCGTCGCCACGGTCACGGGTGCGATGGCCCCGACCAAGTTCGACCTCGTCGCCAAGGCCAGCAGCGACTCGCCGAAGATCACCCCGCTGGTCAACCTCGCCGAGATCGCCCCCGCCATACTCGACACCGGCCGCACTGGCCTCGAAGTCAAACGCTTCAAGGGCCTGGGCGAGATGGACGCCGAGCAGCTCTGGGACACGACGATGAATCCCGAGAACCGCACGCTCCTGCGGGTCACTTGGGACGCCGCCAGCGAAGCGGAGAACCTCTTCAGCGTACTCATGGGTGAACACGTCGAGCCCCGCCGCAAGTACATCGAAGACCACGCGCTGGAAGTCAAGAATCTGGACGTGTAAGCCCACGCTCTAAGCCCCATGGTTTAGTTTTCCGCGTTCGCGGCTAACTCCTCGATAGCCGTGTAAAGTTGGCTGGCGATTTCTGTCCATCCGGTTTTATCGTTGCTTTGGTCATTGAACCGCAAGGATGGGCCGATCGTGACTTTCAATGTGCGTGGCCGCGGAAACGCGGCCCCTTTGGGCAAAGCCTGATAAGCACCGGCGATGTGGCACGGCACAATCGGCACATCCGTGCCCGCCACAAGCATGCCCACGCCAGCGCGGAACTTTTTGATCTTGCCGTCGGGGCTGCGGGTGCCTTCGGGGAAGAGGATGAAGCCCGCGTCGCCAGCGGCAAAGCGTTCGCGGAGCTGGCCCATCGCGTGTCGGCCGGCGTTCTTCCGCCACATGGGTAACGCGTTGAGGCAGAGCGCGGAGAACGCGGTGGCGAGTTTAGTTTCAAAAAATACATCACCCGCCGAGATGGGGAAGACGTACCGGCGGTGCTTGGCGTGCAACGCCGCAGCAAGAACCAGCGCGTCGAGATGGCTGCTATGGTTGGCCGCCAATACGAACGGCGGCTGGGTCGGCAGGTGCTCTCGCCCTTCGAACTTCAGCCGATGAAACAACTTCAAGTACACCCGCACCACACCCCACCAGGCATGACTCGTCAGCAACGACACCAACCCCGGCTCACGCTGCAGGCTCCGCGCCCGCTCGGCTTCGGGTAGGCCTAGGTCCTTGGCGGGTTGGAGGTCGAAGTCACGCATCTGCAATATCGAATCCGAGCACGGTGGAGTAGGTGTCGTGGATGACAACACTCACCCGTTGGACCGATCAACCCACGGTCAAGACTCTTATGGGCTGATCCAATCCGATCCCCCGGAAATACGCCACGAAGTAAAAAATCACCGGCGAGGCGAGCAGCAGACTATCGAATCGATCCAACAAGCCGCCATGACCGGGCAGGATCGTCCCGGTGTCCTTGATACCGATGTCACGCTTTACCGACGACAAGACTAAATCCCCCATCTGCCCAGCGATGCTCAAGAGTACGCCTGCCCCCAGCAAATGCAGCCACCACACCCGCATCCCATCGGCAACAACGAAATGGCCCAGACACACAACCAAGGTCGTCGTGCACACCACCGCTCCGACCGCACCCGCGATGGTTTTATTCGGGCTGGTGTTCGGGCAGAGTTTTCGTTTGCCCAGTGTCTTCCCACACAGGTAGGCAAAGACATCGTTTCCTTGAACCGCCGCGATGATGATAAACAGCATCGGGCGGAACTGAGCGTCGCTGGCAAAGAACGCGAGGTGGCCGAGACCGGTTCCGAATAACGTGAAGCCGAGCACGCCCAGAGCAACGCGTTGGACGTATCCTTTGGGTCGGTCGCTGAGGATTGCCGCCGCAAGGATCAATACCGCGGTGATCGGGGTGACCGCGGCAAACATCATGTACCAGTTATCCAGCACCGCGAAGTACAGCGCGATCAGGCCGAGGTACGCCGCCCCCATGACCATCGGCTCACGGAAGACGCCGGTGATTCGGCCGAACTCCCGCAGGCACAGAGCCGACAACACAAACATCGCGCCGATCCACCAAGCCGCGCCGAGCAGTACCGGCACCAGCAACGCCGGCGCGATTACCGCCCACGACCCGCATCGCAACATCAACTCTTTGCGTAACTCGGCGTCGATCCTGCCCGCCTTGGACAAAACGAGCACCAGCAACGGCGAAACCACAAGCAACGCCGCTACCCCCACCGTGCCCCACAGGGTGATCGGCGAATCGAATACATCACTGACCCCGAACAAACGTGCTCGGCTGACCGGGTCCATCACGCTGCTCCTTTACGTAGGCGGAACGAAGCACGCCATAAGCGCCGGACGACCGTCAATACGCCGCCAAGAATAACGATCCACAACACCATCCTCGACAGTTCGAAGTCTTTCGAGCCGCCGGTCAACACATAGATCAATGTGTTATCCCACGGGCCACTCGCCAAATTGGGCAAAGTTGCATAAAACAAGCAAGTCAATGCGACGAGTTGCATTCGTACCGGCTTGGCCATCGGCCCGCAATAGTCTTGCCCGGCTCCGGACGCTGCCGCCTGAGCCCTGACGTACGCCACCAAGACCGCCACGGCTGCCGCCGCCCATCCCAACGTCGGCGACGATCCCACCGCATACCCCAGCCCGGCTAGCATCGCGATATCTGAGAAACGATCGGGCACTTCGTTGTACAGCTCACCCACCGGCGAAGCGGTCTTGGTTTGCACGGCGACCATGCCATCGAGCAGGTTACACAACGCGCGCAATTCGATCCCCAGCGCACCGACAAGCCACAGTAAGCGTTGTGATACGCCCGTAATGCTAACCGTTGCCATCGTCGCAGCACCTCCCAAGCATGCGAATACCACACTCAGAGCCGAGATGGCATTTGCCGTGAGTCCAAGCTTGATCAAGACACCGGTCAAACAGCGCATCACCTCCCACTCCCGCGGCGGCATCGGGCGGCGGTCACGAACTTCGTACTCGTTTTCAGAAGGCGTCTCCTGATTCATCTGCATCAACTTCACCGCCCCATCAGATACATACCCAAGACCAGCAAGCCCATCCCCGCGATGTTCACCGGACGGATCGGCGTGCCGTAGGCCCACAACGCAATCAACGCCGCCCAGATAAAAGTGCTGGCGTAGATCGGATACAAAACCGTCAGCGACCCGCCCCGCTTAAACGCACCGACAAACAATCCCAGCACGCCGACGTAACAAACCACACCCGCCAAGAGCCGAGCATTCAGCAGATAGGACAGCCACCCCGAATCCGCCCGGTCCGCGCCGCTCTTGTAGAGGTATTGACCGACCGCGCCGAGCAACGCCGCCGCCACAAACATCAAGATCGAACCGCCCGGCGTTTTCATCGCTATAGTCTCTCTCCGACCTCACTCCACTGTCAATCGCGAAACCGTCATGACCGACTCAATCCCCAGTGAAATCCCAACCGAAGCAAGCAAGCCCTCTCGACTGTGGTACGCGATGGCGCTCGCCCTGATGATCCTCGGCGTCGTGGGCTTTGTGGTGTCTCTGAATATCGCCCAGCAACAGGTCAACTCTAAGCTCAAAGCGATGCAGCGGATCGTCGCCCCCGGTAGCGCAGAGCTGGTGTTCGATCAGCCGGGTGACTACTTGATCTATTACGAGAAAGTCGGCAGCTTCAACGGCGAAGACTTCGATACCACCGGCATCTTCCGCGAGGCCCCCGCTTTCGAGATCGGCATCCTACACGAAGGCAGCGGCGAGTTTCTGACGGTCCGCCAGGCCAAGTACGACAAGGGCGAGTCCCAGATGTTTAATCAGGGCCGGGCCAACAGTGAGTTTGCGTTTAATGTTCCCCCGGCCCACTTCGGCGAAGGTGCCGGTTCGACCGCCAAATACACGATGACGGTGGTTCACGAAAACGAGGGCATTGAGGATAGGGTCTTGCTCGCCGTCGGCCCACCAGTTGTGGGGACTTTGATGTCCGACTGGCGTGGCCCGTTTGGCGGCGCGGCCCTGCTGGCCTTCTCTTTCGTGGTTAGCGCGACCACCGTACTCGTCACATGGATGCTGCGAAACGGAAAGGTCACACGCCGAGATGACGTGTGAGCACGCAGGCCAACAATCCTGTTGGTTCTCTTACGACGCAGCGGGGTAGATGAACCCGAAGTGCAGCTCCGCGTGCCGGCAATTGAGCTTGATCGCTTCGTCGGGAGTGAGTTTGCCAAAGAGCGGGCTGGGGTGGTGCATGCCGTGCTCGTTGGCGTAGGTGACTTCATCCCGAAGCTTCTGAACCGCATCGCTCAGCGTGACATCGGCGGGCGGGGCGAAGGCCTCGGCGACCTTCTTCGGCGGCTTGATCCCGGGGTTGATGGGTTTGACGTGGGCCCCGAAGAGCTTGAGCACGCGGCCGAAGAGTTTCATGGGCAACGGGATCTTCAAATCGACGCCGTGGTTGAGCATGCTGATGGCGAACGCCACGTGATGCACATTTTGAGCAGGCGTCCAATTGCCGGTCGCGGTCGATTGCTCGGTGAACGTCTCGGCCTCGGCCAGCACCTCGTCGATGGACTTAAAATGAAGTTCGCGGCGTTCGGCTTTCTTGACATCAACGGCCATGTGATTCGCTCCGTAGCAAAGAAGGGGTAGGTTGAGGCATCAGCCTACAGTGTAGGCACGGCTTTGTTCCGGCGGGCTATCAGCAATTGAGGTGCGCAGGGTATAGTGTTCGCCATGAGTATCACCCCTTCGCCCGACAAGATCGCCCGTTACGAACTGTTCCGTGTCACTCCTCGCTGGTTGTTTCTGCGAATCGAAACCACCAATGGTGTTGTTGGTTGGGGCGAGCCGGTGGTTGAGGGGTATGCCGAGTCGGTGGAGTCGGCGGTTCACGTGATGATGGAATCGCTGATGGGCAAAGACCCCGCACGGATCCACTACCACTGGCAGACGATCGCCAAGGGGGATTTCTACGGCGGTCTCGGCCCGGTGATGATGTCGGCCCTGGCGGGGATCGACCAAGCCCTGTGGGACATCAAGGGCAAAACACTGGGTGTGAGCGTCGTCGATCTCCTGGGCGGTGCGGTGCGTGACCGGCAGATGGTCTACGGCCACGTCGCCGCGGACTTCGAGCCCGACGAGGTCGCCGCGGCGATTGCCAAGCAGCGCTGCGACGACTACGGCTTCAAGCTCATCAAACTATGCGGCTCGCCGCCGATGGGTTACACCGATATGCAAGGCGCGATCAAGGCGGGAGCCGCCCGCGTTGCCGAGGTGCGTAAGGCGGTTGGCCCCGACATCCAGATCGCGGTGGATTTCCACGGGCGATGCAAGCTGCCGATGGCGCGTAAGCTGATCCGCGCCCTCGAGCCCTACGACATCGCGTTCTTCGAAGAGGTGGTGCACCCCGACTTCAACGACGCGATGCCCGACCTGGCCAACTGGACCGAGGTGCCGTTGGCCACCGGCGAGCGGATGTTCCACTACGCCGAGTTTTATGATCTTTTGCGTAAGCCGGGCGTGTCGATCATTCAGCCAGACCTGTCGCATGCCGGGGGGATCACGCACTGCCTGGACATCGCCCGGCTCGCAGAACACCGCGACGTCGCGCTGGCCCCGCACTGCCCGCTGGGCCCGATCGCGTTGGCGGCGTGTCTGGCGGTGGATTTTGTCTGCCTGAACGCCGAGTACCAGGAGTCGGGCATCGGCCTGACCTATACCGCTGAGGACGGCGGGCGTGGCGTGCTGGATTACGTACTCAACGCCGACGATTTCAAACTCGACGCCGACGGCATGATGCCGCCGCTGCCGGGGCCGGGCCTTGGGGTGCAGATGAACGAAGAGGTTATCCGCGAAGTCGCGGCGGATGCGCACAAGTGGCGTGGACCGATCGAGCCACTGCCCGATGGTTCGCCGACGCGTTGGTGATCGGCGAATTCATTTAGAAGCGTTTGCCCAGGCTCACCACCGCATCTTGGGTGTAGCCGGGCTTCTCGTAAAACCCAATGACTTGTGTGTTCGACGAACGCACCTGGAGATTCAGCTTCGGGCAGCCGCGTTCACACAGCCACTGCTCGGCGTGCTCGACCAACACACGGCCAAATCCTTTTCGCTGGTACTCGGGGTCTACCGCCAGGTAGTTCACCCATCCGCGGTGCCCCTCGTAGCCCACCATGACACTCGCGACGAGTTGCCGGCATTCACCCGTATCGACTTCGCCCACAATCAACCCGTCTGGATCACGATCGAGCTTCAACTGGATATCGCGGCTGGGATCGTTCACGGAGACCACAAGGCCACACCGACGCCACAACTCAACCAGCGCATCGTGATCTCTTGGGGCATAGGTTCGAAGCATCAATTCATCGTTCGGTGGCATCTCGAATTCCCGGTTAGACCAACAAAGTGAGAGCATAAAAAAAACCCACGGCAGGTGCCGTGGGTCGAGTAAATCCATGGGGGACGAAACGATTAACGCTTCGAGAACTGGAACCGACGACGGGCACCGCGTTGGCCGTACTTCTTACGTTCGACCTTACGGGGGTCACGGGTCATGAAGTCCTTGTCGCGGAGGGTCTGCTCGAGGGCGGGATCGTAACCGACCAGTGCCCGGGCGACGCCCAGCAGGATGGCTTCGGCTTGGCCGGTGATGCCGCCGCCGGTGGTGGAGACGAACACGTCGAGGTTGCCGAGGGTGCCGGTCGCTTCGAGGGGAGCGAGGCAGGCGTTGCGGTGCTGCGGTTCGCTGAAGAACTCTTCAACGGTCTTGTTCTTGGCCTTGGGGCCGGAGATCAGGAACTTGCCTTCGCCCTTGGCGGCGGGCTTGACGCGGACCCGGGCGATTGCGGACTTACGACGGCCGGTGCCCCAGACGAAGCCGCCCTTGTCGGGCTTGGCGGGCTCGCGGAGCGGGCGGGGCTCGGCAGCGGTTTCTTCAACGCCTTCGGCGATGGGGGATTCAACGGGGGCTTCCGAGGAGAGGCCGTCGAGGGTGGCGGTGGTGGTGTCTTCCATGGTTGCTTTCCAAGGGGGCGGCGATGATTTCGCCAGCGGTTAATCGGGGGTGAGGTTCGCTCGGCGGAGGAGCGAAGGGTTCCGGGGACCGTGGCGGATTAGGCCGACTGGAGTTCGTAGGGCTTGGGCTGTTGCGCGGCGTGGGGGTGATCGGTGCCGACGTACACGTTGAGCTTCTTGGACATGGCCACGCCCAGACGGTTCTTAGGCAACATCCGGCGGACCGATTCTTCGATCAGACGCTCGGGGTGGCTGGCCATGACTTCGCGGAAGCTCTTGACTTTACGGCCCGAGGGGTGGCCGGAGAAGGTCTCGTGGAACTTCTGGTCGAGCTTGTTGCCGGTGACGCGGATCTTCTCGGCATTAAGCACGATGACGAAGTCGCCCACGTCGTGGTGCGGGGTGTAGGTGGGCTTGTCTTTGCCCATGAGGATGGTGGCGATCTGAGTCGACAGGCGGCCGAGAACTTGGTCGGCGGCGTCGATGATCACCCACTCGCGGGGCACTTCGTTGTTCTTGGCAAGGGTGGTCTGACGGTTCATGGGGCGTTCCGGGGTTGGTGTCCAGAGCTTCGAGGGAAGGCGTCGGGCGAGTGGTCTTGCCCTTGACGCTTCGATTCCGAAGCGGGGTGGTCCATCAAGCAAGCGCTCAAACGAGGGCTTGCAGGCTAATTCAAGGCGGATGCGGGCGTGCCGAGCGAAGAAATTCTGCTCAGACCCGGCTTTGCCGAGCCGGAAAGTGTACCGCAACCCGCTCCGCTGTCAACCGCTGGCCCCGATCCCGACGTCAGCATGGCCAAAAACGAAATTCAGCTGGACTTGCAATCGGCGGGGAACCTCGGCATAATGTGCGGCTCGCCGGTGCGAGAGACGTGCTGAACCGATGCGATTCGGCCTGCCGTGCACGCTAAACCGCGAATTTAATCGATTTTTGAACCTCGGGGCGTCGCCCCGTTCAACCCCCGGACCCCGGAACCCCGGAAAAGTACACCACCATGGCCAACTCCCCCTCCGCCAAAAAGCGTATCCGTCAAAACGTCAAGTCCCGCGCCCGCAACCGCTGGACCAAGGCTGGCTACCGTGCCGAGATCAAAGAGTTCCGCGAAACCATCCTCCACGGCACCGTGGAAGACGCCGAGAAGCAGCTCCAGGGCATCTACAAGACCCTCGACCAAGCCGCTTCCACCCCGGCCCTGCACAAGAACACCGCCAGCCGGTACAAGAGTCGCCTCGCCGCGAAGCTCAACGAGAAGAAGGCCTCGGCCTAATTCTCCAACCTATTATTCGCAAACAAGAACCTCGCTATTTGAGCGAGGTTTTTTTATGCCCAATCGGAGCCCCCTGCCATGCCCTACATCAACGTCAAAGTCACCCGCGACGGCGTCACCCCTGAACACAAGGCCGAGATCGTCCGCCGATTCACCGATACGCTCGTCGACGTATTGGGTAAGAAGCCCGAGCACATCCATATCGTGATGGACCTGGTCGACGAGGAAGACTGGGGCTTCGCGGGGATGCTCACGACCGAATACCGAAAGACAAGCGAATAGACTCCATCGCGCGATAGATTCCCCTTGGGTTGCTAACGTGAGCGGCGGCGCTGGTCGCGTTTGCCGGTGATCACCATCCAACCGATTGCGGAGACCGTCAGGAACAGGAAGATTACGGGCATGATCCACATCGGCTTGCCCGCGGGCCGTGAATCATCGCCGCCGGGGATGTACTGGACCTGCAGTTGGGCCGGGGGCATGACGCTGCGGCTGAACTCGATGACTTTCTTGCGGTACTCGCCGGTCTTGGCGTCGCGCCAGCGGTAGGTGCCGTAGGGCTTTTGCCCCGCACGCCCTTCCGACGCGTTGAGCCGTTCGGCCACCGCGGTCTCGCCACTCCGCAGATATTTGATCTCGCCGCAGGACATCAGCCCCGTCGCACACCAGAGCACAAAGACACCCATCCACACGCGAAACCGCGTGACCTCGGGGTCTTCGCCCATCAACTTCCCAATCAGCGCACTCATGTTGGTTCCTCGGAATTCCCGGTTTGGTGGTGTCCGTTGCTACGAACGGGTGATACCATAACGCCCCCGCTGACCGGTGTCAGGTCGGCTTCTTTTTCGCCAAAAGGTGCGAGTCTTCCCGCTCAAACCTCCGGCCCAACCATTCGATCGCAGCCCTGCGTGAGAAGATACGGAGACCCTCATGTCTGAACCCACCTACCGTCCCGGAACCCTCGCCCTCCACGCCGGCCAGGAGCCCGACTCGGCCACCAACAGCCGGGCCGTGCCAATCTACGCCACGACCAGCTATACCTTCAACGACACCGACCACGCGGCCAACCTCTTTGGCCTGACCGAGTTCGGCAACATCTACACCCGCCTGATGAACCCGACCACTGACGTGCTCGAGAAACGCCTCGCCGCGCTCGACGGCGGCGTCACCGGCCTCGCCTTCGCGTCGGGTCAAGCGGCCATCAACGCGGCCATCCTCACCATCGCCCACGCCGGCCAGAACATCGTCTCGGCCACCTCGCTCTACGGCGGCACGTGGACACTCTTCACCCAGACCTTCAAGAACCTGGGCATCGAGGTCCGCTTCTTCGACGCAGATAAGCCCGAAGACATCCACGGCCTAGTCGACGAAAACACCCGCTGCGTCTACATGGAATCCATCGGCAACCCCGCCCTGGGCGTGCCGGACTTCAAGGCGATTGCGGACGCCGCCCACTCGGCCCCCCATGGCGCGTTGCCGGTCATCTGTGACAACACCACGATGTCGATGCCGTGGTCGATGGGCTTGAGCAGCAGCGGGGTCATCGTGGTGTTGTCGCAGATCACGGGCAGCGCGCCGTGCGGGGCCGAGTGGGCGGCGTCGGCAATCGCCTTGAAGTCCGGCACGCCC
>JBCCWB010000066.1:0-17627 GCA_039194345.1 Planctomycetota bacterium
AGCAGGATCTCGAACAGCGTCAGCGCCGGCTCGGCCTTGACGATCTCCGGGGAGCCGGGGGTCGGCGGGGTTGCCGCGTCGGCCCGGGCGATCGGCAGGTTGGACTGATTCATGGCTACTTTCTCTCTCGCGGGCCCCACCCGGGGCACCCTGATCAGATGGACTTGGACGCGGTGCCTCGCACCGGACCCATCACGCCGGCCTTCGGCCGCGCAACATACTTCTCCCAAGTCGAGCGTACTTCGTTCTGACCCTCTGGCCACCCCGGACACCCCCGGGCGTCTACAAACCCAAATGTAGCCGACGGCCGCACCGGGTCAAACGAAAAGTCGCATTATCTGAGGATTGACGGGGAATTACTGACATTTCTCCCGCTCTAGATTTCGGGTTCTCCCTGATCCGAAGAGCCCATTTCTGGCTCGGCCCAGGCGAACCGCATCAGGGTCAGATCAAAGAATTTTTGGGTTTGTTCCAGCGTCAGGCCATGGATGGGGCTTTGGGCAAACTGCTCGGCTAGGCCCACAGGTGCATCGGGATCGCGCCACATGACCAGCCAAACCCCATGCTGCGGGGATGAGACGGATTTCAAGTCGGCCACGAGGGCGTCTAACTCTCCACGTACGTGGACCCGGACCTGCGGCCGATCGCCTCCGCGCTGGGCGTACCAGAACCAGTTGTCCTGCACCTGGGCGTTTTCCCGCCCAATATCCCGCTCAGAACTAAAAGCAAGCCCCTCGCCCTCGGCCAGGTTTTCATCAAGCCAAACGGCCGCCTCAGCCCAAGCCCCCTTTTGCGGTTGAGCGTAGTACGTCACCAAAGAACCCGCCATGCACAACAGGATCATCCCCGTGGTCGCCCACACCGGCACCATCCGGCGAACCATCACGATCACCGCAGCCAACAGGATGTACAAGCCTGCCGTCGATGCCATCAGATAACGGTCGTTGTAGATCGGTCGAACCAGATAGGACAACGCAAAGACCATCAGCAAGGGCCCAAACGCCCACATCCCCGCGATCCACCAAGCCCCCCGCCGAACACCCAGGCCATCACGCAACGATTGGCTGAGTTCTTGGCTCCAGCGACGGATTTTTCCGTGATGCCAAACGCCACACACCACGCCCGCCACCAGAACGAGCAGCCCCGCGATCACCCAAGGCTGACTCAGATACTTAGCCCCCAGAAACAGAAAATTGCCCACCGACCGGATCGGCGACCACCAAGGCGGGAGAGAGATCCAAGGCATCGCTAGCGCCCCCTCTTTGGCGGCCTCGGCTTCCGAGGTGCTACGAAACAGCCCCAGCTTCAGCAGGCCCCAAGGCAGAATCAACGCCATGATCGCGACTTGGCTCCCCAGAAAACGCCGCATCCTCGCTATCGCCAACGATCTGCGGGCGTACATCACCAGCACCGCGATGCCGATGGACGAAAGCAGGAACAACATGAAGGTGTGCACGTAAAAAGCCAGGGCACTGATCAATACATAGCCCCCCCAAATCCCAAGCCCAGCCGGACGGCCGCCGCCTTGCTTTGGTCCAGACGGGACCTGGCGATTGGCCCGGCCTCCTACCCCCAATGCCCGCAGGAGCAACCACACCGATGTCAGGGAAAAAAGCAGGAACAACGCGTAGTAGCGGTGCTCTTGAGCGTAATACACCTGATAAGGCGAAACGGCCATGAAAGCCGAGGCAATCAAAGCCACGTGTGCGTCAAACAAACGACGAGCGACGAGGAACAACATCGGGACACTCAACAGGCTGAGCGTCGCCGACAAACCGCGCATCGCAGTGTCGCTGTGACCAAACATATCCGCCCAGAGCTTGCCCAGCACGGGGTAGATCGGCGGCCGGCCCATCCATATCTCGGCCCATAGCGAGGCCCATGAACCCGCCGTGATCCGGGCCATGATCAGCTCGTCGTACCAAAGACCGCCGTGGTCCAGGTGGTACACCCGCAGCACGGCCGCGACGAGCGTGATCCCGAGAAGCGCCAACCACACCCCCAGAGCCCCGGGTGTTTTTTTCGCCTGATCGGCGTCGGGGCCAGGCGCCGACTCCGGGACGCGCGCGGATTCGGCGTACCCCGCACGCCGCACGGGTTGCCCCGGTCGCCAACCTGTGGAAGTCGACGGGTCGGTCATTATGTTGGTCGAATCTGACACAATTCCCTTCTGCGGAACGCTTTGGCGGTCCAACCCACAAGTCTGCCCCCGATTCGGCCGGTTGCAATCTGTAATTCCTCGGGCAAAGAAATTCCGCAAAATCCCTTTGCGACCCGACCCGAACAATCAGACAATTCAACCTAATGTACGGCTCTCCGGGAAAGTCTAGCGACCCCCTTGCCCCAGGCCTCCCGAATGACACCACACTGGTCTCAAAAATCTGGCTATCGCTTGGCGACCGTTCTGGCCCTCGGAGCCTGGATGCTCACGTTCACCACGATAGGTGTTGCCCAGGAACAGCTTCCCTTTGATGACGCCATCGAAGCCCTGAAACCGGCAGGTCAAGTTGTCCGCTGGCAGCAGCCCGCACCCCACGAGCCCATCGTACTCCACAACCAAACCGGCATCACGTTTCGTTCGCTGAAGATCGAGGGCGACATCTCGATCACCCTCGAAAACTGCAAAGACATCACGATCATCTCCTGCGACCTCCGCTCGATCCGCGCCTCGGGCGTCGACAACCTGCGGATCTACAACTCCCACCTCCACGACAGCGAAAACAACGCGGTCAGCCTCGACGGCTGCCACGATGTGGTCATCCAAGGCAACCTCATCGAAAATGTTGCCACCGGCGTCTACGCCCACCAGAGCACCGCGGTGCAGGTTGTGGGCAACCTCTGTTTCGATGTGCAAGGCCCTTTCCCCCGCGGGCAGTTGGTCCAGTTCGACAAGGTCACCGGGCTGGACAACCTCATCATGGGGAACATCGCCGCCAACCGACACGGCCAATCCAACCCCGAGGACATGGTGAATCTCTACCAGTCCGTCGGCACCGCTGAGTCCCCCATCCGTGTCGAACTCAATTACCTTGCTGGGGACCCCGACGTCGGCAGCGAAGACAAGTCCGAGTCCGGCTCAGGCATCATGCTCGGCGACGGCGGCGGTCAGCACCAAGTCTGCTTCAACAACACCCTCATCAACCCCGGGCAGGTCGGCATCGGCGTCGCGGGCGGCGGCGACATCCAGGTCTTGAACAACACCATCGTCGGCGGTCGCTCCAATGTCGCCAACGTCGGCCTCTACACCTGGCACCAATACGCCGAGGCCAACGTCGGGCCCGTCCTCGTAGCCGACAACCGCGTCCAATGGATCAACGCCAAGGGGCTGTCCAACCCCTATTGGAACGGCGACGGCTTCACCAAGGTCACCCGGCAAAACAACACGTTTGGCAACACCGACCTGACCACCGACGGCTTCCCCACCGTAACAGAGCTGACTATGCCCCCCGTCCCTCACGGCAAGGAACCTTACTACCCGTTCCCCATCGATTGAACCGATCAACACTGCCCCCTAGCCTCATCGAAAAACAACACCTTGTTTCAACTGTCTGCATTCGATATCGTCATAAATGATTTTTTATAACCTCGACCGGGATGAATAAGTGTTTGGAGGGATCGATATGTTGCTTCTTCGGGCTAAGCAAGGTGTTATTGCCGCACTGACCTGCGCGACTATGTGCCTGGGTACGTTCTCCGCCTCGGGCGATGTCGCCGATTTCAACAACTGGTTCTTGGTAGAAGACCCCGCACACCCCGGGTTTAGCGCGGCGGCGACATCTAGCAACGCGACACTCTCGGCCGGAGACGCCATGATCCCGGCGGGCACCGACATCGGCTTTTCCAGCATCAACGCCAATACCGTCGCCGAAGCCACCGAAGGGTTCTACTTCGATACCGCCTCGGACTTCACCGTGGCCATCGATGTCAAACTCACCACAACCAACCTCACCGGCTTCATCGGCACGGGTTTTGGAGTTGGACCAGACCGCAAGGGGGAAGACTCCGCTGGGTATGGCTTCGCCCTGGCCGAAGGGTTACTCGATGTATCGCTCATCCGGGCGCCAGCCGCTACACGCGACAATAATCCAGTCGCGGTGCAACCATCCTCAATCGTCCGTTCACCGGCTACAACCACGAATGGGGTCTCGGAGGCCGAGTTCAGCCTTTTTGTTTCTTATGATTCGACCAGCGGCGACGTGATCGTTGCCCCGGGGTTAGTGGGTTTAGATTTTGTCCCGGCGTCCCCGATATTCGGCAGCGCAGACATCAGCCTTGGCGATCAAGTCCAGTTGTCATTTTTTCTACGAAGTGATGAATTGACGCTCCCCACGTTTGCGGCCAATCCGATTGAGTTCGATCCCTATGGGGGTGAATCCGCCGAGGCCGTCTACTCCAATTTCCGGGTTCTCGAAGGCACGCCGATTTTGATCCCTGAGCCCTCTGCGTTTTCACTGCTGATCCTCACCGGGCTAACGGCCTGTGCGCGGCCCAAGCGCCGCACTTCACACGTTTAGATTCAATGACACGTATGGCCAATGGGTTATGATCGAACCGGTTCGATCAACCCTTTGGAGTATCACCGTGCCCCTGCCCGCCGACTCGCCGCTGCTTCCTCTGCCCAACATCGACCTCCGCCACCTCCAGCGTCTGACCGACGACACGGGGATCTATCAGCACGCCGTGTTCGCCACGCCGGATGCCAACCACGGCTATTGCATTGATGACAACGCCCGCGCCCTCATCGCCGGGCTCCTCTACGCCGAACTGCACGGCCTCGACGAGGCCGCCACGCCGCTACACACCTACCTCAACTTCATCGCCTACGCCTACAACGCCCAGACGAAACAGTTCCGCAACTTCATGGCGTTCGATCGCAGCTGGCTCGAAGACTCGGGCAGCCACGATAGCCAGGGCCGCAACATCTGGGCGATGGGCCTCACCGCCAAGCTCGGCCCAACCGAATCCATCCGCGGGTTGGGGTGTGACCTGTTCGCCAAGGCGTTGCCCGCGCTCGATGATTTGAAGTTCATCCGCTCCTGGGCTTTTTCGTTGCTGGGCATTGACGCGTTTCTGGACGCGGTGCCGGACGATGCGGAATGTGCCGCGACGTTCGAGCAGTATGCCGTCAAGCTGTTCGACGCCTACACCGCCCACGCCGAGGACGACTGGCCGTGGTGGGAAGACGAAGCGACCTACGACAACGCCAAGCTGCCCCACGCTCTGCTTTTTGCCGGTCAACGCTTGCAGCGTGACGACATGACCGCGGCCGGGTTAACGTCGCTACGTTGGCTACTCGATCAACAACTCAACACCGGCGACGACGGCACGCCCCACCTCTCAATCATCGGCAACCAGGGTTGGCTCCAACACGGCCAACCCCGCGCCCCGTTCGATCAGCAACCGCTTGAAGCCTACGCCTTGGTCGACGCCTGCCTCGCCGCCGCCCGGGTGGTAACCGATGCCGCTGAGCGCACCCGTTGGGAGGCCGACGCCCGCCTGTGCTACGACTGGTTCACAGGGAAAAACGACCTGGGCATCGTCATGCTCGACCCCGAGACCGGCGGCGGCAAAGACGGCCTTAATGCCGACGGCCCCAATCAGAACCAAGGTGCCGAGTCGTCCCTCGCCCCCCTGCTCGCCACCCTCGAGATGCACCGCTACGCCGCCGAGGCGTGAACCCCCATGTCTTCCAAGTCAACGGATGACATCCGTAGGCTCTCCCATGCGCGGACCGCGGTCGCCTGCTCCTTAGGCCATACAACCCGAACGCCCCCTGCAATCGTTCCACCTCTTCCAAGCCTTCCCAATCGCCGCAACTCACACCCCGCGGCGATCAAGTGTCTTCACACACCCGTCGATGGGGTCCACATAGGGTTATACACCCCGCCGATCCCGCTGCGCCCTGAGCCCGCTCACCCTGGAGTACACCGTGGCCTTACGACCCCCCAGCTATCTCGATGAATCCGACGCCAGCCCCGACCTGACCCACGGCGTGCCCGGAGTCCAGTGGAACGACCAGGACGGCAACGCCGAGCAACCCGCCCGGTTGCGCAGCTCCAATATGCCTTCCGACGATCAAGAGTCTTACGCGCTCTACATCGCGTTGATCTTCGGGATCGCGTTGGTCCTGCGCATACTCGTCGTGCTGATGGGCCCGATGTTCGGTATCGAGAATGCCTACACCGAGCACACGCCCCACGAAACCGTGTTGGCGGAGAACCTCGCTTCCGATCAAGCCTTCGGCCTCGAGGCCCAGCCCGAATACACGCTCGCCGCCGAGATCGATGCCCTGCGTGCTGAGCGGGGTGAGTTGACCACGCTCGAAGGCACCACCCTCCGTCCCGAATTCTACGAAGCCCCCGGCTACCCGGCGATGCTCTGGGCGATGAAACTCACCGGCCTGCCCATGATCTGGCTGCTGGTTTTCCAATGTGTGTTGGGGGCGTTGTGCGTGCCGCTGGTGTACCGCATCGGCCTGGGTTTGATCGGCCGGAAGATGCCTTCCGCCATCGCCGCAGCCATCGTGGCCCTGCACCCCGCGTTGATTTTTGCCCCCTCGACCCTCGCCGCCGACACGGTCGTGGTGTTGCTGGTGCTGCTCGGCATGTTTGGCGTGGCCCACGCCGAGGAACGCGGCTTCCGCGGCGCGATCGGCGGCGGCTTGGCCATTGGTGGTGCTGCCCTGTTCTCGCCCATGCTCGCCTGGCTGTCCCCCATCCTGGCGACGTGGATGATCATCACCGAGCGTCGGCTGAAAACCTTCGCCCTGGCGGTGCTGCTTTTGATCGGCACCGCGTTGCCCGTCGGCGCGTGGGTGAACCGCAACATCGATCAAGGCATGGGCCCGTACGTCACCGCCCAACCGATGATGGACCGCTTGTTCGGCACCGTGGGTGCCGCCGAGAAACCGATTGCCGGGCCGTACAACCTCGAAAGCAACCAGAAGCTCATGGAGGCGTTCAAAGCCTACGCCGCCCTGCCCGACAACGCCGAGACCGACACGTTCGTCCTACTCGACCGCTTCAGCCTCGAACAAGTCACCGGCGATCTCGTGGGCAACCTCACCGGGGCCATCCAATCCACCGCTCCGAAGTTTGCTCTGGATCACTCGCTCGACACCGCCTACGCTCGCCTCGGCCTCGAATACACCCCGCGGGGTTACGGCGCCCAGTTGCTGGGCGAAGACGTCGCCTCCTCCGGTTCTCAAGATGTGGCCACCGAGTGGATCACCAACGGCTGGGTTGCGTTTAATGCCGCGACGGTCGCCTTAATGGCGGTGGGTGCCGTGCTGATGCTCTGGCGCCGCCGTTGGGCGGGCCTGCTGCTGATGCTGATGGTCATCGGCTTCTACCTCATCCTGGCCACCGCCAACCCGAGCGAGACCCTGCGTCTGCCGCTCATCGGATTGCAGGCCCTCATGATCACCGCGATCCTGGCCCCCGGCCCGCTGAAGGTCAAGAAACCCAAGAAGGCCAAGGTCCGCAAGGCCAAGAAACTCGACGAGCTCGAAGGCACCCGCACCGGCTCGCCGCTCGCCACCGAAGAATCGCTCCGCCCCGCGGCTGCCGAGCCGCAACCCGCCGCGGCCGGCCCGGTGATGGGCTCGGGCGACATCTCGCTCAAAGACGCGATCCACCCCGCACTCGCCTCGGCTCCCGAGCCGGAAGCCCCCGGAACGGTCAGCGGCGACGAAGCCAAAGACTTCGCCGCCAGCATTCAAGAAGAACGCCTGAAAAACCTCGCGACGAGCGGTCGGCCGATCTGATCTGACGCCTCTCAAGAAACTCATCCCCAGCCGCTCGCGGCTTAGCGTCCGAGAATAACCGCTAAGCCGCGAGCGGTTTTCGCTTGGCTTTGTCCGAAAACCTTCCCGCCCACTCCCGGTTAAGCCGACGGGCTGGCGCGACGATACGGCATGTAACGGTTATGCCCTTTGCGTAACCCCACGCCCTCCCGCCGTATCGGAGCCCCGCCGCGATGAGCCAGTCCAAACTCCCCCGCATCACCGTCATCATCCCCAACCTGGATCAGGACCTCTACCTCGAACGCGCCATCTGCTCCGTGCTCGACCAGGGCTACGAGAACCTCGAACTGATCGTGATGGACGGCGGCTCGTCCGACCAAAGCGTCGAGATCATCCGCACCTACGAAAAGGAAATCGACCACTGGCAGAGCGCCTGGGACTCGGGCCCCGCCGAAGCAGTCAACACCGCACTCACCTGGGCGACCGGCCAGATCGTGGGCGTCCTCGACGCCGACGACGCCTACCTGCCCTACGCCCTGCACGAAGTCGCTCGCACCATGGGCGAAGTCGAGAATACCGACCTCCACGGCCCCACCACCGGCGGTGACTGGATGATAGGCCAAGCCGTACGCGTCGACGAGCTCGACGAACACCTCGGCGACCTCCCCGCCGACCCGCCGCGCACGCTCTCCGCCTTCCTCATGCAAGACTCGGGCCCCATGCCAAGCAGTGCTGTGTTCTACCGTACCGACTTGCTCAAAGCGATGGGCGGCTTCGACAGCCAGTTCAAACTCGCCTACGCCCACGAGATGCACGCCCGCCTGTACGCGGCCAACCTCAAACCTACCGTCGCGCGTGCGGCCGTGGTTGCAGTCCGTGACCACGAGCAAAGCCTCACCGCCACGCATGCTCTTTCGTGTGGCCCCGAATTCATCGAAGCCGCCGAGCGTTACTCGACGCATCTATCGCCGACGCACCGCTACCTGCTGTGGCGCACCTGCGACGAGACCCGCCGTATCTACGCCGCTGCGGAAATGGAAATCGACGAGGACAACCAGCGCCGCGTCTTATGGAGCCAACTGCTCAAGCGTCCCTGGTGGCTGGCTAGCAGCGACTACCGCCGCAAGCTCCTGCAGAACATCGGCAGCGACACGACCGCAAAGCAAAACCACAACGACGATCAACGGCACGCCGCGTAACCCTACTGGCGCACTATCGAAACGTAGGCCCCAAACCAACGCCAATCAGAAGCAGACACCACAGAACCGCGGCGCATAACGCCGCGGTTTTCATTTGTGAATCCTCGGTCTTCATCAAAATAGGGTGTTCACCTGAGAATGGGGAATTCACCTAAATGAGACCGCCAAGATTCAACCAGTTCAGGCCGGATGATCACCCCTTTTCGATCACCAGTTCCGCGCACCCCGATCACGACCGATTTGTCGCAAAACAAAGTGGAAACGGTTTCGATTTGATCGTGAGTATCTTCATCGTGATCGCGATTCTCTCAATGCTCATCGGGTAGCAAACTGTTAACACCTGGGGCATCGTGAACGGAGCAAATCCTGTCTCGTGCGCAACACGCCACCGACCCGCAGAAAAAGAACTGTACAAAGCGGCTTGCGGTTGGCTATCTTCCGTGGGCTTTCATTGAGCCCTTCGTCAGAGTGTGCGACGGCGGGGCGAAGATTTTTGACGAGGGTATTGGCCTCGCGTGTCATTTCTTTTACGAAAGGTTGGATATGAGAGAAACGTCAAGGGAACGTCTGGGATCGCTATGGCTGCGCGCATCAAAACGAGAGCGTAATCGTCAGCGTAAAACTCCAACCCATAAATCATCGCACACCCCAGGGATCGGGCTGCAGCAGTTGGAAGAGCGCATGCTGCTCTCGGCCGACATCATCAACGGCCCCGCCTCCAGCTTTCTGACCGGCGTCGGCGAACCCGGCTCCACCTACTTCGCCCAGACCTTTACCCCGCAGGAAGACGGCTTCGCGGACGACCTGACGTTCCAGCTCCGCCCCGCAGGCTCGCCGTCCAACAATTCGTTTAACCCAGTGAACTTTAACGTCGTCATCGCCGAAGTCGCTCCGGGCTCGGGCCTCGTGTTGACCAACGAGTTGTTCGACAGCGGCACCCTCACCCTGCCCCCCGGCGACGGCACCCAACCGCCCACCGATGTGGTGGTCGATCTCCAAGGCCTCGAACTGTCCGCCGGCGTCGAGTACGCCTGGGTGATCGACAGCCGCACCGCGTTCGATGGGGATACCGACCAGGCTCAGGTCGGCACCACCGGCGATTTCGCGGGCGGCGAGTTCTTCTTCTCCGGCTCACAATCCAGCCGGGCCGATGTCTTTGCCAGCGGAAACTTCAACGCATTCCCTGGCACCGACCTCGCCTTCGAGTTGACCTTCCTCACCGCGCCGACCGCCGACGCCGGCGGGCCGTACACCGCCACCGAAGGCCAGACCATTACCTTCGACGCCTCGGCCTCGACCGACCCCGACGACGATATCGTCCTCTACGAGTTCGATACCGACTACGACGGCATCAACTTCGACGCAGACCTGACGTCGGCGACACCGTTTGCCGACTTCACCTACACCGACGACTTCTCCGGCACGATCGCGGTCCGCGCGATCGATGCCGAGGGGCAAGACGACATCGCCACCGCCAGCATCACCATCGACAACGTCGCGCCCGTCGTGGCCGTGGGCAACGTCAGCAGCGATGTTCAGTACAGCGATGCGATCGACGCCATCACCTTCACCGCAACCGATGTCGCAACGGACCTCGTCAACGCCACGGTCGAAACCTCGACCGACGGCGGCGCGACCTTCACCGCCGGCCTGCCCGACCTCGGCAGCGTTGCTGGCGGACTGGGCTTCAGCGGCCCGACCGATGCTGCGGGCGGCGGCGTGTGGACCATCGACGGCCTGGCGGACCTCGCCCCCGGCGACTACACCTTCCGCGTCACCGCGACCGACGAAGACGGCGGCGTCACCCAAGCCACCGCCGACCTGACCGTCAACGCCGAAGACGCGACCGCGGTCTACACCGGCCCCGAAGCGATCTCGACCGAAGCCGGCAGCGACGCTGGGGCCTTCAGCGTTGAGCTCCGCGCCTTCGTGCAAGAGACCGCTGATGGCAGCGCCGGGGACTTCGCCACCGCCGACGTCACCTTCCGCCTCACTCCCAACGACGGCGGCGCGACGATCGAGCTCACCGCCGCGGTGGAACCGGGCGATGATCCGACCATGGACGTCGTCACCGCCGTGTTCTCCGATGAGCTGGGCTCCGGCGTGGAAGACCGCAGCTACACCATCGAGGTGCTGGTGGGCGGCAACTACATCGCCTCCGACGTCTCGCTGTTGAGCGTATCCCGCCCCGATAGCAGCCGGGCGTTCGGCTTCGGCTCGATCACCGAGCAAAACGCCGAGGGCGGCGAGGTCGAAGTGCAAAGCTTCTTCGGCGGCACGGAGACGGTCGACCTGTCGATCGCCGATGACAGCCGGGTCCGCTTCAGCTTCTACGCCGACTTCCGCCGAGGCAACCTGGTGGGCGGCTTCAGCGCCGTCTTCCGCGGGGCGAATGGTGACTTCTGGCTGCTCACCTCCGACAACCTGACCAGCTTCACCACGCAGGCCGACGCCGATGGCGACGCCTCCACCCGCGACTACTCCGCGTCGCTCGTGGGCAGCGCCCGGCTGATCAACCTATCGACCTTCCAGTGGACCGACACGCTGACGCTCGAAGTCGATGTGACCGACAACCGCACCCGCGGCATCGCCGACACCATCGGCTTCAGCCTCTGGGACGGCGACGACCTCGCCCTGTCGTCGAACTTCAACGGCATCGATACCGTCGAACAAGACCTGTCCCGCGGCAACACCCGCGTCGTGACCGGTTAATACACCCCGTCGATTACAAACCAAATCTAACAACATGCCCCCGGATGAACATCCGGGGGCTTGTCATGTAGAACAATCAAGATGCCCACCGCTCACCTTATTCAAATTCACTATGGATACCGCAGCAATGGAGCATAGCCATTAGCCGAATTCTTGAAATCAATCTGATTTCACTTGCGAGCTCTTTCTAACGATCCGACTGCTTTAGTGAGCAGGACGTTTATTCTCCTTGTACCGAGCTTTACGTGTATGAGCCAACGCCTCGGTGGCGATACCCTCGTCGCCCTGGGATTTCATCCACGCGTCTAAATGATGGGAAAGTTCAGCCTTCAGCTCCTCGTACTGCGGGTCATCGACCAAGTTGTCGAGGCAGTGCGGATCTTTCTCCACATCATAGAGCTCCTCTGCAGGACGCTTCTGGTACCTCGCCGTCATGAGTTCGGCGTGGGGATCACCGGACTCTGCCCGCTCGATCCATGACATCCAGAAGTCGGCTTTATCCCCTCCGGGTCGGGTCACGACGTTATTGAATGTCGCCGTATGGTTGAGATTACGTATATAGCGATGGGTTTTTGTTCCCGCAGACCGCACTGCGTATTGAGGAGGCGCATTGCCGATGCCACGGGTTGTCTGTAAGCCGAAGGTATAGGTTTTATGCTCAATCACGTCTCCGGTCAGCACCGGTAAAAACGACTGCCCATCCATGGCTTCTGGAATCTGGGCTCCGGCGAGAGACAAAAACGTGGGGGCAATATCGACATATTCCACCAACGCATCTGATTTAGCACCAGGCTCGATCACTCCCGGAAGACGGGCAATCATGCCCGAGGCCAGGCCCAGCTCGTAGCACGTCCACTTAGCAAAAGGAAAGCCAGACCCTTGCTCTGAAATCACCATGACAAATGTGGTTTCGGCAAGATTGTGCGCGTCAAGTAAATTCAGCAAGGCACCACACTGGGTATCAAAGTAAGTGATCTCAGCGAGATACTTCGCGTACTCTCTACGTGTCTCAGCGGTATCCACAAAGGTCGGGGGTAACAGAAGTTTTTCCGGATCGTAGGCTGATACATCGCCCTTGCTGTAGGGCGTATGCGGCTCATCGGAACAAGCAACCAAACAAAAAGGTGTCCCGGCGCTCTTGGATTCTGCAAACAGCTTGGCCAACTCGGGATACGGGTCGGTAGACGATGGGTCAGCGGATCGAAACTCTACCGAATACTCGAAAGGGAAGGATTCCTTGGGACCGATATGAGTCTTACCTGAAAGAGCGACACGATAGCCCGCATCACGCAGATAGTGTGCGATGGATTTCGTGCCGGGGTAGACCCGCGAGTGGTTAGGCCATGCACCGGACTTAACGGGGTAGATTCCTGTATAGATATTGTGCCGCGTAGGCGAGCACATCGGCGCCGCCTGAAAGCAACGAGAAAACTGCATCCCCTGCTGCGCGAGCTTTTTGAGGTTTGGGGTGCTTGCCTGACCACCATAAACCTCCATATCGAGGTAGGTGCAATCATCAGCGATGATGAGCAGCAGGTTGGGTTTATCTGCAACACACGAAACCGAAAATACGGCAAGGAGCAGCCACAACGCGAAACACAATGGAAACTTTGTATTGTTCATTGGATAGAGAAATGAAGATCAACAAGCATCTGCAAAAATTTTAGTCATTCCATTTACCCTACTGTACATGCCGGAAGCAATGCCCTATGTACCGGCCATATTTTCGATCTCACTCAACTAATACCTATGCGATCCGGTGAGGAAACGACTCCGCCAAGTGATCGCGGTAATTGGCAAGGTCGGCCGCGATATCGGGATTCTTCATCACGTCATACGCCACGAACGTCGGCAAGGGCTCCATGGCCATGAAGCGGAAGGTGAGGTGCATCGGCCAGAACAGATCGTCGGCGGTTTTGCCTTCGAAAAAGACTTGGTCCGGATCGCCGAACGATTCGCTCGGGGCGTTGAACGTTAGCGACATCATGTATTTCTTGCCGTTGAGGGTGCCGCCGCTGCCGTATTGCTTGCTGGGGTCTTGGCGGGTTCGGCCGTCGCCGGTGTAGAGGCGTCCGTCGCCGCCGTACGTGTACACCTCATCCATATATTTCTTGAAGCTCCACGGCACCCCCATCCAGTTCACCGGTGACTGCAACAACACCGCATCCGCCCAGAGGTGCTTCTCGATCTCCGCGTCGATCGCCCAGTTGTCTTTCATCGTCGTGACCTTCGTCTCATAGCCCGACTGCTGCAGGTGCTCGACAGCGATACCGGTCATGGTGCGGTTCAGTGTACCCTTGGAGAACCCGTACTCTTCGTGGGCGTTGATAACCAAGACGTTCTTCATGCGGTGTTTCTCTGTTCGGGGATCAATCCAATGGCGATGCGGTGATAAGTATTCAATGCGTCGCACTAGCTTAGCCCGAACAAAAAGCCCACGGCGGTGGGCCGTGGGCTTGAGTGGGATTTCAGCGATTCCCGGGGTGACGTAAAGCCTTCCGGGTGGCGAGGCTTACTCGAACTCGCCGTCGCCGTCGACGAAGCCGACGAGCTTGCGGCTGCGGACGGGGTGCTGCAGCTTGCGGATGGCTTTGGCTTCGACCTGGCGGACACGCTCGCGGGTGACCTTGAAGATGCGGCCGACCTCTTCGAGGGTGTAGGTGTAGCCGTCGCCGATGCCGTAGCGGAGCTTGATGATCTCGCGTTCGCGGTAGGTCAGGGTCTTGAGGACCTGCTCGATGCGGCTGCGGAGCATGTCGCTGGTGGCGGACTCCGAGGGGTTGCTGGCCGACTCGTCTTCGATGAAGTCGCCGAAGTAAGAGTCTTCCGATTCGCCGACCGGGCGGTCGAGGCTGATCGGGTGGCGGCTGATCTTCATGACGCGACGCGCTTCGACGACCGGCATCTTCGCGGCCTCGGCGATCTCTTCGATGGTGGGCTCGCGACCCAAGTCCTGCAGCAGGTTCTTGGCGATGTTGCGCAGCTTGCTCATCGTCTCGATCATGTGCACCGGGATGCGGATGGTGCGGGCGTGGTCGGCGATCGCGCGGGTGATGGCCTGGCGGATCCACCACGTGGCGTAGGTCGAGAACTTGTAGCCCCGCTTGTACTCGTACTTGTCGACCGCACGCATCAGGCCGGTGTTGCCTTCCTGGATGATGTCGAGGAACGACAGGCCGCGGTTGCGGTACTTCTTGGCGATCGAGACGACCAGACGCAGGTTGCCGCCCGACAGGTCACGCTTGGCTTCTTCGTATTCGTCGAAGACGGTGGTGACGTCGGTGACCATCTGCTTGAGCTCTTCCGGCTCGCAGAGCACGAGGCTACGCAGACCCGAGAGCTCTTCCCGCATGACCATCACGTCTTCGGGGTCGTAGCGATCGGGGTAGTCCTCGGCCTTAGCCAGAGTCTTCTGCAGGTCGGTCATCTTCTTGACGATCGAGCGCAGCTTCTTGAGCATCGGCTGGACCTTGCTCGTCCGCAGGGACAGCTCTTCGATGAGCGTGGTCATCTTGCGGCGGCGGGTGGCCAGACGATCGTGGATCGCGTTGGTTTCGGTCTTGCTCATCCGGCCGGGCGCTTCGAGGGCGTCCCAATCGGCACGGTTGAGGTCGAGCATCCGCTTGATGGTCTTGAGGTTGTTGGGGATCCGCGCGGCGATCTTGCCCTTAGCGTCTTCCTCGGCGGTGCTGATCTTCATGGTCCGGTCGAAGGGCAGATCGCCTTCGTGGACCATCTCCAGCGTCTCGACGCAGGTCTTGACCGAGTAGTCGTTCTGCAGCACCAGGCGGCGGAACAGGTACCGGCAGGTCTCGATCTTCTTGGCCAGACGGATCTCTTCGTCACGGGTCAGCAGGCTGATCTCGCCCATCTGGGTGAGGTACATGCGGACGGGGTCGTCGATCCGCTTGTGGCCAGACTCGGACAGGGCCTTGGCGATCTCGGCCTTGGCTTGCTCTTGGGTAAGCAGCTCTTCGCCTTCAACTTCTTCATCGTCGTCTTCACCTTCTTCGCGCTCTTCGTCGTCGCCTTCGACAACTTCCTCTGCCTTGGCTTGCTCAGCCTCGGCGGCCTTGGCTTCCTCGGCTTCTTGCGCAGCTTTAGTCTTAGGCGGCTCGGGGGTTTCGCCGATGGCGGTCGCGGCGGCGACCACGTTGCTCGGCATCGCGGCGGCGGGGATGTGCTTGGGGTCCACGAGCGTGATCTCCAGACGCTCGAACAGCACCAACAGCTCATCGAGCTTGTCGGGGTCGACGTAGTTGTCCGGGAGCAGCGCGTTGAGCTGATCGAAGCTGATGACGCCGTGCTGTTGGCCAGCGGCGATCAGTTCGAGGACGGCGGGATTCAGGGGGTCAAGCATCAAGGGCGGGGTCTCTCTTCGTTACAAAGACTTTGGAATACGGGAAGTGTGCGACGGGTGGTCTGGTTGTGGTCTGAAACTGGTCTGGTTTTGGTGGTCTGGTCTGGCGGTTGGCGGGCAGACCACTCGGGGTCAGAGCCGGGCGATACGGCCGGGCGACGGGTTGGATTTGCGGGACTCGACGTATTGGCGGAGCAGTTCAGCTTGCCGGTTCGAGTCGTCCGCCGGGGTGTCGCCGGGGGCATCTCCGGAGGGAGCGGTATGGTTTTGCGTCAGTTCCTGACGCAGCTGCTGGGTCTGGGTCTCTCGTCGTTGCCGGATCACGGCGGTCGCCGCGTCCAGCATCAAATCTTTTACAAGTTCAAGGTCGTTAAAATCGTCTTGGTCGGGGTCTACATCCGGGAGGGCTTGCGTAAGTTCAAGTTCGGCCGTGGTAGCCAGCTTGGTCAATTCGTGTTGGCCTTCCAGGGCGAGGTCTCCACAGAGGCCGTGGAGGGTGATTTCTCGTCCCTCGGCGAGCCCTTCGTACACCCGCTGATACAGCGAGCGGTGGTCGGGCACGGCGAGCTCAGCGGGTGAGATCGCCTCGTCGATGGCCGAGCCGTCGCTAAGGGTCGCACTAAACAGGCTGTTGTGTCTTACCAGGGCTGCTATCAACCGCCTTTCCGCAATGCCTACAGCGTGAAGTCTATGCCCAGAATGGCTCGACGCAAGTCCATTCTGAACATCATTCTCATACGCATACTGGGCCATATCAGTAGCGTCAGGCCCGTCAATATCGGCCGGTTGGGGCTGGGACTCCACTGCCCGAGAAGATCGCGGCGATCGGGCCGCCAACAGCGAATCCACTGCCGATTCGCTCATGTGCAGCATCTCTGCCAAACGCCGGACCACAAACGCCCGGCGCAGGTCCCCCATCCGGGCCACGCCGAGGTCGATCAGCTTGGTCATAAACCCTTCTACTACCCGCTGTTGGCCGGTCGTGGTGTCGGCGGCTTCGAGGTTCGCCTGCATCCGATTAAACGCAAACCCGAGTGCATCTTCCGCTTCAGCAAGGACTTGCGACCAGGCGCCGAGCCCCCCTGCCTTCAGCAGCTCGTCGGGGTCCTGCCCGCCGGGGAGCACCGCGATGCTCACATCCAGATCGCCGGTAAGGAACACCTCGATCGCGCGGTCCGCGGCCTTTTGTCCCGCCGCGTCGCCATCCATGACCAAAACGACCTGTTCGCAGTATTTGCGGAGCTCGCGGACGTGCTGCGGGGTCAGCGCGGTACCCAGGGCGGCCACAGCGTTGTTCGCCCCGGCCTGATGGCAGGCAATCACGTCGGTGTAGCCCTCGACGATTACCGCGGTTTTGCTGTCGATAATCGGCTTTTTCGCGGCGTGGAGGCCGTAGAGCGTCGCGGATTTGTTGAACAACGGGGTTTCGGGCGAGTTCAGGTATTTCGGGTCGTCCTCGTCGCGCAGCTTCCGCCCACCGAATGCGATGGGGCCCAACCTCCATTGTCGGAAGGCGGATATCCGTCTGATAGATGTCGGCCCCCGGTACATGCTTTGAAACGGCTGTAAACGGCTGCCCGGCTTCCGGCAGCAGGGTTGTCATCCAATAGTG
>JBCCWB010000067.1:0-17325 GCA_039194345.1 Planctomycetota bacterium
ATTCGGGTTTCAGCTTCTCGTAGATCCACTTGGCGATCATCTCAGCGGTGGGGACTTCCAGGCCGGGGATGTCGTTGAGGTAGTGGTGATCGAGTACCTGGACGATGGGGGCGATCTTTTTTTTGAGCTCGCCGTAGTCCAGGAAGAAGCCCACAGCCGGATCGACTTCGCCCTCGCATACGACCTCGCAGACGTAAGTGTGGCCGTGCATCCGCCGACACTTGTGCCCTTCGGGCATGGTGAAGAGCTGGTGGGCGGCGTCGAAGCTGAACTTACGGATGATGCGGGTCTTCATCGGGGTATTTGGGGGATGGTGAGCTGAGGCAACAGGGACGAACAAAACATTTTACACTTGTCCTCCATTCCGTGTCTCATCACGCTGATGGCGTCAAACCCCGCGTGCGGTGGGGTCCCAGATCAGCTTGTGCAGCTGGGTCTGCAGGCGGACAGGTAGCCGATCCTGCAGCAACCACTCGGCGAGTTGCGTGATCGAAAGCCCCAGACACCCCGCGATCTCTTTGCCCGGCTCGACCTTGTGTACGGCGCTGACCAACACCGCATTCACCCGTTCGTGCAGCCGGTGCTCTTCGAGCTGTTTGACCATCCAGTCGTAGTCGCCCCGGCTGGTGAGGACGAACTTGACCTCGTCGCGCTGGTTGAGGTGCTCGATGTTGTTCCAGTCGTTGCGGTGGGCCTCGCCGCTGCCGGGGGTCTTGAGGTCCATGATGCGGATCACGCGTGGGTCGCAGACGGAGATATCGCAAGCCCCGCTGGTCTCGACGAGCACGGTCTTGCCCGCGTCGCAGAGGGCGGTCATGAGCGGGTGGACATTGCGCTGCAAGAGCGGCTCGCCGCCGGTGATTTCGACGAGATCGCAGGTCGGAGGGCCGAAGGCTTGGCTCGGCCCCGCGAGTTCAGTTGGGATGTACTGCACCAGTGCTTCCGTGCCGTCATCTGGATCGTAACCCGCCACCACGGCGTCCACGGAGTCGATGATCTGAGCCAAGCTCTGTTTTTCGCCTTCGTGGAATGCGTACTCGGTGTCGCAATACGCACACCGTAGATGGCAGCCGCGCAGCCGAACAAACACGCACGGCAGCCCCGCGTAGGTGGACTCACCCTGCACCGAGTAGAAGATCTCGTTGATGAGCAGCGTCTGCTCGTCAAGGGATTTCACGGCCTTGCTCACGGCGACACCTCCGTTTGGGCTTCCGCTTCTTGCTCAACTTCTTCGAGCAGTTCCTGCATGGTCTGGCGGAACAGCGGGTGGGGCACATCCCCCGCGATATCGCAGAGCGGTCGGAGCACGAACCAGCGTTCGTGGAGCCGCGGGTGGGGCAGGGTCAGGCCGGGCAGGTCGAGCACGGTGTTGCCGTGGAGTAAGAGGTCCAGGTCGATCTCGCGCGGCCCCCAGTGTTGGCGTTCTTCGCGCGGCGGTCGGCCGAGGCGGCCTTCGAGCGTGAGCAACTTCTCCAAGAACGCTTGGGGGGTGTCCGTGGTCTCCACGCGAGCCGCAGCGTTGAGGAACATGCCCTGGTCCTGCGGGCCAACGGGAGCGGTCTCGTAGTAGTCGCTCGGGGTCACCTGGCTCACCCCCGGGAGTTCGGCGATCGCGGCCAGGGCGGCGTCGAGGTGGGCCCGGCGGTCGCCGAGGTTTGAGCCCAGGGCGATGTAGGCGGTGGCGGGTGTCGCTCCGCCGGCCGGGCTATCAGATTCGTGGGAATACGGAGGCATAGCCCACGATTGTACGCGGAGCCGTGGCAAGGGAATCGGTTGAGACTTGCCCGATTCCCGAAGGCCACGGCTTGGGCTATCATGTCTCGTTCGCCCCAAGGCCAGCCCCATGACCAGCATCCCCCGCCAATCCGCCGCCCCCGGCGAGCCCGTCGACCTCGACGCGGCCAACGCCCAGCTCGAAAACGCCTCCCCCGAGCAGACCATCCAGTGGGCGGCCGACACCTTCGGCGACGGTCTGGTCATGTCCACCAGCTTCGGCGTCCAGTCCGCGGTGATGCTGCACCTGGTCACGCAGGTCGTGCCCGACATCCCGGTGATCTTCATCGACACGGGCTTCCACTTCCAGGAAACCTACCAATTCGCCGACGAGCTCACCAAGCGGCTGAAGCTGAACCTCAAGGTCTACGCCGCTGAGGAAAGCCCGAGTTGGTTCGTCGCCCGCCACGGCCAGCTCTGGGACTCGGACAACGCCGAGGACCTGAACCGATACGACCTGCTCCGCAAGGTCGAGCCGATGAACCGAGCCCTCGAAGAGCTCGGCGTCACCGCAACGCTCGCGGGCCTGCGTCGTCAACAGACCAACCACCGCGCCAACCTCCGCCGGGTCGAGGGGCAAGACGGCCGATACAAAGTTGCGCCGATCCTTGAGTGGACCACCAAGGACGTCCACGAGTACCTGACCAAGAAGCACGACCTGCCGTACCACCCGCTGTACGAAAAAGGCTACGCCAGCATCGGCGACTGGCACAGCACCCGCCCGATCACCGCCGGTGAAGACGAACGCTCGGGCCGCTTCGGCGGGCTGAAGCAGGAATGCGGTCTGCATTTGCCCACGACCCAGCAGGAAGACGACAGCCGATTCAGCTCGGGCTTGTGATCCGCAGCGATCGGCTGCAGCGACATAAATTCATCTTGCCGGGCCTCGACGAGCGATGTAATCTGACGCCTCCTGTCTCGAACTCGCTCGGAGCTCGCGTTTTCTCTATGAAGTTTTTCTCTTCGGCCGTTATGTGTTTGGCCTTGCTGCTTGGCAGTTTGCTGGGTTGCGCCGAAGCCGAGCGTGAGTACACCGAAGACGGCCGGGTCATCGTGAACTATTGGGAGCATTGGCAGGGCTTCGAGAAGGAAGCCATGCAGGCGGTGGTCGACGACTTCAATGCGTCGCAGGACCGCATCTTTGTGAAGATGCTGGCGGTCAGCCAGATCGACCAGAAGTTTGTCCTCGCCACCGCGGGCGGCCGTCCGCCGGACGTGGCGGGGCTCTGGGAACGGCAGATCGCGCCTTACGCCGAGAAGGGCGCGCTCACACCCTTGACGCCGTACCTCGAAGAAGCGGGGATCACCGGCGAGGAATACATCCCAGCGATCTGGAAGATGTTGCAGTACCGCGGCATCGTCTGGGCCTTGCCCTCGACACCCGCCTCGATCGGACTGCATTGGAATAAGCGTATGTTCCGCGAGGCGGGCCTCAACCCCGAGAAGCCGCCGACAAGCTTGGCGGAGCTCGAAGCCATGAACGAGGTGCTCACCATTGTGGAGCTGCAGCGCGATGGCGCGACGGTGCGATTGCGCTACAACAAATTAACCGACGCCGAGAAGCAGGCCAAAGACTTCGACATCATCGAGATGGGGTTCACGCCCAACGAGCCCGGTTGGTGGACGGGCTACAACGGCTTCTGGTTCGGCGCCGAGCTATGGGATGGGCAAGGCACGCTCACCGCGACCAGTCCGGAGAACGTTGCTGCGGTGGAGTGGTACGCAGGCTTCTATGAGAAGTACGGCATCGACAACATGCGCAAGTTCGGCGCGTCCTTTGGGAACAACTTTGCCTCGCCCCAGAACCCCTTCCTCGATGAGCGCATCGCCATGGTGTTGCAGGGCGTGTGGATGTACAACTTCATCGATCAGTTCTCCCCGCAGCTCGAGTGGTCGGCCACGGCGTTCCCCGTCGACGACCCGTCGGTTCGGCCGAACACGACGCTGGTCAACACTGACATCTTGGTCATTCCCAAGGGCGCGAAAAACCCCGACGAAGCGTTTGAGTTCATCCGCTTCGTGAACGAGCAGCGCAACATCGAGAAGCTCTGCATGGGGCAGCGGAAGTTCAGCCCGATGCGTGAGTACAGCGATGAGTTCATCGCCCGCCATCCCCACCCCCACATCCAAACGTTTATCGATTTGGCCAACAGCCCCAACGCCCGCCTGCTGCCCAAGGTGCCCGTCGCCCAGGAGTACTACCTCGAGATGGTCAACGCCTACACCACCGCGGCGAGCGGGCTGGCGACGCCCGAAGAGGCGCTGAGTTATGCCGGGAAACGGGCGCAGTGGAAGCTCGATCGCTCGAATCGGCGGTGGGAGCAGACTGGCGAGATGCGGATGCGTGAATGGAGGCAGGGTGACCCGTAACGAACGACGCAAGCTCGGCATGGGGATGCTGTTCATCAGCCCGTGGCTGATCGGGTTCGCCATTTTCGGCATCTACCCGATCTGCATGGCGGTGTACTACTCGTTTTGCGACTACGACGTGCTGCGCAGCGCGGTGTGGGTCGGGCCGATGAACTACACCGACATGATGACCGACGACGTGTTCTGGAAGGCCATCTACAACACGATGGTCTACGCGGTCTTCTCGGTGCCGTTGGGGCTGATGTTGGCGTTGGTGATCGCGGTCATGCTCAATCGGCCGATCGTGGGGCGGTCGTTCTTCCGGACGTTTTTCTATATCCCGTCGATTGTGCCGTTGGTCGCCGTTGCGATGGTTTGGATGTGGCTGTTCAACGGCGATCTGGGGCTGATGAACTATGGCCTATCGCTCATCGGCATCGAAGGGCCGCAGTGGCTGGCCGACGCGGCGTGGACCAAGCCTACACTTATTTTGTCGTCGGTCTGGCAGGTGGGCGGGGCGATGGTGTTGTTCCTCGCGGGGCTGCAAGACGTGCCCAAATCGTTGTACGAGTCAGCCGACCTCGACGGGGCGAGCCCGGTCGGACAGTTTTGGCACATTAGCGTGCCGATGGTTTCGCCGGTGATCTACTTCAATCTGATCATCGGGATCATCGGGTCGATCCAGGAATTCGTGAAGCCGTTTGTCATGCTTCCAAATGGCGGCGAGAACCGCTCTGCATTGCTGTTTGCGGTCTATATCTACGAGAACGCGTTTCTCTACGGCAATATGGGCTACGCCTGTGCGATGGCGATCGTGTTGTTCTTCATCATCATGTTCCTGACCTGGCTCGCCACGCGGGCCATGGGCCGTCACGTCTACTACGCCGGAGAGTAAAGCCATGCCGCGAACAGGTGTACAACTCTTCCGCTTCGTGGTGCTGACGATCGGCTCGCTGATCTTCATGGTGCCGCTGCTGTGGATGATCTCCACGGCCCTCAAGCCGATCGACCAGACGATGTCGATGCCGCCGAAGTGGACGCCCAAGCAGTGGACCGCAACGGTCGACGGGCAGACGCTCGAAATCGGCTTGGGCAAGGTGCCGGACGACGCGACGGACCAAACACTGGTGCCCGCGACCGCGGCGTACCAGTGGGGCGTCGAACGTGATGGCGAGCGGGTGCCGGTGCGGATGCGCAGCGACGACCTCGAGGCCGAGTCGGTGACCGTCGAGATGAGCCACCACTGGGAATGGACCCGCGAGGGTCAGACTAACCCTGTGCGACGCCTTGACGACGACCCCGCCAACGCGGCTGCCTCCGAGGGCCAGGTGCTCGTCGCGGTGATCGATGAAGACGGCGGGCTACGCCGCCAGACCGTGCCCGAGGCCGAGCTGGTGAAGATCTACGGCACGACGCACGAGGCGGTCAACCGTTCGTACAGCGACTCGGTCAAGCTTACGCTGCCACGCGCCGAAGTGAGCCGTGCCTACGTGCGTTGGAACGAACGGCAGGACCACGCCTACGTCAAGACCGAAGCGCTCGAACTTCCCTACGGCGAGATCATCGAATCGGTCGTGCCGCAGTGGGGCAACTTCGGCGGATCGATCAAAGAGATGGGACAGTTCGGACGGTACCTCCGCAACACGCTGGTGCTGTGCTTCCTGACCGTGGTCGGTACGGTGTGCTCCTGTTCGGTAGTCGCCTACGGCTTTTCGCGCATCGAGTGGCCCGGCCGGGACAAGCTGTTCTACGTAGTGCTCGGCACGATGATGATCCCGTTCCCCGTGATCATGGTGCCGTTGTACGGCGTGTTCCGCGACCTCGGATGGATCGGCACGCTCAAGCCGTTGTGGGTGCCAACCTTCTTCGCAGGTGCGTTCAACGTGTTCCTCTTGCGGCAGTTCTTCCGCACGATCCCGAAGGAACTGTCCGAGGCCGCGCGCATCGACGGCTGCAGCGAGTTCCGCATCTTCCTGCAGATCATCCTGCCGCTGTGCAAGCCCGCGATCACGGTCGTGGCGTTGTTCCAGTTCTTGGGTACATGGAACGACTTCCTCGGCCCGCTGATCTACCTGACCGACCAGAAGGACTACACCCTCGCACTCGGCTTGCAGTTCTTCCAGAGCCAGCAGGGCGGCACGCAGTGGCACTACCTCATGGCCGCGAGCACGCTGGTGGTCGCCCCGATCATCTTGCTGTTCTTCCTCGCCCAGCGGGTGTTCATCGAAGGGGTGTCGATGAGCGGGCTCAAAGGATAAAAGGATTCCGCTCCGCGGCCTCCGGATGGCCTGTGGTTGCGCGTGTTCGCCTTGGACGAAGTTCAAGGAACTTTGCCCAAGACGAATTCGCTGTGGTGATGAATAGATTTGCCTCCGGCTGAAGGTCGCGGAGCGAGATGCCTTACGGCACGATCTGCACGGTGCTGCCCTGGCTGTGGTCGGTCAGCATGTAGTAGACCATCTCGATGTCTTCGTCGAGCAAACGAATGCAGCCGCGGGATTCTTCTTTGCCGATGGAGTCGGGTTCGATCGTGCCGTGGATCCCGAAGCCGCGTTTGTTGCGGTTGGCGTCGTCGAGGCCTTCGATGGCGATCCAGTATTCACCGATGGGGTTCTCCGGGTCGTCGGAGGCGAAGTAGTCGCCGTTGAGCTCGTCTTTCCACGAAGGGTTCTGGACCTTGCTGCCCTTGATGACTTCCCAGTTGCCCATGGGTGTGTTCTTACCCAGGCCCACGGGGAAGCTCTGCACAAACACCGGCATCCCTTGCGCATCAATCGCGTAGACATCCATCACGAAACGTGTCTTGCTCACGCGGGCGTGCAGCGGGCCCTGGATCACCTTGATGATCTGGTCCTTCTGCAGGTTGCGGGCGTTCATGTTGTTGATGCGTTCGAGCAGCTGGTACGGCACGCGGTGCTGTACGCCGATCTGGCTGAGGTACTTGCCGTCGTTTTGGAAGGGCTTGGTGATCGTGTCGCCGTCGGTGATCTGGCGGGTCCACAGCAGCTCACGGTTGACCTCGGCGAGGCGTTGGCGGACGGCGTTGGCGTCGGCGGCGGAGAGCTTGAGGTTCTCCGCAAAGAGGAGCCGGGAGAGCAGCGATCGGCCTTCGATCAGCTCGCCGTCGGCGATGAGTTGATCGCCGCGGTTGTACAGCGTCGCGGCATCGGCGCCGGAGGTGAACGGCTTGGGCGCGGGGATGGCTTCGGTGAGATCTTTCACCGCCTGGACCACGCCGGGGTCGGCTTGGACCGGCTTGACGGGTTCGGGGGTGGGCTCGGCGCGGATTGGCTGCGGCTCGGGCGTGGGCTCGGGGAGCGGCTGGATCGGGCGGATTTCGGGCCGAGGCTCGGGGGTGGTGTTGGTGTTCGCGGGCAGCACCGGTAGCGGGGGAGCGGTGATCAGGTCCGAACGCTTGGGTTCGAGCGAAGGCAGATCGGTCGAGGCGATGCTCTCGGCGGGCGTGCCGGCGGCGTCGGCGGCGGGGGTGGTGTCCGAATCGCCGCCCCAGAAGAAGTAGACAACGCCGACGAGGACCGCGGCGAGAAGCAGGATCTTGGGCGCTTTGCCCATGCCGCCACGGCGGCGGGAGCTCATGTTGCGACGGGGTTCTTGAGATTGCATAGGCGGTGGAGGGTTGAGCCGAGGCGGGAAACACCGTTCGGCGGGGATTCTTGGGATACGTTTGGAGCCAGAGATTACTTCGGCTGAACCGCGGCGGGCTCGCCATGATTACTCGGACGCACGGGGTCGGCCGAAGGTTCGCGCTTCGGGTCGGCCCGCTGCTCGTCGATCCACTTCAGAAACTCAGCGATGCGGTGCTCGTAGCCGCGGCCGGTGGGGGTGTAGTAGGTCTTGTCGACACCGAGGTAGTCCTGGTCGACGAAGCCGGTTTCGGAATCGTGGGCGTAGGCGTAGGTGCCGTCCTTGCGGTTTTTCGCTGAGCGCAGTTTCTTGGGGACCGGGACGGTGCGTTGGTGCTTGACGTCCTGCATCGCGGCGTTGACCGCGGCGTAGGACGCGTTGGATTTGGGGGCGGTTGCGAGGTAGATGGTCGCCTGAGCTAGGGTGATCCGGCACTCGGGCATGCCGATGCGGTGAACGATGTCGTAGCAAGCCGAGGCGACGGAGATCCCGCGGGGGTCGGCGTTGCCGATGTCTTCGCTGGCGAGGATGGCGATCCGCCGGGCGATGAACATCGGGTCTTCGCCGGCCACGAGCATGCGGGCCAGCCAGTAGATCGCCGCGTCCGGGTCGCTGCCGCGGACGGATTTGATGAACGCGGAGATGGCGTCGTAGTGCTCGTCGCCGTCGCGGTCGTAGTTGATGGATTTCTGCTGGATGGAGGCTTCGGCGGTGGCGAGGGTGATGTTGGTGGGGGTACCAGACGCTTCGCCGCGTTGCGGCTCAGCGTCGGCGTGTTCGGAAAGCACTGCGATTTCGAGAGCCGTCAACGCCCGCCGGGCGTCGCCGTCACATGCCATCGCCCAGTGGTCGAGGGCTTTGTCTTCGATCTCGAGGTCGAGTTTGCCGTAGCCGCGTTCTTCGTCTGCGATCGCCCGTCGCAGCACGCCGAGGATGTCGTCTTCGGTGAGCGACTCGAACTGGAAGACCTGCGATCGGCTGACCAGCGCGTTATTGACGGTGAAGTACGGGTTCTCAGTGGTGGCTCCGATGAGCGTGATGACGCCGCGCTCGACGTCGCCCAGCAGCACATCCTGCTGGGCCTTGTTGAAGCGATGGATCTCATCGAGGAAGAAGATGGTCCGTCGGCCGTCCTGCTCTAAGCGTTTGCGGGCACCGTCGAGGACATGCCGCACATCTTTCACGCCGACCACCGCGGCGTTGCCGCGGTTGAAGTGGGCCTGGGTGTGTTTGGCGATGAGCTCGGCGAGGGTGGTTTTGCCCGTGCCGGGCGGGCCGTAGAACAGCACGGAGGTGATGCGGTCGGCCTCGAGCATCCGCCGAAGCAGCATGCCGGGTCCGAGAAAGTGCTGCTGCCCGGCGAACTCATCGAGCGTCTCCGGGCGCATCCGGACCGCCAACGGCTCGGCGGCCTTGCGGTGTTGGGTGCGTCGATCTTCCCAGAGGTCTGCCATGACAAGACATTGTAAGGCATTCGTTAAGCCCGCGGCCGGTTGTGGGTGACGTCGGTAGGGGTTGCAACGTTTGGTGAACGATCGATTTACAGGTCTTTCCCTGACCGGAAAAACATTCAAATCCATCCGGATTTTTGGAAACGCGATCAATTCAAAGCTGGATGAGTCCAAACGACATCGCCAAAACGTTCACACCGGCCAACAGGCCTCGGGGCGTATGTCCATTTCTCGAGTTATCGCAATCTCGGGTGATGTGATTGGGGTACGGAAGCAAAACGATACAAGCCCTCGGGGGGGCGATGGACCATCGCTTGCGGAATATCGACGTTGGCCACTCGTGCCACTTTGCTATGAGATCCAGGAAACCGAAACGATGAAACTGAAGAACTTGCGTTGGACGATCGGACAGAAATTGAACGTTGGCTTTGCCATCGTGGTGGCTTTGTTGGTCGTGGTTTCCACGATCACTTACACCCAGGTGCGTAGCGTCTCGCATGAGCAAGATACGCTGGTCTCCCGAGACATCCCCACCAAAACCAAAGCGATCGAGCTCCGCGGAAATATCCACGCGGCCTTGTCGGCACACCGCGGCTACATCATCCTCGGCCTCGAAGAACTCAAGACCGAGCGTGCAAACATCTGGAAGCAGATCGACGCGGACACCGAAACACTCAACGAATTGGTGACCGAGGCTGGCCACGAAGAGTCCATCCAATTGATGGCCGAGCTTCAGACCACCCTCAAGGACTTTGCTGCCAGCCAAGCCGAGATCGTGGCCATTGCCCACGAGCGTGAAAACACGCCGGCGACCGTACTCTTCGAAGACGAGGCCTTGCCCTACGGCAAGAAGATGCAGAAGCACCTAGAAGCCATTATGGACACTGAAGATCTTGAGCCGACGACCGCAGAACGCAAGCTGATGGTTCACCACGTCGGCAACGCTGAAGCTCACCTGCTTAAGGTGACCGCGGAATTGACCCAATTCCTGATCGATGGCAGCGAAGAACAATTGAAGGTTCTTAACGGCGAAATCGCTGCGTGTGCCCGCTCGGTCGCGAAACTCAAAAAAGACGTTCACCTATTTACCCCGGGTCAGCGTGCTGACTTTGATGCCTACATCAGCAACCGCGATGGCTTCCTCGAAGTCGCCGGCAAGGTCATCGAAACCCGCTCGGGCGCCGATTGGAACGTGGCCCAATATATCTGCGGCGGCACCGTGACCCCGCTGGCCATAAAAGCCGACGGCCTGATCGCGGAGATCGCTCAACAATCGACCGAGACCGCTGGGGCGCAGGTCGCCAGCCTGACTGCCCGTTCGAATTTCGTGCAAACCATGGTCATCTCGCTTTCGCTGGTGACCGTGATCGCCGCCATCGGCATCGCCTGGTTCCTGCGTCGCTCGATCTGCCCGCCGCTGGCCCGCACCGTGGAAGCCGCCAAGCGTGTTGCTGAAGGCGACCTGACCGCCCGCGTCGATGTCCGCAGCAACGACGAAGTCGGCGACCTGGGCCGTAACTTCAACGAGATGGCCGACAACATCGCCAAGATCATCATCGAAGTGAACGGCACCGCGTCCGAAGTCGCCGCCGCCGCCACCGAGATCGCCGCGACCAGCGAACAAATCTCCGCTGGCATGGACGAGCAGTCGTCGCAGGTCACCCAGATCAGCGCCGCGGTCGAAGAGATGTCCGCATCGGTCATCGAAGTGGCCCGCAAATCGGCCGCGGCGTCCAACAACGCCGAGCAGTCCGGCCAGGCCGCGTCGGAAGGCGGCGAAGTCGTCGATCAAACCATCGGCGAAATCAACGCCATCCGCGAAGCCGTGGACGCCTCGTCCAACAGCGTCGCCGAGCTCGGCAAGCGTGGCGAGCAGATCGGTGAGATCATCGAAGTCATCAACGACATCGCCGATCAGACCAACCTCCTGGCCCTCAACGCCGCCATCGAGGCGGCCCGGGCCGGCGAACACGGCCGCGGCTTCGCCGTCGTCGCCGACGAGGTCCGCAAGCTCGCAGACCGCACGACCCAGGCGACCGAAGAGATCGGTGCCTCGATCCAAGCGATCCAGACCGAGACCACCAGCGCGGTGGAGCGGATGAAGACAGGCAGCCAACAGGTCGAGTCGGGTGTTTCCAAGGCGACCGACGCCGGCCGCAGCCTGACCCAGATCGTCAGCAACGCCCGTGAAGTTGCCGGCATGATCCAATCGATCGCCGCCGCGACCGAAGAGCAGTCGGCCACCAGCGAAGAGGTCGCCCGCAATGTCGAGAACATCGCGAACGTGATCCAGGAGTCGAACGACGGCACCCGTCAAGCCGCGATCGCTGCCCAGCAGCTCTCCGAGCGGGCCGAGCGTCTGCAAGGCCTGGTCTGCAAGTTCAAGGTCGACCAAAAGATGGCTGCTTAATCCAAAGCAACCCAAAGCAAGAACCCTCCGAGTGCGGCGGGCCCTGAGCGCAGGGCCCGCCGCTTTTCTTGCGTCAGGCCTGCGGATTACAATGCCCCGATGGGCGACGGTTCTGCCTCCGATTCTTTACCTTCACTCCCGGTGATGCTCCGCGTCCAGGGGCAGCGGTGCGTCGTGGTCGGCGGCGGGGCGGTAGCGGCGCGGCGTGCGGCGTCGCTGGTGGCGTACGGGGCCGAGGTCGTGGTGGTGGCTCCGGCGATGGACCCGAAGCTCGATGAGTTGCTCATCGAACGGGCCGAGCGGGGCTACGAAGCGGGCGATCTCGACGGGGCGTTTCTCGTGGTCATCGCGACGGACAACGCCGAGGTGAACCAGCAAGTCGCCGACGATGCGGCCGAGGCGGGGGTTTTGATCAACCGAACGGACGACGCCGGGGCGGGCGACCTGACCGTGATGGCCCACGAGCGGCAGGGCCCGTTGACGGTGGCGGTCGATACCGGAAACACCTCCGCCGCCGCGACCAAAGCGATCCGGGCCGAGCTGCTCGAAGCGCTCGACGACGACTGGATCACGCTGCTCACCGAAGCCCGGCCGTGGCGTGCTAGAATCCAGGCCTCGGTACCGGAAGACGCGGAGCGTGCCCAACGCTTACGCCGACTCGCCGACGACACGGCCATGCAGACCCTCAAGCAGCAAGGCGTCTCCGCGTTGCGGGCCCGCCTGCAAGCCGTCGCCGAGGGCCGTGCCGACGACTGACCGCCATGATCCAAACGCTCACCAACATCATCCTGGTCATCCTGACCCTGCTCGCCGCGGGGGCCTCGGTGCTGGCGATCCTCCGGCTCCGCACGACCATGGGTTTGGCCCTGTCCCCGCCCGCCGGCGATGCGGAGTCCGCCGGCGAGGAGCGTCGGCCCAGCAAAGCGTTGATGAATGCGATGGTGGCCGTGATTGCGATCGTGACGGCGGGCCTGCTCGTCTACCGTTGGATGCAGATCGGCGACGGTTGGAACCCGCTATCCGCGCACGTTGACGGCCTGCTGCTGATTGCCTCGCTCATGGCGGTCGTAGGTCTCTACATCCAGAGCCGGCCGCGCCTCGGTGGGATGGCGGTGTTCATCCTGCCCATGCTCACGCTCATCCTTGCCTGGGCGATTTGCGCCTCGGCCTGGACGTATCAGCCATTCAACCTCAACTCGCTCAGCCCGGTCTGGACCGCCGTCCACCTCGCCGGGGTCTACCTCGGCACGCTGGGCTGCGCTGTTGCCGCAATGGCGGGGGGAATGTACCTGTTCGTGGAGCGCCAGCTCAAGATCAAACGCAACCCCCGCGGACTGCTGCGGCTGGCGAGCCTCGAATCGCTGGAGCGTCTGATCACCCAATCCGCTTCGCTCGGTTTCGCGCTGCTGACCGTCGGCCTGGTCTCGGGCGTGGTCATCCTCCGCACCGAAGGCGAAGTCCTTGGCCCGGGCTGGTGGTACTCGCCCAAAGTCTTGTTCGCCTTCGCCGCGTGGCTGGTTTACGCGGTCGTGATGAACGTGCGCTACGCCAGCATCTTCCGCGGACGGCGTGCGGCGTGGTTGGCGATCGGCGGGTTCGTGTTGCTGCTGGTGGTCTACGGCATCGTGACGGGAGGGTCCGCCTGATGCGACTCCTGCTGCTGGGCATCAACCACCGCACCGCGCCCGTTGAGCTACGCGAGGCCTTGGCGATCAACGCTGATCGATTGCCTTCGGTCCTCAATGCGTTCCGGAGCACCTATGGCGAAGACGCCGGCGGGGAGTGCGTCCTGCTGTCGACCTGCAACCGCACCGAGATGTATGTCGCCCGGCCGAGCCACGCCGAGCCGACCATCGAGTCGCTCCGGCAGTTTCTCGCCGACCAGACCGGTACCGCGCTGGATACGATCACCGCCTCGTCGATCCACCGCGAGCAGCAGCCGGCGATCCATCACTTGTTCCGCGTTACGGCGGGACTTGATGCGATGGCCGTGGGCGAGACTCAGGTCATCGGCCAAGTCCGCCGGGCCTACGAAGCTGGGCAAGTCGCCGGCACCGTTGGCCCCGCGCTCAACCGGGTCTTCCAAAGCGCGCTGCGTGACGTCAAACAAGCCCACCAACAAAGCGGCGTCGCCGGCCTGCAGCAGTCGGTGAGCTCGATGGCGGTCGAGTTTGCGGGCAACCTCTTCGAATCGTTCTCCGACAAGACGGTCGCGGGCTTGGGCGCGGGCGAGATCACCAAGGCCACGCTCCAGCGCATGCTCACCAAATCGCCGGGCAAGACCTGGGTCGTCAACCGCTCGCCCGCGGCGGGACTTCAGATCGCCAAAACGCTTGGGCTCGGGTCACACGATGGCGCAGCGCACCCCGGCGGGGCTCGGCCATGGGCGGAGCTCGACGAAGTCCTCGTCGAAGCCGACATCATCCTGACCGGTACGGCTTCGCCGGAGCCGGTGATCACCGCGTCGCGGTTTAAAAAGTTGCTGCGTCGTCGACGCAACCGCCCGGTGTTTTTTATTGACTTGGCGGTGCCGCGCGACGTCGAGCCGGCTGTCGGGAGTCTGCCCAACGTCTATCTCTATAACATCGACGACTTGAACCGCGCGTTGGCGGATGTCCCGCGTCGCCGGGAGAAGATCGATCGCTGCGAAGCGATGGTGTTGGATGCGGCCGACCGCTGCATCGACGCCGCGCAGCACCAGGATCTTGGTGTGTTGGTCCGCCAACTCCGCAACAAGTTGCTGGATATCGGCGACCAGGAACGCGCCCGCACCCAACGCAAGATGCAGAACCTGCACGACATGGGCGAATACGACAAGCTCGAAAGCCTGCTCGACGAACACACCCACCGCCTGATCAACAAGGTGCTGCATCTGCCGCTCAGCCAACTCGATCTTAAGAAGCACCAGGACGCCGAAGTCCCGGTGAACTTCTACGCCGCGGCGTTGCGCCGATTGTTCGATTTGGAAGATGTGCCCGCTTCGAGCGAGACGTCTGCCTCTTCTTCCAAGCCGGGCCACGACGATGAATGATATCGATCCGCCGGTGTCTCACGATGCGTCTCAGGGCGGGGCGTCCCGCCGGTCGGTGGTGATTGCGGGGGTCGGATTCGTGTGGCTATTGGTGTGTATTTGGGTGGTGCACCAGGGCGGCCTAACCCCAGTGGCCGACTCGCCCCGTTCGCTGATGGGTCTTGCGTTCATTGTCTTGGAATCGCTCCCTTATCTCGCCGCATGGTGGTTGGGGGCGGCGGGCTTCGGCTACGCGCTGCGGCAACACGGCGTCGCCCAAGTCGGCGTGGGTATGGCGGTGCTTTTGCTGCTGCAGTACGTCGCCGGGTTTGTGGTCGGCTATACCGGTCTGATCTCATGGGGCGTGTGTGCGGTTGGCGTGGCCTTGCTGGTTATGCAGATCTTCAAAGCTCAGCGATCCAAGGCTGACGCTGTGGCAGAGTCCCAGCCTGCGGCTTGGTTCTCGGCTTGGTGGCTGCTCGGCGTTCCCGGTATCGCGATGTTGATCGTCGCGGCGTGCTGCCCACCCGGCACGATGTGGCAGGTCGAAGCGATGGGCTACGACGTGACCAGCTACCACCTGCAGATCCCGCGCGAGTGGGTCGCGGCGGCGAAGATGGTCGAGCTCGAACACAACGTCTACGCCTACCTGCCCGGGCTAATGGAATCGGCCTTCGCGGCGCTCATGACCATGCGCGGCGGGGCTCCGGTCGGATCGGTCTACCTGTGTCAACTCTTCCACGCCTCGTTTGCGCTGCTGGCCGCGGCAGGCGTGGCCTCGCTGCTGCGTGGCTATGTGTCGGAAAGTGGTGCGGCGGTGGGAGGGGCGTTGGTGTTGCTCGTGCCCTGGGTGATCGTCACCGGGTCGCTGGCGTACAACGAGATGGTGGTCGTCGCTTTCGCGGCGGTGGGGCTGAGCATGGTCGCGGGTTCTACGTGTCCCTGCGGGCGTACCGCGGTGTCGATCGGCCTGCTGGCGGCTGCGGCGACCTTGGCCAAGCTGACGGCGGCGTTCACGGTGGCATTGCCGCTTGGCGCGGTGTTGGTGTGGCGGCTGCTCAAGGATCGGCCGATCCGCAAAGCGATCGCACCCACAGCCTTGTGCGTAGTGGTGGGGTTTGCGGCGTTGTCGCCATACTTGGCCCGGAATGCAGCGTGGACCGGCAACCCGGTCTTCCCCTTTGCGGGTTCGGTGATGGGCTACGCCCATTGGGACGAGGTCCGAGCTGAGCGTTGGGATGCAGCGCACATGTCCGATCAGCCGTTGGGTGAACGTATCAGCTCTATTTGGCGACAGGCCGTGGGCAACACTGGCTACGGCTCCCTCGGCGGCGCACTCACACCCAAAGAATCCAAGAACATCGCCCGCTTCGACCGCGAGGGCGGCGTGCCCGTGCTCTGGCTCGCCGCGTTGGCGGGGATCGTGTGTGCCGGCGTGAATCGCAACACCCGCTGGCTCGCCGCGGTACTGGCGGCGGTCTTGGTCGCGCAATTCGTGTGGTGGTTGTCGATGACGCACCTGCAGAGTCGCTTCCTTGCGGTGACGATCGTGCCGCTTTGTGTCGGCGCGGGGTTGTTGGTAGGCGCCCTGGAAAGACGCAAGCTCAGCACCAGCATCTCCGCCGGCGGGGCGGTCGCGGTGGTTGTGGGTTTGGCTCTCGCGCTGGTCTGCGTTTCGACAACCTGGTCGCAGGCGATCAAGGTCACCACCCCGGATGGCCGGAGCATCACCGCGCCGCTGTGGTTCCTGGTCGATGGAATGCCGCCGCCCCACGGCAGGCACACCATGGAAGAACTCGAAGTCAACGACCTGCCCGCCGGTAGCAAGCTCATGGTTGTGGGCAACAACCAGTCGCTGTTCTACGTCCAGCCCGACATGGTCTATGCCAGCGCGTTCGACGCTTCACCGATTACCCCGATGCTCACATCGGAGACCACCTCTGCGCAACTCGCCCAGCAACTCCGCGGAGCAGGTATCACCCATCTCTGGTTGGGCTACAGCGAACTTGATCGACTGCACGCGACCTACGGCTTTGATGCAGGCGTTACCAAGGATCGGCTGTACTGGCTGGTTCAAAATTGGCCGCACTTGACCGATCCGTCCTTGCCAACGGTGATTATTGAAGTGCCCCACTGAATCGCTTGCCGAAGAATTTCACGGTTTATGCGTGTTTGGGGCGTTTTCTAGCCCCATGGCATTGACTCGGGACCAAATTTATCTTGAATGAGATGTCTTTTGATCAGAAAATGCACATAGACAGACAGCGACTTTTACCGACGAAAGGAGGTCCAACCGACGCGATGTACACCGATAGATCAGGGTGAGTTTCACCCGCCGAGCGAACGCAAGCGCATACCCCCTTGTTATTTTCTTCTTTTCATTCATCCCGTGTCGCTCGGTTTTTTTATGCGCTGATTTCTGAAGCCCATATGTGATTGAAGGTCATGCATGGGCTTTGGCGTTACACTCCAATAAGTCACCTGCTCCAAACGAATCTCACTCGAGGACCGCTGTGGACCACCCCGAACTCAAAGGCAACGTCACCCTCGCCAACCACCCGTTGATCGAGGCATTGTTGACCGACCTGCGCGACCGCGAGACGCCGGCTCTTCGTTTCCGTGAAGCCGTCGAGGCGTTGGGGCATCTGCTCGCCTACGAAGCGATCCGCGATGCGCCGCTGGCCAAC
>JBCCWB010000068.1:0-17036 GCA_039194345.1 Planctomycetota bacterium
CCGGGGCCGCGCGGACGACGCGGCGCCCGAGGCGTCCGAATCCGTTGATCCCCCTTTTGCGCGCCATTGCTCTAATCCCCCAACCGGGGGGTTGGGCGCGGGGGGCGGGGAGCCTTGGCTGCCGTCACAGGCAGCGCGTGAGCAGACACACTAGGCATTTAGGACCTAGTGTCAAATCTGCCCGGTTAAATAGATAAGAAAGGTGCTAAATCACAAGTGTTTACAACTTTCCCGGCCGGGCCTCGGCGGTATCCTATTAGCGGTCCAAACCCCGTCAGGAGCCCGCTTTGCCCCGCCGTCTCGCCGTCCTCACCGAAGGACAGACCAACCCGCTGTCCGCGAAAACCGCGGTGAGTCTGCTGCGATATCGCAGGGACGAGGTGGTGGCGTTGATCGACAGCGAGCAAGCGGGGAATACGACCGACGTGTTGCTGGGTTGTGGGGGCGACACGCGGATCGTGGCGGGGTTGGAACAACTGGAACGCGATGGCGATCAGCCCGACGAGCTGATCGTCGGCGTTGCCCCGCCCGGCGGCCGACTTCCCGAAGCGATGCGGAGCGTGATCCTGCAGGCCGCGGACCGGGGCATCGATGTCACGGCCGGGTTGCACCAGTTCTTGACCGATGATCCTGAGATCTTGGCCGCGGCCGAGCGGGGCGGGGCGACATTGCGGGATGTGCGGAAGAACGATGAGCGGGTGGTGGCGAACCGCAAAGACCTGCGGGCTGAGTGCCTGAAGATCCACACCGTCGGGCAGGACTGCTCCTGCGGCAAGATGGTCGCGTCGGTGGAGGTGGCCTTGGGCCTGCAGCGGGCCGGGCAGGACGCCAAGTTCGTCGCCACCGGGCAGACGGGCATCCTCGTCGCCCCCGGGATCAACGGTGCGCTCGAGATGACCGACGAGGAACGCCGTGATCCGACGGCGGGGGGCAGCCCGATCGACTGCGTCGTCGCCGACTTCATCAACGGCGCGTCTGAGCGCCTGATCAAACGTAACCAGCACCACGACATCCTCGTCATCGAGGGCCAGGCCACGCTCGTCCACCCCAGCTACTCCAGCGTGACCTACGGCCTGCTCCACGGCACCCTCCCAGACGGCCTGATCCTCTGCTACGAAGCCGACCGTCCCCACATGCACGGCCGCCCCCATCTCCCGCTAACACCCCTCGCCACGATCAAGCAACTCTACGAACACGTCGCGAATCTCGAACAGCCTTGCAAGTTCATCGGCGTCGCGCTTAACAGCCGCCGGTTGGCAGACGACATGGTTGTGGAAGCGGAACGCAAGCGTGTCGAAGACGAATTGGGTTTGCCCGTTTGCGATGTGTACCGCGAAGGGCCGGGGCGGTTGGTGGAGGCGGTCATGGAGTTAGAGACTGAACTCGGGAAAGGCAGTTAGCCGCAGATTTCGCAGATGACGCAGATTTCATTTTGAATTCAATCGGTGCAATCTGCGAAATCTGCGGCAAAAACAAAGCGATGCTCCAACTCACCCTCCACCCCGTCGAACTCCCCCTGCGTCACGCCTGGACCATCGCCCACGGCACCCGCACCGTCCAACGCAACCTCATCGTCGCTCTCCACGACCCCGAGACCGGCCACACCGGCTACGGCGAAGCGCCCGGGATTCCGTATATGGGAGTTACTGTGGAAGCAATCGTCGAGCGAATCAAGATTTCGTATGGTTCACTTCATTCAATTCGAGAGGCGTCCTCTTTCGCGACAATCGGAATTTGGACAGGCATCTATAGCGAGGCTTGCGATCATCAGCGGTTGATATCTTCCTGGGATGACGAAGTTGATTTATGGATAAAAGACGTAACAGGCCGATTCGCAATCTGCGCAGTTGATCAAGCTTTTCGTGATTTATTGGGTAAAAGAATCCGTAAATCGGGGACGGAACTATTAGGTTTCAATACAACACATAGTGTTAATTCCAACTACACCCTTGGCATGGACACCCCCGAGGTGATGGTCGCCAAGCTCCGCGAGTACCCCGACTTTCCGAGCTATAAGATCAAGCTCGGTCGGCCGGAGGCGGACGGTGGACTGGAGGCCGACCTGGCGGTGCTGCGTCGGCTGCGGGAGGAGACGGATGCGGTGTTCCGGGTGGATGCGAACACGGGGTGGGATGCCGAGCAGACGATCCGGGCGTCGGGCCCGCTGCGGGACCTGGGTGTTGAGTTCATCGAGCAGCCCTTGCCGCCCGATGCACCGCGGAGCGAGCATGAGGCGGTGTACTTCGGCAGCGACCTGCCGATCATCGCGGACGAGTCGTGTCAGACCGAAGCCGATGTCGAAAAGTGCGCGGGCCTCTTCCACGGGATTAACATCAAGCTCAGCAAGTGCGGCGGCATGACGCCCGCCCGGCAGATGATCGCCAAGGCCCGCGAGCTCGACCTCAAGGTCATGATGGGCTGCATGACCGAGACGACCGTGGGCATTAGCGCGGTGGCCCAGTTTTTGCCGCTCTTGGATTACGTGGACATGGACGGGGCGTTGCTGCTTGCTCCCGGGAGCGACCCGGCCGACGGGGTGAAGCTCGGCACCGACGGCGTCGCGATCTTCCCCGAAGGCGAGGCCGCCCACGGCAACGGCGTCACGCTCAACCGCGAACTACCCACCGCCTGATGGTCGGGAAGTGGTCTGGTTTTGGTCTGGTGGTCTGGTCTGTTCGTAGACCATTTTCAGACCAGACCAGTGATCAGTTCGGGATGGAGTATTCGGTTTTCAAAGAGCGCCTCCACTAAGGGGTGCGGCGCAGCGTTGGTGCGCACCAGACGTGCGCTTTACGCTTCTCATCGCTAAAATTCTGTGATGAGTAGTTTGTATGCCCCCCATGAAGAGCCCGCCGACCGCCCGTTGTCAGTCGGGGAGTTGGCGGGGCAGATCAAGGCGGCGCTCACCGACAACCTGCCCCGCCGCATACGCGTTGTCGGCGAGGTGTCGAACCTCTCGGACCGCAACCACTGGTTCTTCAGCCTCAAAGACCAAGACGCGTCCATTCGCAGCGTGATGTTCGCCTCGGCGGCCCGCAAGGTCGGCTTCCCGGTCCGCGACGGGCTCGAAGTCGTCGCGACCGGCCGGATCGATTTCTACGACGCCCAGGGCAGTGTCCAGCTCTACGTCGACAAACTCGAACCCGTCGGCGAAGGCGCCCGCGAGCTCGCACTCCGGGCGATGATCGAAGAGCTGCGCGGCTTGGGTTATTTCGACCTCGAGCACAAGAAGCCGCTCCCCGCAGTGCCGCGCAAGATCGCGGTGGTCACGTCGCGCTCGGCAGCAGCCCTGCAGGACGTGATCAACACCGCCCAGCAGCGTTGGGCGGGATGCGAACTTGTGCTCGTCGATGTCCGGGTGCAGGGCGACGACGCGGCCCCGCAGATCGCCGCCGCGCTCGAAGAGCTGTCGCAAAACGGAGCGGCCCAAGGCATCGACGCGATCATCCTCACCCGCGGCGGCGGCAGCATCGAAGACCTCTGGGCGTTTAACGAACGCATCGTGGCGGACGCGGTCTACGACTGCTCGCTGCCCATCGTTGCCGCCATCGGCCACGAGACCGACACGACCGTGGCCGAGTTGGTCGCGGACCTGCGGTGCGCGACGCCGACGCAAGCGGCGATGACCCTGGTGCCCGACCGGGCGGTCTTGGAGCAGCAGGTCGATCAACTGGCTCGGCGGATGAGCTTGGCGTTGCAACGCCGGGACGAGGTCGCTCGGCATCGCCTCGACGCCGCGGCCCGCCACCCATTGTTCAGCCAACCTCAGCGGTTTGTGGACGACGCCCGCCAACGCGTGGATCGCCTGAGCGAACAACTCGCCGCCTCGCTGCCCCGGCGGGTGGGCGACGAACGCAAACGCCTCGACGCGATGGCCCGGACGCTTGACGCGGTGTCGCCGACGAACGTGCTCAAGCGCGGGTACAGCTACACGATGGTGGGCGGAAAGCTGTTGCGTAACGCCGGGGACGCCGCACCCGGGAGCACGCTCACCACGGTGTTAGCGGATGGTGAGGTCCGTTCAACGGTTGAAGGCGGAGAAGCCCCTGCGCCCAAGCCGCGTAAACCACTCAAGCCTCGGAAGCCCAAACTCCGCGAGGACGATGAAGCCAGCCCGACACTGTTCACCTGAATCGCGATAATGCTGCCCATGACCAAAAAGGCCCCGAGTTTTGAGCAAGCCATCGACCAACTCGAAGAACTCATCGAACAGATCGAGTCCGGCGAGATTGGCCTGGAAGACGCCCTGAAGCGTTACGAAGACGGCACGAAGCTCATCCAACGCTGCCGATCGATTCTCGATTCGGCGGAGAAGAAGATCGCGGAACTCACGTCAGAGGACGACTACACCGATGGCAGTGATCCGGTCGATGAAGAGTAAGCCTCGGCTGAGGTTGGCTCACGCAAACGCAAGAATGGAATCGGCATGCCCATCGAAGTCTTCGCCCTCATCCTGCTGACCATCTGGGGGGCCTGTGTGGGCAGTTTTCTGAACGTGGTGATCTACCGCGTGCCAGAGGGGATCAGCGTGATCTCGCCGCCGTCGCGTTGCCCGGGGTGTGGGAAGAAGCTGGCGTTTTACGACAACGTGCCGGTGCTGGGTTGGCTGTGGCTGCGGGGCAAGTGCCGCTACTGCGGCATGAAGATCAGCATCCAATACCCGCTGGTCGAAGCGGCGACGGGGTTGTTGTTCTTCGGGTTGACGTATGCGTACTACTTCACGGGTTTGCGCGAGGTTTTTGCCGTGCCGGGGGTGGTGGATACGTGGCCGGTACTGGCGGTGCACCTAGTGCTGCTGTCTTGCATGATCGCGGCGACGATGATCGATGCGAAGCTGTACATCATCCCGTTAAGCTTGACGTGGATCCCGGCGGGGATCGCGATCGTGGCGTTGCCGGTGTCGGTGGCGTTGGGATGGGTGCCACCGGGATTGCTGGCGGTCGGGAACTCGTACGAGATGCTCATCCCGGTGACCGATCAGATTGGCCTGGCGATCGGGGGCACCGTGGGACTGATCGTGGCGATTGTGTTGCTGCGGATGAAGAAGCTTCCGTTGAGCTTTGCCGAGGAGATTCCGCTGCCCGAGGGCGCGGACCCGGACGATCCGAATCTGATCCTCGTGCACCCGTATCCGCGGCGTGAGATCGCGAAGGAGATGTTGTTTCTGATCTTCCCGATCGTCGGTGCGGCGATTGGGTGGGGTGTTGGCCGGGCGATGACGGGGCCGGCGTCGCCGTTGATGTCGGTGATCGGCGGGGTGTTGCTGGGCTACCTCGCGGGCGGCGGGATCGTTTGGGCCACGCGGGTGCTGGGCACGTTGGGCTTCGGCAAGGAAGCCATGGGCCTGGGCGATGTCCACCTCATGGCGGCAGTCGGTGCGGTCATCGGCTGGCGTGATACAACCTTGGCGTTCTTCATCGCGCCGTTTTTCGGCATCATCGCGGCCATCGTCATGGCGGGCGTGGCGGCATTGGTCAAAGGCAAAGTTCGTGTGATCCCCTACGGGCCTTACCTGTGCGGCGCGACGGTCGTGGTGATGGTTTGGCGGCAGCCTATATTGGACGCGATCTTTCCCTGAGTCGATCCTGGGCGGGCTTTGGGGCTCTGAGCGGCGGGGCTTACGAGTTAATCAATATAAAGATCGTGCGGGGCGGCGGTTTGGCCGATAGAGCGTAAGGGTGTTGTTGTGTGTCCCGTGGGGACCGCTCACGCCCCTCGACTCTTGCCAGAACCTCGGCCACCATGTCTCAACTCGCCCATTTATCGCCCGGCCCGACAGCCGATTACACCGATGCGGACCTGACGTTTTTTATGCAGGTGCACCGCGACGTGCGCCAAGCGAATTGGGCGTTGAGTCATTTGCGGACGCACTTCCCCGGCGCACGGCTGCTGCTGGTGTCGGACAACGACAACGACCCGCGCTGGCCAGGCGTGGCTAACCGGTTCGGCGGGGCCTACTTCGCAGGCGAATACCTGTACGGGACCGAGTCGGGCGGGCTGATTATTCAGCGGATGTTGGACCGGTACATGCTGTCGCCGACGCCTTACCTCTTCAAGCTCGATACAGATACGAAAACGAATCGGCGGTTCCAAACGCTGCCGACGGGGCGTTGCGTGTTTGGGACGCTGGAGTACGAGACGTTCGCTAAGCGGATTCCGCTGAAGGGCCTACCGAGTGTGCAGGGGGGATTCGTGGGTTATACGCGGCAGGCGGCGGAGGACATCTGGCGTTCTGGGGTGTTGCGATCAGAGGCGTTGGTCAAGGACTACGCCGGGACCTACGCCGACACCCCGGAGATCGCGGCGCGGGCGGACGAGGGTATGGTCTCGACGGATTTCCTGGTGCGGTACGCTTGCAAGAAGCTGGCGATCGAATGCAGGGACTACGGGGAGGTGCGTTCGCTGTACCGCGGCTGGGTGGCAACGCGGACGCCGGACGAGTTTGCGTTTACCCATCCGCACAAGGAACACGCGGGCTGGCACCCCGCATTGCACTGGCTGCGGAGCGCATTGCCCTTATCGTGGCGGAAGCGGGGGGCGCGGTATCGTGCTGCGCTGCGGAAGTTGGGTGGGAGTTAGCGCGGCGGAGCCGCGGCGCTTCTTGGATTTACATACCCAAAACGCGGACGACTTCGTCGAGGTCTTTGTCGCCACGGCCACTCAGGTTCATGACGATGATTGTGTCTTTGGGCATCTCGGCGGCGAGCTTGAGGGTGTGGGCCATGGCGTGGCTGCACTCGAGGGCGGGGAGGATGCCTTCGAGCTTGGACATGAGCTGGAAGGCGTCGAGCGCCTCGGTGTCGGTCACGCTGGCGTATGACACCCGGCCGGAGTCTTTCCAGTAGGCGTGTTCGGGGCCTACGCCGGGGTAGTCCAGGCCGGCGGAGACGGAGTGGACGGGTGCGGTTTGGCCGTCGTCGTCCTGGAGGACGTAGGAGAGCGAGCCGTGGAGCACGCCGGGGCTGCCTTGGGAGAGGGACGCGGCGTGCTTGCCGAACTCGGTGCCGACGCCGCCGGGCTCGACGCCGACGAGGCGGACGTCCTTGGCGTCTTCACGCACGGCAAAGGGGTGGAACATGCCCGCGGCGTTGGACCCGCCGCCGACGCACGCGGTGATGCAGTCGGGCAGCCGGCCGAGCTGGGCGAGGCTTTGCTCGTAGGTTTCTTTACCGATGACCGACTGGAAGTCGCGGACGATCATGGGGAAGGGGTGGGGGCCGACGACGCTGCCGATGGTGTAGTGGGTGGTTTCGCTGGTGGCCATCCAGTCGCGCATGGCGGCGTTGGTGGCGTCTTTGAGGGTCTTGCTGCCGGACTCGACGCCGGTGACTTTCGCGCCCATGAGCTGCATACGCAGGACGTTGGGGCGTTGGCGGCGCATGTCTTCGGTGCCCATGAAGACCTCGCAGTCGAGGCCGAACTTCGCGGCGGCGGTGGCGGTAGCGACGCCGTGCTGTCCGGCGCCGGTCTCGGCGATGATGCGCTTCTTGCCCATGCGGATGGTGAGCAGGCATTGGCCGATGGCGTTGTTGATCTTGTGGGCGCCGGTGTGGGCGAGGTCTTCGCGTTTGATCCAGATCTGAGCACCGCCAGCGTGTTCGGTGAGGCGGGGGGCGAATTGCAACGGCGTGGCCCGGCCAATGTAGTCGCGGTTGAGCTCGGCCATCTGCTTCTGGAATTCGGGATCGTCTTTGGCGACGTCGTAGACCTTGCCGAGCTCGGCGACGGCTTTGTGGAGCGTTTCGGGGATGAAGCTGCCGCCGAACGGGCCGTAGTGGCCCAGGTCGTCGGGGACCGACGGGGCGGCGGGGAGGGCGGATTCGGTGGCGGACTGATTCATATCGTGCTTTCTGGCCCCCCGGGTGTTGGGCGGAGGCGGCTAGTTCGCTTGGCGTTGCCGGGCGAGGTCGCGCTGCTTGAGCGCGTTTTTGTAGATCGGGTTTTGCGGGTCGTTGTAGAGTTTGAAGACTTTCTCAAAGGCTAGTTTAGCCTCGCTGTGGCGTCGGTCCATCAGCTTGCCGTGGGCATCTTTGTAGAGGCGTTGGACGTCTTTGATGAGCTCGGTTTCGAGTTTGATGTAGTTTTTCTGAGCGAGGCCGAGCTCGGCGGCGGGTTTGCCGCCCCAGTCGTCGCGGTCGTCGGTGAAGTCGTCGCTGTAGGCGTAGGACAGGGCGGTTTTGTACGAGAACAACGCGCGGAAGGCGTTCTGCGGGTCGGCGTTGATCATGCCGTAGTACGCCTCGGCCTCGTCGAAGTGCTTGGCGGCAGTGCGGGGCGAGGCTTCTTGCTTGGGCAGGGGGGCCCGGATCGCCTCGGCGATCGCTTGGTCGGTCAGCATGGGCACGCTCGGTCCGGTCCGCGGCGCGTTGCTGTCGGCCCCGCTGGACACAAAAAACGCCACGCTGAACACCGCGACCCAGAAGCCCAGGATCGCCAGCCAGAGCTTGGTCCGCGGGCTCATGCCCGGCCGTGGCGGGGCGGCATTGGCGGTGCCGACGTCGTTGGCGTCGGGTTGCACGTTCACGGTCGGGCCGTCGCCGTCGCCTTCACGCAGCGCGACGGTGAGGACCGGCTGGTTGCCCACCACGATCTGGTCGTTGTCGCGCAGCGGGCGGGGCTTGCGGCCGATGGCGCGGCTGTTGAGCCGGGTGCCGTTTTTCGAGAGGTTGGCCACGACCCAGCGGTCGTCTTCGTAGCGCAGTTCGCCGTGGACGCGCGAGACGGTTTGCAGGTCGATGACCAGCGCGTTGTCCATGCCACGCCCAAAGGTCGCGGGGGAGTTATTGACCCGCACCCGTTGTCCGGCGGTGGGCCCGGCGGTGATCGTGATTTCGAGCAGGTGTTGGTTCAAAACAGTTCGCCCTTGATGAATCGGATGATCATCGGCGAGAACACGATGAGCACCACCGCGATCATAATCATCATGGAGGGGACCAGGATACGCAGGCTCGCCGAGGCGGATTTTTTCTCGGCGATGACGCCGCGTTGGGCCCGGAGCATGTCGGCCTGGACTTTGAGTACGGCGGCCATCGGTGTGCCGAGTTTCTCGCTTTGGTTGACCGACGCGATCACGCTCCGCAGGCTTTCCAAGGGGATGCGTTGGCCGAGGTTTTTCAGGGCGGTGGCGCGCGTTGCGCCGAATTCGATCTCGGACAGCGCGATCTTGAGTTCTTGGTTGAGCTCGTCTTCGGGGTTGTCGCGGATGAGCGTTTGGATGGCTTCGCCGAAGCTTGAGCCTGCTGCCATGACCAGCGCGATCAGGTCCAGGGTGTAGGGCAGCTGCTTGGCGATGCGGATGACGCGTCGGCTGCGTGCTCCGTGTAGGAGGATCAGGGGCACGTAAAACCCGCCAGCGGCGCCGAGGGGCAGCACGATCAGCAGCAAGCCGCCGCCGAGCCACAGCTCGCCCAGCCCCGCGAGGAACGCCACCGACAGCGCCGACAACACGCAAAGGCTGAGGTACTGCTCGACGCTGTAGCCCGCGGCGTTGCCCGAGGCATCGAGGTCTTGCCGGATGTCGGCTCGGATCTTGGGCAGGTTCAGCCGGTTGGCGATGGAGACCACGGCGTTCAGTACGGGCGCGAGGACCGGTTGTTCGAAGATCGTCGCGCGGTCGGCCCCCATGGCCCGGGCGATGCGGCGGTTCACCGGCGGCGCGGCCGGCACCGGGTAACGGAAGATCGCGAAGATCGGCAGGAACACGCCGATGAACACGATGATCGAGATGACGATCAGTTCGAGGTCCATTACACATCCACCGCCATGATTTTTCGGATCCAGAGGAACGCGCCGAGGATGAGTGCGCCGCAGATCAGCAGCAACACCCGGCCGATCGTTTCGGTGAACAGCAAACGGATACCCTCGGGATCGATGATCCAGAGAATGAACATAAACACAAACGGCATGACCGCCATCATCGAAGCCTGGGACCGGCTCTGGGCGGTGATCGCGTCGAGTTTGCCTTCAAGCTTTTTGATCTCACGCACCGCCTCGGCCAGTCGGTCCATGCTTTCGCCGGTGTCGCCGCCGCGGACGCGGTGCATCTCGATCGCGGTGAAGGTCAGCCGGTAGAGCGGCGAGCCGATGCGGTTGCTCGCCGAACGCATCGCCTGATTCAGATCGCGGCCCATCTGGTACTCGCGTAGCAGTTGCTCGAACTCCTGCTTGATCGGCCCGGTTTGGTTATCGACGAGCATCTCCATGGACTGCACGAGGTTGAGCCCTGCTTTCACCCCCGCGGAGATCGTGGTGAGCCCATCGACCAGTTGCGACTCGAGTTGCTGCCGTCGCTTTTGCTCCAGGTGGCGAACCACCACGGCCGGCATGAAGTAGGCCGCGATCCCGCAGACCACTGCGACAAACAGATTGAACGTCAGGAAAAACGAAAACAGGAACGCCACCACGACGCCCGACATCGCCATCAGGAACGCTTGACTCGGCTCGACATCCAGCATGAGCTGGCGCCGCAGGACTCGGTCGTACGCCAACTCCTGCCGAGCGCGGAATTGCGTCGCGGGCTCTTTGCCGTAGCGCACCAACAGGTATGCGGCGGTAAAGACGCAAACGTTGAGCAGGATGAGCAACGGCGGGTTGGGCATGGGCTAGAGGAACACGTCGACGTCGAAATCTCCACGCTCGACCATCTCTTCGGCGAAGGTGGGGATGTAGCCGGTGTGGCGGAGGGTGGGTTGCTTGGGATCTTTGAGGGTGAAGATGTCTTCGAGGCGAACCTGGCCGGTTTCGGGGTCGATGGAGGTCACCTCGGAGATCGCAGTGACGCGGCGGTGGCCGGAGGCGAAGCGTGTGACCTGAACGACGAGGTCGACGGCGGTGACGATCTGTTCCCGGATGGCCCGCATCGGCATCTCAACGGCCATGAGCACGAGGGCCTCGAGGCGTTTCATCGCGTCGTGGGGGTTATTGGCGTGGACGGTGGAGAGCGAGCCGTCGTGGCCGGTGTTCATGGCTTGGAGCATGTCCATGGCTTCGGGGCCGCGGACCTCGCCGACGATGATGCGGTCGGGGCGCATCCGCAGGCTGTTGCGCACGAGCTCACGGATGGTGTAGGCGCCCTTGCCCTCGATGTTGGCGGGGCGGCCTTCGAGTTTCACGACGTGCGGCTGGGGCAGCTGCAACTCGGCGGATTCCTCGACGGTGATGATACGCTCGTTGGGGCGGGCGTAGGCGCCCAGGACGTTGAGCAGGGTGGTCTTGCCCGAGCCGGTGCCGCCGGCGATGACGATGTTGGATCGGCCGACGATGCAGCCCTGCAGGAAGCTGGCGACGTTGGGGCTCAGTGCGCCGCGCTCGACCAGGTCGTCCATGGTGAACGGCACCCAGCCGAACTTGCGGATCGTGAGACAGGGCCCGACAAGCGAGAGCGGGTGGATAACCACGTTGACCCGGCTGCCGTCCGACAGACGCGCATCGACTAATGGAACCGAGGTATCCACACGTCGGCCCACCGGCGCGAGGATGCGTTCGATGATCGAGAGGAGCACGTCGTCGGAGAAGAAGGTGCGGGTGGTGGGCTGGATGATGCCGTTCTTCTCGATGTAGATGCGGTCTTTGCCGACGACCATGATCTCGCTGACCGAGGGCATCTCCAAAAGGTCCTGCAGCGGGCCGAGGCCGAGCATGATGTCCTGGATGTCTTTGGCGACGGTGCGTTGGACGATGTAGCGGGTGACCTCGCGATCGAGTGTCGGGTACTCGTGATCGAACAGCTCGTCGAACGAGTCTTCCGCCACGGCGAGGTCTTCGCTGACACTCGACGGGTCGAACAACAGCGGCATCATGTCGACGAGCGACGTGACCAGCTCGGTGATCTTGGTTTCCTGCACGGGGTCGAGCAGGCGGTCGTCGCCCGACTTGTATTCGGTCTGCACCTTGCCCTGGCACTGGCGGACAACCTCGGCGGTGACGAGGCGTTGCAGGTGGTGCCGACAGGCGAGGCGGATAATGTCGGCGTCGAGGGCGTTGACGCGGCTTTCCAGGACCTCGTCGAGGTGGACGAGGACTTGATTGAGGAACGCGCCGTCGTCTTTGCGGATGCTCCCGGTGACGCGGAGGTTCATCCGCTCGAGCAGCTCGGCGTGGACCTCTTGCTCGAGCTCCATGAGTCGGGCTTGGAGCAGGTCTTCATCGGCGGTGCGGGAGTCGAGGGCGTCGCCGTTGCGGCCGACCATCGCGATGGTGAACTGGCCGATCTGGATTTCGTCGCCGAAGTCCACGTAGAGCGGTGTGCCCTTCTGCACCTCGCGGTTGGCCACGCGGGTGCCGGCCTGGCTGAGCGCTTCGACGACCATGCGGTTGCCCTTGCGGAGGATGCGGGCGTGGCGGGGGGCGACGAAGGGGCTCTTGAGCACGATGTCACAGCCGTCGTCACGCCCGATCTGGATCGGGTCGCCCTCGGCCTCGAGGGTATGACGGAGGTTGTTGCTGTGGTCGTAGAGCCAGAATTGCATGGTTCAGTGAGCAGTAAACAGTGACGAGTGAACAGTGATGCGTAAAGGCACGAGCTTAAGGCAGATTCCAGTGACGCTTACTCATCACTGTTCACTGTGTACTCATTACTACCTCGCAGCGGTACTGAGTCCGAAACGTTCGAGGATGTCGGGGTTGATACCGCCTTCGGGGATGTAGGCTTGGCGTTGATCGTCCGGAGAGCGGAGCAGGACGCGGTAGACGCCGGTCTTTTGTACCTCCTGGGTAATGGCTTCGAGTTGGACCGCTTGCTTGGGATCGACTTCGACGGTAAGCGTTTCAAAGTTGGAGGCGGCGCGGCTGCCGGACTTTTCATCGACGATCGTGCGCGAACCGACGCTGACCACGCGGACGTTTTCCATCACCGGCATGATCACCTGCCGGCCGCCGGGAGAACGCACCGGGGCGAGGAGGTCGACCCGCATCTCGGACTTGAGCGGGTCGGGCAGCGTCTTGGACACCACCGGGAGGGACACGCCGCGGTAGCCCTGGGTGATGAGGCGGCGGGAGGCGTCGCCGGTGAGGTCGTCGAACATGCGGGTGGTCAGCGGCTCGCCGACTTCGGCCCTGCGGGTGAACGGGTCGCCCAGGCGGAGCGGCTGGCCCTGGCTGTTGGGCTCGACCACATCGCGGAAGGCATCGCGGAAACTCTCGGGGACGCCAACGAGTTGCACGTCTTCGATTTCCAGCGTTTGCCCGACGTCTTTGGCGACCACCAAGCGGAAGAAGCGGTACTCGCCTTCCTGCGCGGCTTTCTTGATGCCCAGGATGTAGAGGTTGACCAGCACCACAGCGATCAGCGCGATAAGCAACGCCAGGCCAACGAGCTTGGGGCTGGCGGGGGTGGTGTTCGATGAGGAGGCGCCGGAGTTGCCGGGCTTTTTGGGCAGGGGGACGGTGGGCGAACCGGGCATTTGACTCATAGCAAGGGTTCCGGGGTGGAGTTCTCCGGGGCGGTCCGGGGCGTTTCAGTTTAGGTCCTCGCCCCGCGATACGGGTGAGGAATCGACCATCACGAGCGGGGGTCACTCGTCCGCGGGCGGTGGGCTTGACCCCTCGGGGGTGCTTTTGCGTTCGGTCTGCTCGAGGAGCTTTTCGAGTTCGGGGGTCAGGCCACGGATGCGGCTGGCTTGTTGAAGCATGGCTCGTGCGGCGGCCAGCTCGCCTTCGGCAATAAGCTCTTTGCCTTGGGCGAGTAGACGCTCGTAGTTGAGGTCTTCGAGCAGTTGATCGATGGCCTTGCCGGGCAGAAGCTCTTTGGCGTCGCGGTAGAGCTTGTCGGCGCGACGGAAATCCTGCATGGCCTTGGCTTGGTCTGCCTCGGCGACCAGGGCGTCGTAGCTCCGCTGCGTTTCGATCTGTTTGAGCAGCTCCGGGATGTCTTTGTTCTCGGGGTCGATAAGCAGAGCGTCTTTGAGCAGAGTTTCGGCTTTGGCCGATTCGTCAGTGTTGATGGCGGCCCGGGCTTGGTCGAGGCTGAGGCGGACGCGGACGCGGTTGAGCTTGGCGACGAGATCGCCATCCCCCGGGGCCAGGGAGAGTGCTTCTTCAAACGCGGCGATCGCGCCGCTGAGGTTGCCCGCGGCCAGCGCGGTGTCGCCTCGGCGTTCGATCTGCGTGAGCTCGGTCTTGACCGCGATCTGCTTCTGCAGACGTAGGGCGTCGGTGCTCTCGGGGTCCTTTTCGAGTGCCGCGGCGATGCGGAGTTTGGCGGCATCGATCTCCCCGTCGTCGAACAGGGCGGCGGCTTCGGCGGCCAAACGTCGTGCGTCGAGCTTCACGATGCGGGCTTGGAGTTCCGAGCTGGGGCGCAGAGCGAGGGCGGAGCTGAGCGCTTCAACCGCTTCGCCGAGCTTGCCGGTGCGGATGGCTTCTTCGCCGTTGGCGATGGCGGTCTCGTAGGCCTGGTCGGCTTTGAGCTTCTCCAGCAGCGTCTGGCCTTCTTCCGGGAGGCTCACGAGGTCTTCCAGACCAGCGATGGCGGCCGCGCGGTCGCCTTCGTTGACCAACCGGCGGGCCTCTTCGATGCGCTCGGCGGCGAGCACCTCGGCACGGCGCTGTTCGATCAGGGTTTCGAGCTCATCGAGCCGGGCCTCTTGGCCGTCGTTCCAGTCGTGCTCGCGGGCATCTTTGAGAGTTTGCTGGGCGGCTGTGAATTCGGCGGTTTCGATGTCGTTGAGGATGGTCTGATCGATCTGGGCGAAGGCCTCGTTGTCCTTGGCTTCGAGGATCAGGCCGTCGACGGTGGCGGGGTCGCCCCCGGCGTCTTTGTACTGCTCGAACAGATTGACCGCGTCGTCGTAGCGCTGTTCGGAAAACGCAAGACGGCCCTCGGCTTTCCATACGCCGAGCTGGGCTCGCTTGGCGACGGGATTGTCGGCGGGCCAGGTGTCGAGCACCGCGCGGTAGTTCTCCAGCGAGCCCGTGAAGTCACCCTCGTTGTAGCGCTCGATGCCTTGGTCGATCATGACGTTGGAGGCGTTGAGCTTGCGTTCGTAGGCGGCGGTTTTCTTTTGATCATTGATGACGAAGAGGACGCCAAACACGACCACCCAAAACAGCAGGAAGCCGCCCAGGATCATCGGCAGCTTGCTGCGGCTGGGCAGGACCGTGGTGTCGCCGGGGGTGCTGGTGGTGATGGCGGGGTGGTCGATGCTGCGGCTGGGGGCGAGGTCCATGTCTGGGCCGTCGCCGGTGAAGTGTCGGCGGATGGCTTCGATGACGTCCTCGGCTGAGCTCACGCGGCGGGCCTGGTCTTTGTCCATCATCCGGGCGACGAGCTGAACCAGGTGCGTCGGCAGATCGGGGAGATAGTCGTCGAGTTGTGGGGCGGAGACGCGGAGGTTGGTGTGCCACTTCATCCAACGCATCGCTTGATTGCGTTGGTCACGCAGCACGTTCCGGAACGCCACGTCGAAGTTCTCCCGGCCCGCGAGCATCTCGTAGGCGATGATGCCCAACGAGTAGAGGTCGGCCCGGCCGTCGGCGGGCTCGGATTTGAGCAGCTCCGGTGCCATGTAGCGGACCGAGCCGAGCGAGAGCGAGTCTTGGGATTCGATCAGGGCGGAGAGCCCGAAGTCGCAGATCTTGAGTCCGCCGTCGTCACCGAGCAGGATGTTGCTGGGCTTGAGGTCGCGGTGGACCACGCCCACGCCGTGGATGGCTTCGAGCCCCTTGGCGGTCGCGGCGACGATGCCCAGCGCCTGGCGTTCGTCGAGCGGGGCGTCGGTTTTCTGGAGCACGTCTTCGAGGGAGGTGGACGGGTAGTACTCGCCCACCAGCATCAGGCCGCGGGGGTCGTCCACCGCGTCGATGAATTGGATCAGGTGCTTGGGTTGAGAGGTGGAGACACGCTTGTGGATCGAGGCCTCTTCGCGGATGCGTTTGCGTAGGGCCTCGTCGGAGTCTTCCTGGCCGAGGATGATCTGCTTGATGGCGACGTGGCGGTCGAGCAGTTCGTCGTGTGCTTTGTAGACCACGGCCGAGCCGGTCGTCGCGATGGTGTCGACGATGGTGAAGGCGTCCACCTTGTCGCCGGGCTTGAGGCTCAGCGTGGTGACGGCGGGGTTCGGGTTGCCGGGGGTTTCGGATTCGGACATCGGGGGTCCCGTATTTTACCCGCAAACCGCGTAAATCGTGCGGTGCGTTGGAGATTGGGGTTTTAGGAAATCCCCGGGGGTGGGGCGGCGGGAGTCAGGGGCTGAAGCCACGCCAGGGCGAGTCCCAGCCCAGCAGCTGCTCGGCCCCCGCGACCGTGGCCCCGACCGCGATCGCCGCGGCGAACGCGACCGTCGGCCCGTCTTTGGGTAGATCGGCTTTCACCCGGGCCGAGGCGAGCAGGGCGGCGGAAAAGACCCGGCCCATTGTCTGCTTGACTACGCCCTTGCGGACCATGATCACCAGCGTCAACACGAGCGCGACGATCAGGGCGTAGATCGTCGTGCTCAGCACCACCTCCCACGAGGCCGAGAGCGCCCCGACCGCGGCCATGAGCTTGGCGTCGCCCATGCCCAGCCCGGCGGTCAGCACCAAGAGCGTGAACGGCACGAGGCCGCACAACATGCCGATCCAGACGGCCTTAGTGTGGGCGAGGGCCATGTCACCGCCGCCGAGGACCCACCCCGCCACAGGCCAAAAGATCAAGCCCACCAGGACCGCGGGGTACGTCAGGCGGTTGGGGATCAGCCCGGTTTTGAGGTCGATGACCGCCGCGGTCAGCGTCGTCGCCACCATCAACAAAAAAGCGATCCAAGCGGCGATGATCAAGATGCAAACTCACAACGATGAGAAGTTCCGCCCCCGCTCACCCACCGGGTCAGGGCGTGTTGCCGCTGCCGGGGATGGTGCTGTCGGCGTCGTTCTTCACGGTGTTCCAGTTGCCACGGACCCACTCGCCCATCTCGTCGCGGAAGATCACGAGCAGGCCCAGCAGCGGCAGCACGATGGCGGCGATGATCAGCAGCTTCTCGAGGCCTTCGGCCCCGCGTTCGTCGCGGTGCAGGGCGGTCAGGACGCGGCGGGTTTTACGGATCAGGGGCTGAATCGTCTTC
>JBCCWB010000069.1:0-17012 GCA_039194345.1 Planctomycetota bacterium
CTCGCTGCCTTCGCCGAAGAGGCCGCGGACGGCCAGGTGCATGTCGCGGGCGGCCCGCTTGACCTTGTCGATCTCGCCGGTGAGCTTGAGGGCCGGCAGGTGCATCATGACGCTGACGCGGATCCCGGTGCCCACGTTGGTCGGGCAGGCTGCGAGGTAGCCGAACCGACGGGAGTAGGCGTACTCCAGACGTTCTTCGAGGATGTCGTCGATGCGATTGATCTGCTCGAAGGCCTCGGTGAGCTGCATGCCGGAGCGGAGAACCTGGATACGCAGGTGGTCTTCCTCGTTGACCATGATGGCGAAGGTTTCGTCGCCGCCAACCGCGACGCCGCGGGGCACCTCGTTCTTGGACGAGCCGTGCTGGCGGGAGATGAGATGGCGTTCGACTAGGAGCTGGCGGTCGGTGGGCATCGCATCCGCGAGCTGGACCCAGATGATGTTGTCGCCCAAACGTTTGTTGGTGATGTGCGATCGGCAGGACTCGAGGATCTCGTAGCGCTGCCGCCGGTTGGCGTGGCCGACGAAAGGAAAGCCCGCGATGTTGCGAGCCAACCGGATACGGCTGGAAATCACCACGTCGGACTGAGGGCCCGCGCCGCGTAGCCATTCCCCGGCGTGCTCGGTGATGTTGCGCAGCGTCATCGCTCAGTGATCCCCTTCCATCTGCTGGATATCGTCCCGCAACCGAGCCGCAAGCTCGTAGTCTTCAGACATGACCGCGTCATCGAGCTGGCGCCGGAGCCGCTGCATCGCCATCTGTCGCTGCTCGCCGACACCCGCGCGGCGGGGCACTTTGCCGATGTGGTGCGTGCCGCCCTCGTGGGCGCGCTCGAGCAGCGGGCTGAGCGGCTGCTCGAAGGTCTTGTAGCACATCGGGCAGCCCAGCAAGCTGTTCTCGCGGAAGTCGGCAAAGGTGGTCCCGCAGCTTTCGCAAGCCGTGTCTTTGGACGTGCCGCCGCCGGTGGATTGCCCCGATTCGGAATCGCTTTCCGCGCCGCCGGAGTGGAGCTTAACGAAGTTGGTCAGCAGCTCATTGATCGGCGTGTGAGGCGACTTGATCGTCAGGCCCGCCTCGGCGGCGTGGATGTCGCAGAGGTTGACCTCAATCTTCTCACCGGTCTTGCTGATCTCCACCGAGTGGTGGGTCGCCGGGCGATTGCATTTGTCGCATTTCTTTTTCAATGGAAGTCGCTCACTTAAACCATAGAAGGTGCAATGCTAGGCTCAACTGGGGTAGCGTTCAATGGGTTTTTTCGCGTATCTTCCCTCAGGATTCGCCCACGGTCAGGGTCACGTTGCCACTGCCGCTCCGGAAGCCTTCGAGGTCGAGGCTGACGTAGACATAGCCCGCGGCTTTGAGCCCGTCCACGACGCGTTCACGCATGCCGGGCTCAGACAACCTGGCGAATTGATCGAGGGGGATTTCGAGGCGGGCGACCTCTTCATGGTGACGCACCCGGTACCCGGTAAAGCCCAGGTCAGCCAAGGTGTTTTCTGCTTGCTCGACCTGCTCGAGCCGCTCGGCGGTCACCGGCGTGCCGTAGGGCAGACGGCTGGCCAAGCAGGCCGCGGCGGGTTTGTCCCAGTTGGGCAGTCCCAAGAGCTTGGCGACGTCCCGCACGTCTTGCTTGTTGAGCTGGGCTTCGACCAGCGGCGAGATCACGTCTGCCTCGTCCGCCGCCTTCAGGCCGGGGCGGTGATCGCCTTGGTCATCGAGGTTGGTGCCGTTGGCAATCGCGGTGATGTCCAGCTTACGGGCGGTCTGCTGGAGCGTGTTGTAGAGGTGGGTCTTGCAGAAGTAGCAGCGGTCGCCCGCGTTTTTCTGATAGTCGGGGTCGAGCTGCTCGCCGGGCTGGACCTCGATCAGATTAAGGTCGAGTTGCTGCGCGAGTTGGCGCACCTCTTGGAGCTCTCGCCGGGGCAGCGAGCGTGAATCGCCCACCGCGGCTGGTGCGGCTTCACGGCCGAGCACACGGCGGGCAGCGGCAGCAACCAACGTCGAATCGATCCCGCCACTGAAAGCGGTCATCACGGTGAGCCCCTGGCGTTGGCGGAATACATCCAACAGCCGATGCAATCGGGGGTCATCGGGCCACGCCTCGGCGGCTTCGGTTTGTGAGAGCAATTGCGTCACAGTGACATTGTACGCGGTTGAAAAGTCGACAGCCGGGTGTTATCCTCTTCGATCCTCCGCCATCCGCTTCGGCGTCGGCGGCGTCCAAACTGGACTCGTAGCTCAATTGGATAGAGCAGCGGTTTACGGAGCCGCAGGTTGCAGGTTCGAGCCCTGCCGAGTTCATTCCCCCCTTTCTCCCCCGGGTCCGCCTAGGACTATCCCTTCTATCAAGACATGCCCCGATAATCAGCCCAAAACCGTGGCTGCAGGCTGTTCTACGTGCCGATGCGGTGGTTCCCTTAGCTGAAGGATGTAATCCGACGCGTTATCCAACCGATAGGCAATGGTAGGTTTGCATTTTCTTTCTTAAACGCGTGGGCTTGGCATGGACCAGACACCCGACCCAACTCAATCCGGATCGAACCGGCGGCGACATCGGCGTCAGTCGTTTAACAACCACGACACACCCTTCGGTCAGGTGCTCGATATCTCCGAATCGGGCGCGTGCATCTTCCGCAAAGGGGATCGCCCCGTCGAGGTCGGCCAGTTCATCACTCTGCAAGTGGACAGCCGACCCTACCCTCTTCTTCTGCAAGCGCGAGTGGTTCGTATCCAGCCCGTGGGGCTGCGGCGACACGAGATCGGCGTTGAATTCGTCAACTTGTCCGATCAAAACCGCCTAAGGCTGATCCAACTCATGACCCAATCCAGCCCGGAGTTCAGTCCGCGTGCTTGGCTGGCGGCATAAATTGCAGTTGACCGTCATCACACAGCCGATCGCGTCGAGGCTCAGGACTGACCGTGGCCGTTGTTGTCCGCGCCCACTTCGATGAGGTAGTACTGGATCGCGTCGGACAACGCCATCCAACTCGCATCGACGATGTTTTCATCCACGCCGATGGTGCTGAAGCGACGGAGGTTGCCATCGTTGCCACGGGCCTCGAATTCAGCGGTTGCGCGAACCTTGGCTGCGGACTGGGCGGTGGGGTTGACCACACGCACCGCGTAATCGGTCAGTGTCAGCTCATCGATCTGCGGGTAATGACCACGCAGGGCTTTTCGCAGCGCCGCGTCGAGCGCGTTGACCGGGCCGTCGCCCTCCGCAACGCGATGTTCGATTTCATTGCCGACAGTGAGCTTGACGATCGCTTCGGTTTGTGTGGATTCGCCGGGCACTCCGAGGATGACGCAGCGGTAGTGGTCCCGTACCCAGAAAGATGGGCGGTTACCGATCGCTTCGTACATGAGCAGTTCTAGGCTGGCCGGGGCGTGTTCAAATTGGTAGCCGCGGTGCTCGAGGTCCTGGACCTTGGTCAACAGTTTCGTCTGGACCTCGGGGGTGACCGCATCGCCGAACTTTTCGCCGAGCGTCGCGGCGATGTTACTTCGGCCCGACAACTCGGACACGAGGATGCGTCGCTGGTTGCCGACCGACTCGGGCTCGACGTGTTCGTAGCTGTGGGCGATGCGTTGGACCGCGTGGACGTGCATGCCGCCCTTGTGGGCGAAGGAGTTGTCGCCGACGTAGGGCTGGCCGTCGTTGGGCTCGACTGCGGCCTTTTCGTAAACCGCATCAGAGAGTTCACCGAGACGAGCGACGGCACCGTCGATCAGGCAGTCGTAGCCAAGCTTGAGCTTGAGGTTGGCGATGACGGTGAGCAGGTCGACGTTGCCGCAGCGTTCGCCGATGCCGTTGATAGTGCCTTGCACCTGCACCGCCCCGGCGGCCACGGCGGCCTGGGAGTTGGCGACCGCCAGGCCCGCATCGTTGTGGCAGTGGATCGCCAGGCTGGGCAGCGACTCGGCCGAGGTGTCGGCATCGACCGCGAGTTTCTCCTTCAGCTCGGCCATGACCTGGGTGACCCAGTCCGTCATCGAGCCGCCGTTGGTGTCACAGAGCACCAAGCGGGTCGCCCCGCCATCGATCGCGGCCTGCAGCGTCTGGCGGGCGTATTCGGGGTTGGCCCGGTAGCCATCGAAGAAGTGTTCCGCGTCGTAGAACACCTCTTCCACGCTGTCTGCCGACCGGCAGAACGCCACCGAGTCGCGGATCATCGCCAGGTTTTCTTCCCGGCTGATCCGCAGGACTTCGTCGACGTGTAGATCCCAGGTCTTGCCAACGATGGTGATGATCGGGGCCCCGGAGTTGACCAACGCCTGCATGCCCTGGTCGTCGGCCGGGTCGATGCCCTTACGGCGGGTCATGCCGAAAGCACAGACACGGGTGTGCTTGAGGTCCAGTTTCTGGACTTCCTCGAAGTACGCCACGTCCTTGGGGTTGGACAGCGGGTAGCCGCCCTCGACGAAGTCCACACCCATCTCGTCGAGCAGCTGGGTAATCGCCAGCTTGTCGGTCAGCGTGAGCGAGACGCCCACACCTTGGGTGCCGTCGCGGAGGGTGGTGTCGTAGATTTCGATACGGCGGTTGTTTTCAAGGCTGGCCATGGGAGGTTCCAAAAGGCTGCAAAGGGCGAACAAGGTATCAGATACGGATTCGAGGCATAAAAAAACCCTGCCAACGGCAGGGTCGGTTCGATTCATGTGGATGCACGATCAGTCGCCCTACCGGAGGTTGTCCTCGATAATCGAAATCGTAATCTCGGATTTTTGGGCGAAAATCGTCACGGCACGAGTATATCGGCCGAGAAACGTGTGTCTACACAAAACAAAGAATTGGAACTGACTCTCACGCGCCGATTCGGGCCGTAAAAATCACGTTCATGCTTACCTAGCAAAGCGTCGCGGCCTTCCTATACTGATGCCGCATGAACACCACAGCTCCGAATTCTGATCCGGCGATCACGCCCGAGCAGCCGCTGTACCCCCCCTATCGCCGGTGGGTCCACGTGTTGGCGTTACTTCTTATCGCAGCAACCTTTGTGTTGATCGCGATCGGCGGACACGTGACCAGCAAAGACGCGGGGATGGCCGTGCCCGACGGGTTCACGACGTTCGGCGTGTGGTCACTCATCGCCCCGCTCGAGACCTGGTGGTACGACGAAGGCACCCGGCTGGAGCACTCGCACCGGCTCAAGGGCTACGTCGTGGGCAGCCTGACGATCGCGCTCCTGGTGGCGGTGATGTTCACCCAGCGCCGCCGTCGCTGGGTCAAGGTCCTGGCGTGGGGGCTTCTGGTCTTTGTGGTCCTCCAAGGCATCATGGGTATCCTGCGGGTCGATGAAGTCTCGGTCTTCCTCGCGGGGATCCACGGCGTCACCGGGCAGATCTTCTTTTGCCTAACCGTGCTGATGGCCACCGCGCTCAGCCGATTCTGGATGACCCGGCCGACCGACACCGACGAACAACGCCACCGCAAAACCCTGCGGATCGCTCCGCTTGTTCTGCTCGGCGGCCTATTGGTCCAACTCATGTTGGGCTCGGCCGTGCGTCACAGCCAGTCGGCTTTGGCGATCCCGGATTGGCCGTTCCACTACGGGCAGGTCATGCCCCCGATGAGCCAAGACGACATCGATGCCGCCGTGGTGGCGGTTCCCGAGGACGAGCGGGCGGAGCGTTTTGCTCCCGCCAAGATCGACGCCGAGACCGGCGAGGTGCTGCCCGGCACCTACGAAGCATGGCAGGTACATCTCCACTTCACCCACCGCCTCGGGGCTTACGCCCTGTTCATCTTCGGCATCGGCTACGTCGCCTGGCTCTGGCGGACCTACCCCGGACAGATGGCGGTGCTGATCCCCGCGAGCTTGTTTGCGGGCTTCTTGCTATTGCAAGTCGGCCTGGGCGTGATGACTGTGTTGTCCGGCGAACACTACACACTGGCCACCTCGCACCAATCCGTGGGCGCGATCCTGATCGCCACCGCCACCTGGCTCGCCGTTCGGCTGCACCTGATACCCTCGGGCAACAACCGCCCCGCCAACATCCCCGTCGCCGCGGGCGACGCGACCACCGAGGTTTTTCGCAAATCGTCGCCCAACCTGGATGCCGACCCCGCATTGAGCCAGGGCGAGTCCACTCCGTCATCCCCCCAAGCCACCCCGCCCCAAACCGTCCACGCTTGAACCCCACCACCCCGCCCGACTCCGCTCCGCCGATCGCGTCGTCAAACACGAGCGCCGATGACGTCGCGCCCTCGGCGTATACATTCCGCGAACGATGGGCCGACTACAAAATCCTGGTCAAGCCCAGTATCACCCGCATGGTCGTGATCACGACCGCGATCGGCTTCGCCCTCGCGGTCCGCAGCGGGCACTCATGGACTTGGCTGATGCTCATCGGCACGCTCGCGGGCACCGCCCTGTCGTGCATGGCGGCGAGCGTCTACAACCAGGCCTACGAACACCGCACCGATGCCCTGATGCCCCGCACCGCCAAACGGCCGCTAGCCGCCAAGCGTCTGCCCATGGGCGAAGCCTTGGCACTCGGCACCAGCCTGATGCTCGCGGGCCAAGCCGCGCTGTGCATGTTCGGCACCCCGCTCGCCTCGGGCGTCGCCGCGTTCACAATCTTCAGCTACGCGTTGATCTACACCCCGCTCAAACGCGTCTCTCCGATCTCGCTTTACGTCGGCGCGATCCCCGGGGCTTTGCCCCCGGTGATCGGCTACGCCGCGGTCACCGGCAGCCTGTTTACCCTTGATGCCACCGCCGCATGGATCATCTTCCTAGTGATGGCGTTGTGGCAGGTCCCGCACTTCCTGGCAATCGGCTACATGTACCGCAAGGACTACGCCGCGGCCGACTTGGCCATGCATGCGGTGCGTGATCCCTCGGGCCGGTCGTCATTCCGTAATTCGATTATGACCTGCTTGCTGCTGCTGCCCGCTGGGCTCGCTCCAACCTTCATGGGCTTCGCGGGATGGATTTCCTTCAGCGTGGCCTTGGCGTGCGGACTGGTGTTCCTGGGTCTTTCGATCCAGTGGGCGTTGCGTCCCGGCCTTGCCTCAGCCCGTCGGGTGTTTTTCGCTTCGCTGATCTACCTGCCGGTGGTGCTGGCGATCATCATGATCGACGCCCGCTGATCCCCCCTCGCTTTGGAATCGACCACCATCGCCACCGCCTCCCCCGAACTCGCCGCACCCGCCCAGCCGGCCGAAGCCCACGAGCCCGCCGTCACCCCCGCGTTGCAACTCAACGGGTTGACGCACCGCTACCCCAAAGCCGACCGCGATTCGGTGAGCAATCTCTCGCTGTCGATCCAGCCCGGCGAAGCCTTTGCCCTGCTTGGCCCCAACGGCGGCGGCAAGACCACCACTTTCCGCATCCTCGCCACGCTGCTGCAGCCCAGCAACGCCCAAGCCGGTGCGGTTCAACTCTTCGGGCAGGACGTGTTGACCAACCCCGCCGCCGCCCGGCGGATGCTCGGCGTGGTCTTCCAATCGCCCAGCCTCGACATCAAGCTCACCGCCCGCGAAAACCTCGACTGCCAGGCCCGGCTCCACGGCCTGTCCCGCCGCGAGTCCGCGCCCCGCATCAGCGAGGCCCTCGCCCGCTTCGATCTCACCCCACGCATGCACGATCCCGTCGAGACCTTCTCCGGCGGAATGAAGCGCAAGCTCGAAATCGCCAAAGCCTTGCTGCACCACCCCCGGCTGCTCCTCATGGACGAACCCGCCACCGGGCTCGACCCTGCAGCCCGGCGCGAACTCTGGGAACACCTCGCCGAGCTGCGTGAACGCCACGACCTGACGATTGCTTGGACCACCCACCTGATGGACGAGGCCGAGCACGCCGACCGCTTGGCCGTCCTCGCGTCGGGCCAGTTGGTCACCGTCGCCAGCCCCGGTGAACTCAAAGCGTCGCTCGGCTCGCATGTCATCACCGTCGAACCGACGCACCCCGATCAGCTCGGGGCGTTGCGTGACCAGATCGATGCGGCGTTTGGCCCCTGGGACCCCGGCAAAGACCCCGCGCTCATCCAAGAAACCGTCCGCTTCGAACACGAAGACGGCCCCGCGATCGTCGCCCGCATCGCCGAGCAACTGCCAGGCGAGCTCCGCCGGATCTCCGTGGGACAGCCGACCCTTGAAGACGCTTACCTGCGTTTGACTCAGACGCCGTCTTCCTAAACCGAACGCTGCTTTGGTTTTACGATCGCTCAGAAATAGAGCACTCGTAATATCCCTATGTCGACGGTTTGTTCTGGCTTATGCCGATGGCTTTGGGTAAGCTACGGGTCGCGACGCATGCTTTGGGTCAGGCGTCAATGCATTACGGAACGGCGTAGTTCTAGCCGTAGTTCTTCCGAGTGCGTCGCAGCAGGGTGAGATCGAGGGGATTTCGGGTCTTCTGGGGCCGGACGGCCTGTCGTGGCGTCTTTGACGCGCGTCGCCGACAGGGTGCTCTTTGACAACCGAGGTTGGCTCACCGCGCGAATTCACCGATGCGCGAACACGGGGCGGTTTGGAGAAAGCTCTACTTCCATATATCCCATTGATAGCGTCTCCGCCCGTCGGACACGCGGTGAGCCTGCCTCGTTCCGGGACGATGCCTCAACACCCACCCGTCTACCCAATCAATTTCATTGCATTTGCACCGCATCGCCTTGCGGGGCTTATCATTCCCGGATGTTCCCGCACGGCCGACCGCTGCCCTACACCTTCAACCCGCTCGAAGCGCTACGCCGTTGGCCCGCCCAGCGGCCTGCGGTCATGTTGCACTCCGGGCGGTTTGAGGCGCAGTGGTCGCGGTACTCGATCCTCGCCGAGCCCGTCGGGGCGCTGGTTTATCGCGACGCCAAGAGCAACTGGATTGGCGACGTTCCCGACACCCCCATCACGCTGAAGCATGACCCGTTTGCCGACCTCGACGCTGCTCTCGCTCACGATGCCTCGCTGTACGTTGGCCACCTTGGCTACGACCTGGCCCACGCGATCGAAGCCCTGCCCTACCGCGCCAAGACAGATCACGGCTGGCAGGATATGCAGTTTCAGCGTTGCCCCAACTTCCTGGTATACGACCACCGCGACGAGACCTGGCAAGCCGTCGGCCCCGATCCCGAGGCGTTGCCGGATTTGTCTGCACTGCCCGATGCGCCAAGCGCATTGGCGTTCGACGCTTCCGAACCGCTGCCCGACCGTTCCCGCGAACAGCACGAAGCCGCGGTGCGTCGTGGATTGGACTACATCGCCGCGGGGGATGTCTTTCAGGTCAACCTCGCCCAGCGGTTCTCCGCCGAGTTCGAGGGCTCGACACGCGGCGTGTTCCTCAGCCTCGCCCAGGCCTCCCCCGCCTGGTACGGGGCCTACCTCGAACTGCTCGAACCCGACGGCCAGCCGCCCCGCCGTGTCGCCTGTTCGACTTCGCCAGAGTTGTTCCTGCAGCTCGACGAAGACCACCGCGTCACCACCCGCCCGATCAAGGGCACCCGCCCCGCCGATGCGGATCCCGACGAACTGCGTGACGCCGAGAAAGACACCGCCGAGCTGAACATGATCATCGACCTACTGCGGAACGACCTGGGCCGGGTCTGCGACTACGGCAGCGTCCGCGTGACCCAGCCCCGCACCGTCGAATCACACCCCACCGTCCACCACGGCGTCGCCACCGTCACCGGGCAACTCCACGAAAGCCGATCGCTGCGGCACCTGCTCCGCGCAACCTTCCCCGGCGGATCGATCACCGGCGCCCCCAAAGTACGGGCGATGCAGATCATCGATGAACTCGAGCCTGTGGCCCGCGGCCCCTACTGCGGCGCAATCGGTTATGCCCAGCAATCCCACGGCCGCCCCACCGTCCGACTCAACATCGCCATCCGCACGCTGCTCATCGATCGCCAGGCCAAACGCCTGAACTTCTCCGTCGGCGGAGGAATCGTGGCCGACTCCGATCCCGCCGAGGAATACGACGAAACAATCCACAAAGCCCAGGCGATACTGCAAGCCCTAAAAAAGCCGCCCACGCCCCAAGCATCTCAACCCGGTTAAGGGCGGACGCCGGAGCATGAGCGTGGGTTAGGAGTCCCGGATTAACGACAGCGGCTTAGTACTTCACGCCGCAGCCGTAAGGCTGGGTGGTGTGTTCGACCACTTCGCTGCCCGCCAACACCGCGTCCACCGCGTCGGCCATGTAGTTAGTCGCATCTTCAATATCGCTGGTCTTGGTCGAGCGGATGCTATCGATCGCACCCTGGTAGCGGAGCACGCCTTCGCCATCGATGACGTAGATGTGCGGGGTGGTCTTGGCGGCGTAGGCCTTGCCGACCGTGCCGTCTTCGTCGAGCAGCACCGCGGTCGAGTTAATGTCTTTTTTCGCGATCTCGGCGTTCCAGGCGTCAGCGGACAGGTGGCCCTGCTTGCCGGGGGCAGAGGAGCAGATGGTCAGCCAGACCACCTCGTCCTGGGTGGTGTAGACTTCCTGCCACCCCTGCATGTGGCCTTGGCTGTAGAACTTCTGAACAAACGGGCATTGTTGATTGGTCCACTCCAAGACCACCGTCTTGCCCACAAAGTCTGAGAGCGAATGCTCCACGCCGTTGGAGTCGGTCAGCGTAAACGCCGGGGCCTGCTCACCCGTGGCCACGCCGCCCTTGGCCGCGTCGGAAAGGCTCGGCGTTAGCACAATCGCCAACGCCGCGAGAAAACCTGTTAATCCAAACCATGCTGTCATTTTCATCGTGTAGCTCCATTAAAACGTTTGTTCATCCACCGTCCGCGCCGCCGCGCACGGGCACATCAATTCGGTAATAAAGCGTTTGGTTAAGTGCACCGGGGTTGTACCAAGCCAATACACCCACCAGCCGTTTCACAGGCTCGGGGGATGTGGAATTGCGCACCATTGAGATGATCAGTCCACGGTCCGGGCTGATCTCCATCTTTTGTGCAGCCGCCATCTGAATAGCCGCCGGGTCTTCGGGAAAAAAACGGGCATCGACCCACTCTTTGGCAAACACCGGGGTATGGGTAGGTGCCAATTCTAAGACGTAACGATCATCGACAACGACGGCTTCAGCCCCATGATCTTCATAGACACGCTTCATCACGCTCCGGGCATCCGCCCAGGCAAACAATGGCTGCGTGGCCTGATCGATCTGCCGCATTTCGGGCGAAACGATCGGCAGGCTTAAAGACACCCTCGCCGTCCCTGGCTCGCACGCCTCTTTACACACCAGCCAATCCGCCGTCGCCCGCAGTCGCACACGATCCCCGGCGTAGTCGGCGGGGACCTCGATACGCACGGGCAAAACGATCTCGCCCTCGTAGCCGTAGCTCGCCAATCCGCCGACTTCGTAATACTCGGGCGCGGGCCAATCGATGTCGTGGGCCACGAAACCCTCGGGCAGCTCCCATTCGATCGTGGTCGCCAGCCCCGCGTCGCCGGAGTTTTTCCAGTAGGTATGCCAGCCTTCATCCATCTTGAGGCGGAGACCCACCCGAGCCGTTTCGCCCGGAACCAGAGCGGTGTGTTCAGCGATCAACTCCGCCTCCACCCGGCCGTCACGGACCTCGGTCAGCGAAAGCAGTTGAGCCGCCGCCGATTCCACGGCCAAGGCCGCCGCAAGCAAAAGAAGAATCCTAGATGTCAGAGTCTGCAACATGAGTGCGTCTCGCACGCTGGATTCAGCAACGAACATTAGCGCCGCTACCTTGTGAATCAAGGACAACCAGCCGGAATCCGCTTATTCTGTCGCCATGCCCGCCCCACTCTGCCTCGCCTTGCTTCAGCACGCCTGTGTCGACGACCCCGCCAAGAACCTCGCGCTCGTTACGGACATGATCCGTGAGGCCGCGTCGCAGGGCGCCAAACTCATTGTGACCCAGGAGTTGTTTAAAAGCCTGTACTTCTGCGTCGAGGAAGACCCCGCGGCGTTCGACCTCGCTGAGCCCATCCCCGGCCCGACCTCGCAACACTTGGCGGACCTCGCTAAAGAATTGGGGGTTTGGATTTCTGGCTCGCTGTTCGAGCGTCGCGCGGCCGGGCTTTATCACAACACGTCCGTCCTGCTCGATCCGGCCGGGCAGATCGCGGGGAAGTATCGCAAGATGCATATCCCCGACGACCCGAGCTACCTCGAGAAGTACTACTTCACGCCGGGCGATCTCGGCTTCCGCTCCCACCCACTCACCTCCCCCGAAGGCGAATCGCTCGGCGAAGTCGGGATGCTCGTCTGCTGGGACCAATGGTTCCCCGAAGCCGCCCGCCTCACCGCGATGCAGGGCGCCGAGGTGCTGCTCTACCCCACCGCCATCGGCTGGCACGCCGAGGACTCGGCGGAAGACCACGCGGCTCAGCTCGAAGCGTGGCAAACCATCCAACGCTCCCACGCCATCGCCAACGGCGTCTTCGTCGCCGTGCCCAACCGCATCGGTACCGAAGGCGTCAACACGTTCTGGGGCAGCAGCTTCATCGCCGACCCGATGGGCCGCGTCCTCGCTCAGGCGTCAACCGATCAGCAAGAGGTCCTGACCGCTAAGCCCGATCTTTCTGAAGTCGAAAAATCCCGCCGCGAATGGAACCTCTTTTTCCGCGACCGGCGGATCGATGCATACAGCGGGCTGACCGAACGCTGGGGGGCTGATTACTAGTTCATTTTATTTATGGGACCGGAAATGAAATGGGCCTGGGAGGATTCGAACCTCCAACCGTCGGTTCCGAAGACCGGTGCTCTATCCAATTGAGCTACAGACCCGTGGCGGCGGAGCATTGTATCAACCGTAGGGCGATCCGGTAGAACCCCGCCTACCGGTTGAAACCTCGCATTTATCAGACGCTCCATTCGGTTCCCGGCTGCGATCCGATGGATTTCCCAACCCGCAGGACCGGCCCAAGCGGCTTAAGTGGGGTCGGACTTGGGTCGATATAGCCGGTATATGTCGAGCCGTGCTCTATCACTCTGTGGCCTAATGACCGGGTTGCTGTGGATGCTGGGATGCCAGCCGACGCAGCACACCGATTTCTCCGCGTTTGTGCAGGAGCCGCGACCCACAGTGATGGGACAGGACTACCGCTTGGGCGTGCCCGACGAACTGGTCGTGACCATCATGTCCGAACGCGGCGTGGAAGAAGTCACTCAAACCCTCGGCCCCGACGGCAAGTTACGACTGAAAGGCTTTGGCGTCGTCCAGGCGGCGGGACAAACCACCGCCCAGATCACCGGCACCCTCAACGAGATCGCACAGACCACAAAAGGCATCCACAGCCTCGCGGTCCGCGTCCAGACCTTTGCCAGCCAAAAGGTATTCGTCTTCGGCCAAGTCGAGTCAACCGGCGGACAGGCGTACCACGGCACGAACAGTGTGCTCGAAGTCGTCGCGGCCGCCAAGCCCAACCTGCGGGCGGATGTACGCAACGTCCAGGTGCTGCGACCCAGCCCGGATGGCGATTTCCGCCGAAAGATGACCGTCGACCTCGACGCGATGATGCGCGGCGGCGACACCACCCTCGACGTCGTGCTCGCCGAGGGCGACATCGTCTTTGTGCCCCCCACCGCGCTTGGCTCCATCGGCCTGACCTTCCAGCAACTCTTCGGCAGCACACCAACCTCAACACCCCAGCTCGAACCGACCCCCCGCGAGGTCGCGGTGATGAGCAGTGTCGAATTGCCCGAGCCTGAACCGACGGTTGTTGAGAACTTGCACCGCACCGATGCGCAGACCCTCGAAGAACTCGCGGCCTTGCGTGAAGCCTTGGCGGAGCTTGCTCAGCAACTCCAGGCCACCCGTGATACCGACACGGCGTGGTTAGCCGCGTGGGAAGCTCAGCAAGAACGCCGCACGACGAAAGTCGTTTTCGAGACGGCGACCCCCAGCCAATATCACACGAACCAAGAACCGACGCCGCAGACCACGCCGACTGTGTACACCACGGCCGACGTCCAACGGGGCGGAGCGGGAGAAGACGTATCGCCGGAAGGCGTTCGGTTCTGGGGCCCTTAGTGGGTTCTGACCTCGGGCGTGGTTGGCTCAAATCCGCCAGTCACGACGGAGAGGGTCAACGCCGACGCCCTAACGGGCGTCGGCGTTTTTTGTTGCGTGGGCGACAGGCCGATACCATTTAGTGATGCCTACTAAGGACTCGATTATCAAGTCGCCTCTTTTGCGTTCCGTCGCTATCGGCGTCGTAATGATGTTCCTGTTGGGTGGATCGCTAGCATTGGCATGGGGCATGACCGGAGCTCCACTGCATCCGCCAACGGTTCAGATGGCACCCACGGTTTCGATCGCAGGTGGCGCACTGACGCTCCCCGCCGCGTGGAAGCTAGAGTCATCGGTGGCTGAGGAAGGCAATCCGTTTTTGCAGTGGACATTTTCGAATACGTCTTACCCTTCAGAACGACTGCGAGTGATTCGGTTTGCCTCTACACAGCAGACCGACCCCGGAGCGGTAGGCTCTCAGATCGTTCCCGAGCTGTTTCCAGGTAGCCTGCCTATCCTTCAACCCGATTCACCGATGTATCGCCATGAGCGGAATAATACGCAGTTGGGCGATACCACCGACGTAGTATTTTCAACCCGGCGGATCGCGTTGGGGGCAACCCCCCCGCAGTTACATGCGGTCCGCCTCATCTCGCCCGATCAACAAAACTTCTGGGTCTTTCAACTCACCGATCAGGTCGCCTCGGAGCATTGGCACCGCGACATGGAGCTTTTGCATATGGAGCAGCTACGGCGGCTACTCAACGGGTTTGCCTACGAATCGGCTACGTAAAGTCTCCACATGCCCACGGCCAAACGGTGGAGCAAGCTACAATATCGCTAATGTCTTTCCTCTTAAAATCGTACTTCTTGATGACGCCCACCACTAAGTTTTTGGGCTTGATAGCGATAGTGTTTTTACCCTTCGGGGTAGCCACGCCGTCGCACAGCCAAGATCCTGCTCGCTGGTCGGAGGCGGGCTACGGCGTCTCGCTCGCCCCACCTGCGGGTACAGCGCAAGTCGAAGGCAAGGCGGTGACATGGATCGATCCGCGTGGCTTTTCGATCGGCTTCGAGATTGTCCGCACCGACCAAGCGGTCAACCTCGAGACCATGACCGCCAGCGCTATGGTACAGATGGGATTTGCTCAGGCCACCCCTCGCCTACTCGGTCCGGACGGCGAGCCCACCGACAAACCCCCTGTACCCGAACGCATCGGCGACCGCCCTGGCGTACGTATGTATTTCGAACTTGACCAACAAGACAAGCCCGAGTGGATGAACATCAAGCCAGAAGAACAGGTGTCCTGGTTCTATGGGCAGGCCATCGTCATGCTTGAGCCCCACGCCGCGGCCATCATCAAGCTGACCGCCCTGCGTGAAAAGCAGGAGATAGCTCAGGTAGCCTTCGATGCGGTACTGAATTCCCTGCATGTGCCCCTAGCCAACGAACTGGATGCGGCTCGGGAAGAATTGGTCGAGCAGGCCAACACCTGGCTCCGCAGCACGCGCCCTGAGGACTGGGCTAAGGCGCTTCCGCGTGACCAGTGGTACCGCGTTATTCATAAGGGCGAAGACATCGGGCATATACATGTGCGATCTAGCCGGGAACGCGAAGACCTCAAGCGTTTTCAGCAGGAAGCCCCCGGCACGATCGCGGTTATTGATCGCCGAGATTACCTTGACGAACAACAAGCACTCGATTCACGCACAGTGTTTTATGCACATGACGACAACCAACGTGAATACTGGGAAGCCAAGACCACCCTTCGCCCCGCCAACAAGCAGTCCGGGCTCATTAAACGTTCGACCAATCAAGCATTAACTTGGGTGCAAATCGGCATTCGGGGCACACAAAAAATCACCCGCCGAGATATCGATGGGAACATAATTCAGCGCAACCTGAATGTGGTCACGGTCATTACCGAGACTCCACCGAATTCGCAAGCCGTCCAACAAATCGAATCCCACGAGCGCTTTGCTGGCAAGAAAGCGACCGGCAAAATTCGCGGCAAAGTTGATGAAAATCAGGAATGGATCGTGCCCGAACGCAGCTATCTCTCGCAGCTTCAGGTATGGGCGCTTGGCGGCATGCTACCCGCCGAACCTGCTGTATATTGCTTCTCGGCCTACCACACCGAAACGGGTAAGCCCGGGCTTCGAACCGTTGAAGTCTTACCTCAAGATGACGGCACCCTAATCGTCCTCGACCGGCCGAATAGTAGTCTTAGCCCGATCCGCAGCGTTTACGATGCTGATCGTAAACTCATCGAGCGTGTCACCCCACACGGCACCCGCATCGTGCCCACCAGCCGAAAAGAACTTGCCGAGGTCTGGGATATCGCGCTCGACTGAGCCCTGACCCCCGAAATAATGGACAATCGACAACGCATCACCGCGTTGTCCACACGCTTTCTTGTCTGACGAAAGATTCCCACCGTGGAAATGACCATCCAATTGCCCGACCACGATCAGCGCATGGCTATCACCGGCCCGGCTGAACGCAACCTCAAGATCATCCGTGAAGCGCTTGGCGTCAGCCTCACCGCGCGCAACGGCTCGCTGCGCCTCACCGGCGAAACCCGGGCTGTGGGTCAGGCCGCTGTGGTGCTTGAGCGTTTGCAAGAAGCCGGGCGGGCCAACAAACCCATGAGCCGGGAGCAACTGCTCGAAACCGTCTCGACCGCAGCGCTCACTAACCCTTCGCCCGCAGGTCCCACGGTCAACGTCCCGCCCTCGACGCCCGAGACGATGGAGGTCTACCTCCCGGGCAAGCGCATCCGCGCCAAGACGCCGGGGCAGATGGCCTACCTCGAAGCGCTGCACAACCACGACCTGACGTTCTGCATCGGCCCCGCGGGCACGGGCAAGACCTACCTCGCCGTGGCCGCCGCGGTGTCGATGCTCAAGTCGGGTCAGGTGCGCAAGCTCGTGCTCGTTCGCCCCGCCGTCGAGGCCGGGGAGAAGCTCGGCTTCTTGCCCGGCACGATGCAGGACAAGGTCAATCCCTACCTCCGCCCGCTGCTCGACGCACTGCACGACATGATGGAGTTCGAACACATCGAACGCTTCATGGCCCACGAC
>JBCCWB010000070.1:0-16946 GCA_039194345.1 Planctomycetota bacterium
AGCTTGTTGAGCTTGGTGATCACGAAGACTTCGTAGATCTGTTTATCGATATTCGATAGGCGGAGTTGGCCGTCCTTCTTTTTCACGCTGGCATTGACCGTGATAAGCGTGCCCAGCGCTGCTGAAGAGAGGTGCTCAACGTTTTCGAAGTTCAGGAGAATCTTGGGGACCGCTTTGCTTTCGATCAGGCTATTGATCTCGTCACCGATCTGCTGAATATTGGCCTCTTCGAGGATATTCCGATCCACAAAGCCGATCTGGGTGATCTCTTCGTGTTCGCTAACAATCAGACGGGAATCTTTGTCGGTCATGGACCAGGCTCCGGGCGGGAGGATAGGGGAAACTCAGAGGTAGCAGTGTAACATCGGCAGATCGCCGTGCTGGCTTAGGACACACTCCTCCCCGCTCAATATCCAAGCGGGCAACCCCAAAAGAATAGCTTTATTTTCGCGGTCTGGCACGCGTAAAGCCACCCACCGCCCGATAAACCGCGGCCGCTTCACCGCCTTGAGGTCATTCGGCGGATTGCTCTGTATTTTCGGGTGTCGTCACGCCTGACATCTGCTGCTTCTGCGCCATCTCCTGCTGGACCGCCCAGAGCGCTGCGTACTTGAGCTGAACGCTGAAGGCCGCCTTCTGGGCGATGAGCAGGCCGAAGGTCCCATCCAGAAACCCCCGTTTGATGAAATAGAACTTGATGAACGCCATGTAAGGCCGCAACGCCAACGACGCCAACGACGCCCGCTTGCCATGGGCATACATCTGGCGGGCGACCATCAGCAGCCGCTCGTCCATCCGCTTGCCGCTGAAGTAGTCTGACCAGGAAGCGAGGCCGTCGAAACCGACCCGTTTGTGTTCGAGGTGACCAGGCAACTGTTTGATGCGTGATGGGTCCGAAGGTTCGCGTGTGTCGTGCAACGCCTCCTCGGGCCAGTGGGTCCGCCCGCGATGGATCAATCGGCTTTGACGGTCGGGCCACCACGCCCGCACCGGCCGACCCATCACCCAGTTCCGCCGATTCGTGTACACCACGTCCAGGCCTTCCAACTCGGCATCGGTCAATGCTTGGATCTGCGCGGCAAGCTTCGGCGAAACCTCCTCGTCCCCATCCAAAACCAGGACCCAGTCGTTCGACGCCAATTCGGTGCCGAATTTCTTCTGCCCCGTGTATCCCCGCCAAGGCTCTACGCGATAAATGTCCGCCGCTTCCTGAGCGATCTCGGCCGTCCTGTCCTCCGAGCCCGAGTCGACAATCACCAGCTCGTCCGCCCACGTCACCGACGCGACCGCCGCGGGCAGGGTCGCTTCGGCATTCGCACAGCAGATCACCACAGAAATCTTGGCCATCGGGACAGTGTAATACCAACCGATCGGCTGCTGGGGCCTGGCCGCCCCCGTTACAGCCTTCGCGTCGTTTGGCCTCAGAAAACCGTGGCGGTTAAACTGCTCCGAATCCGCCTGCTTTCGGCGTTGGATGCAACGGACTCCGCATCTAGCCCGCCACCCAGCAATAAGACCAACGCATTCGGCCAGGAACCCGCTCATGACCGCCGCTTACAAAATCGCTCTCGCCGCCGGGGCTTCCCTGCTCCTGATCGTGATCGCCTCACTGATCCTGCGTGGCGAAAGCAACTCGACGACCCCGGAAGACCCCGCCACGGACATCGCTCTCAACAACCAAGTCGAGCCGATCGTCGAGCCTCCTGCCGTCGACCCGGTGCCGCCCGCCGATGCGCCCGGTCTGGGCGTTGACCTGGCACCCGTAGGGCCGCCGGTGCGTGAAGACACTGCGTCCGCCGAGACACCGCCCATCCCCGAGCCAGAGCCCGAATCGCCGACAAGCTTGGCCTATGCCGACGAACCCGCTATCGAAGAGCCCATCGTTCCGGAGGCCATCAACTCCATCACCGTCGGACGCTCAGCGTTCGACAACGACGACCCATTCAACCGCAAGCCCTTCGACCCGCTCAGCGAGCCGATCGGCCCGCCTGAGCCCGAGCCCATCACACCGATCGAAGACCCAGCCCTCACCGAGCTACCGCCCGCCGAACCCACCCCGGTGGAAGCCAACGTCGGCATCGCGTTGGGCCCGCTCGATCCAGTGACACCTCCCGCCGATCCGTCTGCAGAAACCACCGAAACCGTTGTCCCCACCCCGCCGCCCGCCCCGGCGATCCTTCGCCTCTACACCATCGAGTCCGGCGACTCGCTCAGCTCCATCGCCTTGGCGACCTACGGCAGCGCGAACAAGTGGGTGGATATCGCCCAGGCCAACCCGCTGGTCGATCCCAACCGCCTCCGCGTCGGACAAGAAATCAAACTCCCCGACCTCAGCGGTGAAGGCGCATCCGCCGTCGTGAAGACCGAAGAAAACGAGGATGAAGTGCCCCGCCGTGGCGCCAAGTACACCGTAAAGTCCGGCGACAACCTCAGCAAAATCGCCAAACAGTTCTACAACTCTACCGCTAAGTGGGAACTCATTTTCCAAGCCAACCGCCGAACCATCGGCGACGACCCGGGCAACCTCAAAGTCGGCATGGAACTACTGATCCCGCCGCCCGACACCGGAGCCAACTGATTAGCTTCCCCTTTGTTTCAATGTCTTGCTGACACCCCACACCTCAACCCAAACACCTATGCGCTACCTCATCACCGGCGGAGCCGGATTCGTCGGCTCCAACCTCACCCGCACCCTCCAAGAGCAGCAGCCCGATGCCGAGTTGCTGGTCGTAGACGACATGCGGCTGGGCACGTTCGCCAACCTCAGTAGCGAAGGCCCCAACGGCTGGTCCTACCGTGGTGAGATCATCGCCGGTGCGCTACACGAACTCGACATCAAAGACTTGGTCGACAGTTTTAAACCCGACGTGGTGTTTCACGAAGCGTCGATCACCGACACCACCGTCGAAGATGAAGCCCAGATGATCCGTGACAACGTCGAGCCGTTCGACCACCTCGCCGAGCTTTGCATCGAGCGCAAGATCAAGCTTGTTTGGGCCAGCAGCGCGGCGACTTACGGCACCGCCGCGAACGGCGCCCTCGCCGAACGCCGCCCTTTCACCCTCGAAGACGCGGGCCGACCCGCCAACGTGTACGGCTTCTCGAAGTGGGTCATGGAGAACATCCAGCGAAAACTCCTCGCCAAGAACCCCGATGCCCACATGGTCGGCCTCCGCTACTTCAACGTCTTCGGCCCCGGTGAGCAGAACAAGGGCAAGATGGCATCCATGATCTACCAGCTCGCCCAGCAGATGCTCGACGGCAAAAGCCCCCGCATCTTCGATCCCGGCGACCAAGCCCGCGACCAGATCTACGTCAAAGACGTCGTCGGCTGCACCATGGCGGGAGCCTTGGACGGCGCGAAATCGGGTGTCTACAACTGTGGCACCGGCGAAGCCACCAGCTTCAACCAGATCGTCGCCGCCCTCAACCAGGCCTTCGGCAGCGACTACGCCCCCGACTACTTCGATAATCCCTTTAGCTTCTACCAGGACTACACCTGCGCTGACATCAGCCAGACCACAGCCGGTCTGAACTGGAAACCCGCATACTCCACCCACGACGCGATTGTGGAATACGCCGAGCTGCTCAAGGCGATGCGGGGATGAATTTGGACACGGTGGTTACGACCACGTCCGCATACAGGACTTGCCTCAGCCCCACTGTAGATCGAGCATAGTGCAATGGAATCCATTGGACCTACAGCCGGGCGCGTGGTTACTCTCGACAAAGAGGGGCTGATCGCAATCGATCTGCCTTGTTCGTCTTGTGATTACCTGTTACGAGCGCAGCCCCCGGACGGCTCATGTCCGGAGTGTGGCACCTCGATCCAAGAAACACTTAAGGCCAGTAACATCCGCCTCCTCCCCTTGGATTGGCTCAGGCGAATTCAAGCCGGTTCGGTTTGCCTTGCGGTTTCGATTCCGCTGCTTCTGCTTTTTGGGATCGGTCTATTCATTTGGCTTCTCGGAGTACTAACGCTCTGTATCGAACCACCTAAGAACCGTCCCGAATTCAAGAGAATGCAACGTCTCATTGCAACTAGTGGTGTCGGTGCAGCCGTCTGCATTATTGCGGTCTTCCCGCTATCAGACGTCTACTTCGATTCGTGGCTCCTCGAACTTCACCTTGGCGTATTTGTCTTGTTGATAGGTTTTCATGTTGCCGCTGTCTTACGTTATGCGGCCCATGTTTGCGGACTATCGCATTGGGGCATGCTGAAGCATCTCGCAAATGGCTTAATGTGGTTGGTGTTGATCTTGTGCGGCTTGGCCGCCGGGTGGACCGCCCTTCTTGAAATATCGATTGAGTATGCGCTAAGCGGATCTACCCCAGGATGGGTCGAATATGTGCTGGCTTATGTAGGCATGTTCATTGGCCTCGGCTTAATTGCGTTCCTGATCACGGCATTCGTATTTTGGATCACCCTTGCGATTCGGATGAGGCGTATCCGGTCAGAAGCCAAGTCTCTGCATCACGACGCAAAATCATTTGCTGCGTGACGTCCAGAGGTATACTGTTAGGGAACAAGTGAAGATATCTGAAGCGGACAACACCCCGCTTTGGAATGTCGCCGTGATGTAAGTTTTCTTACACCCTTCCACGTTGGATGTAAGAGTTGCAGATCGGCGGGCGTGAGGTGCGAGGCCGAGCACAGGCACACATGCGCTCGGGCCTTACGAACCTCAAGGGAACCGGACGGGACGCGATGGCCAGGCCGTCAAAGAGCGGAAGGTCGGGACGATCTCGCGACGTGCCCACTTCAAATTGAGGTTCGAGTTCATCCGCCTTCGGCCCCGCACCCCACGCCCCCCTCTCACCCAGCAATTAAACCACGCCCCTAAGCCCACGCCTGTGCTCCGATCATGCGTGGGCTTTTTCGCCGCTATCATGCCCGTATGGCCTCACCCACCCACGACCCGCGACGTCCGGACCCCGCGCTGCTCGACGACCTCGTCGACACGCTGGTCAGCACCACCTTGGCCGACGAACGACTCGCGCACATCGACGCGAGCTTCCTCCCCAGCCGGGCCAAGTGCATCGACATCGTCGAGCTGCTCCGCAAGCTCACCTTCCCCGGCTTCTTCGAAGAAGAACGGCTGACCTCGGCCAACATCCACGACCGCTTCGTCGAACTGGTCGAGCAGATCGACGCGATGCTGTACGAACAGATCCGCCAGACCGAGCGTTACCTGCTCAACCGCGCGGGCAAAGCCAAGATCGGCGACGACTGCCCCGAGTGCGATATCACCGCCCGGGAAAAGACCGACGCCTTCATGAGCGCCATCCCCGAGGTCCGGCGGATGCTATCGCTCGATGTGCAGGCCGCCTTCGACGGCGACCCCGCTGCCACCTCCACGGATGAGACCATCTTCTGCTACCCCGGCCTCGACGCCATCTTCATCCATCGCTACGCCCACGAGCTCTACAAGCTCGACCTTCACCTGCTGGCTCGGATCTTCTCCGAGTACGCCCACAACGAGACCGGCATAGAGATCCACCCCGGCGCCCAGATCGACGAGTCCTTCTTCATCGACCACGGCACCGGGATCGTCATCGGCGAGACCGTCGTCATCGGCAAGCGGGTCAAGGTCTACCAAGGCGTGACCCTCGGCGCGATCTCCACCAAGGGCGGCCAGAACTGGCGCGGCATGAAACGCCACCCCACCATCGAAGACGACGTCACCATCTACGGCGGGGCCATCATCCTCGGCGGGCAGACCGTCATCGGCAAAGGCGCGACCATCAACGGCTCGATCTTCGTCACCCAGTCCGTCCCGCCCGGGCACACCGCGACGGTCGATCAACTCGAGGTCAAGCACAAGCCACCGCGTCAAAAGAAGAACGTCGACGCTTGACCGCAAAACGGGTCCTACAATTTGCTATGGATCCAGAACAGCTGGTCGTTAATTTCAACAAGCCGATCAAGCTGTTTCCCCTGCAGTCTTGCGTGTTGTTGCCGCACGTCACCGTGCCGCTGCATGTCTTCGAATCGCGTTACCGTGCGCTGCTGAGAGATGCCCTCGACTCCGACGGCCTTATCGGAATGGCGGTGTTTGAGGGCGATGCGTGGAAACAGGATTACGAGGGCAACCCGCCGCTTAGACCATGCGTGGCTGTGGGATATCTCGCCAAAGATCAGCGTCTGGACGACGGCCGGCACAACATTCTGTTACACGGCGTCTGCCGGGCCCGGATTGAAGAAGAGCTGCCCCTGCATCCCGACGGGTATCGCTTGGCTCAACTCCAACCCTTCGGCCACGAGATTGACGGCGAAGCGCAAGACGAACTGGAGCTTCACCGGCCAAGCCTGACCGAACTTCTCGAAGACCCCCAACTCAGCCGCCTGCCCATTGTGGATTCGCTCAAAGAGTGGTTTACCGAAGAAACCCCGGTTGAAGTTTTCGTCGAGCTGGCCTCGCTCGCATTGATTCAAGACGTAGAAGAGCGTTACAGCGTGTTGGCCGAGGGCGATGTGCTGAAGCGTGCGACCGCAGTCGAACACAAATTTGAAGCCATGAGAGACTTGGCCGAACGTTCCCAAAATGACTCAGAGCCACGAGATGAAGAAGGCTGGCCGTTGAACTAAGCAGTAGGAGAATCGCGCTCGAATCACCTGATAAACTGCCCCGATGTCCGAAATCGATCCCCTGCTTGAAGGTTTGACTGAGCCACAGACTCAGGCTGTCACCCACGTTGACGGCCCGCTGTTGGTGTTGGCGGGGCCGGGCTCGGGCAAGACACGGGTGATCACGCGTCGCATCGCGTATCTCGTGAAAGGCGTGGGTATCGCGCCGTGGAATATCCTCGCGATCACCTTCACCAACAAAGCCGCGGGCGAGATGCGGGACCGCGTCGCTCAGATCCTCAGCGAACGCCAAGCCCGCGCGACCACCGTGGCAACCTTCCACTCTCTGTGTGCCCGTCTGATCCGCCAGTACGCTGACCGGCTCGGCCTCCCGCCGGGCTATTCAATCTACGACACCGCCGACCAGAAGCGGGCGATGAAGCAGGCGCTCGAAGACCTGGAGATCAACACCAAGAACTTCCCGCCCGCCTCGATGCTCAGCTCGATCAGCAACGCCAAGAACGACCTGCTCGACGCCGCGGGCTATGCCAAGCAAGCCAACAACTTCTACGACCGCACGGTCGCCAAGGTCTACACCAAATACGAAGCGATCCTCGAGCGTAACGGCGCTCTCGACTTCGACGACCTGCTGCTCAAAACGGTCGCGCTGCTCAAGCAACACCCCGACGTCTTGGCCGAGCTGCGTGAGCGGTTCCAGTACGTCATGATCGACGAGTACCAGGACACCAACCACGCCCAGTTCATGATCGCCAACGCCCTCTCGGCCGAACACCAGAACATCATGTGCACGGGTGACCCGGACCAGTCGATCTACGGCTGGCGCGGAGCGAACATCCAGAACATCCTCGAGTTTGAGCAGCACTACCCCGCCGCCGAGGTCGTTCGGCTGGAGCAGAACTACCGCTCGACCAAGACCATCCTCGCCGCGGCCGACGCCCTGATCGTCAACAACCGCGGCCGTCGTCACAAGGAACTATGGACCGACAACCCCACGGGTGATCCGGTGCAGATCGTCACCTGCGCCGATGAACGACAAGAAGCCAGCTGGGTCGCCGACGAGTTCAAACGCCTGCACGACGAAGAGAACATCCCCTGGGGCCAGATGGCGGTGTTCTACCGGATCAACTCGTTGTCGCGTGTGATGGAAGAGACGCTGCGCAACAGCAGCGTGCCGTACCAGATCGCCCGGGGCACCGCGTTCTACGACCGCAAGGAGATCAAGGACGCGATCGCGTACCTGCGGGTCGTCGCCAACCCGTCGGACGAGGTCAACCTGCTGCGCGTGATCAACACCCCGGCTCGCGGCATCAGCGCTGCGTCGGTCAAAGCGATGCAGGCATTCGCGCTCGCCAATAACCGACCGTTCGATGAGCTGCTGGGCGACCCGCTGCGGGTCACCGCGCTCAACACGCGTGCCCAATCCTCGGTCGCCAAGTTCGGCAAGACCGTCGACACCTGGCGCACCACCGCGGGCATCGTCGAAAACGAAGACCACGACCCCACCGCCCCGCAGCCGTCGCTCCGCGGCTTCGTAGAGGATGTCCTGCGCGACTCGGGGCTCGAAACCTTCTACCGCAACGACAAGTCCGACCCCGATCAGGAACGCCTGGCCAACCTCGGCGAACTCGTCACCTCGGCCCAACAATTCGAGGAGGAATACCTCTTCGAAGCTGAGCAACAAGGGGAATACGAGCAGGTCCACCTGCGTGAAAAACTCCTGGCTTTTCTTGAACAGGTCGCGCTGGTCAGCGACGCCGACGGCGTCGACTCCTCGCAAGGCTCGGTCACGCTCATGACCCTGCACGCCGCCAAGGGCCTGGAATACCCCGTCGTCGCCATGATCGGTGTCGAAGACGGCCTGCTCCCCCACGACCGCGCGAACGGCGACGAGCAGGAGCTCGAAGAAGAACGGCGACTCGCTTTCGTCGGGATCACGCGGGCTGAAGAACGGCTGTACCTCTGCCACGGCAAGTACCGCACCGTGTTCGGCCAAACCATGCCGACCATTCGTAGCCGATTCCTCACGGAGCTGCCTGCAGATGTGGTCGAGGAAGTCGATCCGTCCAGCGACCCCAGCGCCATGGAAGACGATCTATTCAGCGGCGGTGGCGGCACGCAGCGTTCGTTGGCCACGAAACAAGCGGGCCAGTACCCGCCGGGCGCGTTGGTCAAACACCCGCAGTTCGGCTTGGGCCGGGTGGTCAACGTTTCGCCGATGGGCGCTCACACCCGCGCGAAGATCGACTTCACAACCTCGGGGACCAAGACGCTGATCCTGCAGTATGCCCGGCTGGAGTTGATCGATGTCTGACATTAATAAGAACGAAACGCCAAGACGGACCAGGGTCAAGATCTGTGGCATTCGTGATGTAGAGACCGCTCGCGCGGTGTCCGAAGCGGGGGCGGATTATCTTGGACTAAACTTCGTCGAGAAGTCACCTCGTTTCGTAGATGTAGTTACGGCCCGCCAGATCGAAGACGCGCTCCCCGAAAGCGTCGAACCGATAGGCTTGTTCTGCGATCATTCTGTGGAGCACCTTCTCGCGACCGCAGCAGAAGCAGGTTTGCGAACGGTTCAACTGCACGGCCATGAAATCCCCGAATATGCGGAACAGCTTGACGAACTTCAGATTCTCAAGGTATTCGGCTTTAATCGCGTCACGCTTGGCGGCCAACTGGCTGAATGGAAAAATCACTTCGACCGTATGACTGCCCTGCTCATCGACACCCCGCCGAAACCCGACGCCGAGATCACCGGCGGGACGGGCGAGGTGTTCGACTGGGACAGCCTGTCGGCCATGGATTTCTCGGGACTCCCCCCGGTCATGCTGGCCGGTGGCCTCACCCCCGACAACGTCGGCCAAGCTATCCGCACCGTTCGACCGTGGGCGGTGGACGTCTCCAGCGGCGTCGAATCCTCACGCGGCGTGAAAGACCCCGCTATGATCGCGGCCTTCTGTGATGCGGTGCGCGAAGCAGATGCGTCGCTGGGCGTGGAGTGAGTAGAACCTACAAATCCTCCACCATCTGAACGGCGACCAAACACCGCCCGTTACACTTTGAACTTTGATTCGACAACATACGAGCTCAGAACCCTCACCATGAAACGCGTCCTCTCCGGTCTCCAACCCTCCGGCCAACTGCACCTGGGCAACTACGCCGGGGCGATCAAGCAGTTTGTCGACCTGCAGCACGACCACGAGATGTTCGTGTTCGTCGCGTCGTACCACGCCCTGACCACCATCAAAGACCCCGCCGAGCTGCGGGCCAACATCCGGCAGGTCGTGATCGACTACCTCGCGTTTGGCCTCGATGCCGATCTGCCCCACGTCAACATCTACCTGCAGCAGGACGTGCCGGCCGTGACCGAACTCACTTGGCTGCTCAGCTGCGTCTGCCCCAAATCGCAGATGGACAAGGCCACGACCTACAAAGACAAGGTCGCCAAAGGCATCTCCGCCAGCGTCGGGTTGTTCACCTACCCGATCCTGCAGGCGGCTGACATCCTTGGCGTTGATCCCGACATCGTCCCGGTCGGCGAAGACCAACGGCAACACGTCGAGATCACCCGCGACCTCGCCCAGCGGTTCAACCACGCCTACGCGACTGAAGATGAGCCCGTGTTCAAGGTGCCGGACGTGATGGTGCGGGCCGACGCGGGCGTCCTACCTGGGCTCGACGGCGAGAAGATGAGCAAATCCTACGGCAACATCATCGATCCGTTCCTGCCCGAGAAGAAGCTGCGCAAAACGATCATGAAGATCGTCAGCGACTCGACGCCGATGGACGACCCCAAGGACCCCGAGGCGGACACGACGTACAAAATCTTCCGCGCCATCGCCGGAGCCGAGGACCAGCGTACCACCGACCTCGCGGCCCAATACCGCGCGGGCAACTTCGGCTATGGCCATGCCAAGCAAGCGCTCTTCGAACTCCTGCTCGACCACTTCGGCGAGGCCCGTGAACGCCGCGAGAAGCTCATGGATGACCCGGGGTATGTCGAAGCTGTTCTGCGTAGCGGAGCCGAGCAAGCCAACGAGGTTTTGTCCAAGCTCGTCGCACGTGCCCGTGAAGCGGTTGGGCTTTGACGCATCGTGATCCGTACAGACAATCAATTAACAACGCCCCGGCATTCAAAGCCGGGGCGTTTGTTCATTTCGGTGGTGACGGCAGCGGTCAGGCCGACTTTGACAGACTGCTCATCGCGGTCTGCTGAGCACCTGCGTCGGTGATGGTGCCCGCAACTTGGCCCTGGGCCTGTGCGGTCTTCTGCATCATGAGTTGCCATGTCTCGCGCTCGTATTCGAGCAGCTGGATGGCTTCGCCTGCCTTGGCCACGTCGCGTTCGAGGTTGGCGTCGACCAGGAGGCGGTAGACGTAGGTGTACAACGCGCTGAGCTTTTCGCAGAGCTCGGGGTTGGCGTCGTGATTCAGGCTGGTGCTGAGCTCGAGCACGATCTTCTGTGCCCGCATGAAGTTTTCGTAAATCGCTTCGAAGTTGGGCTTATCTTGCTTGAGCTCGTGCTCGCCCTGGCGGCAGAACTTGAGGCAGCCGTCAAAGAGAAGTAGGCGCAGTTCTTCGGGGCTGGCCGTCATGATCTTCGTGCGGAGATACGGGTTGGGAGCGTTGTTATTCATGCCCAGATGCTATCGACGAACCACCGGGGAAAACCTGAGTCCGCTTTTACGGCAAAATGATTATCGGCCCCACTTTAGAGCGGCGATTCACCGATCACTGCTGCTGATTCTGCGCTTGCTGGGCGCTGAGTCCCTGCAGGGCCGCCTGTTGGTCCTGAAGGCCCGCCAAGGTGAATTCAAGGTTGTTGAACTCGCGTTGGAGGCGTTCCTGTTTATCCGCGATCGTGGCATCAACCTGTTCGATACGGCGGTTGTTCAGATCGATCTGATCCTGAAGGATCTGGACCTGGCGTTCGAGGATGCCGTCGGTGCTGTCGGTGAGGCGTTCGAGTAATTGATCGATCTCGACGCCCACGCCACGGGCAACCACCACTTCGGTGTCTTCGCCGGTCTCGGGGTCCACCTCAAACTGTTCAAAGGTGAACAGCTCACGCACGCCATCGGGGTCAGACGCGAGCGCGGCTTGGAACCTCTCGTTGTCGAGTTGCAGCCGAGCACCGGAACCGACGCGGATACCGATCTGGGCCAAGGAATTGAACTGGCCGCTCAAGCCGGTGTTGGCCCCGATGACCGCGTTGTAGATCGAAGTCCGCAGCCGCGCCAGTGCCGAGTCGCCTAATAGCAAGCCGCGTTCTTCGGTCTCGGCGTTGTAGTTATCGAATTCATTGATCGAATCGACCAGGCCGTTGAAGCTGCTGACAAAAGCCTGGGCCGCCGAGGTGATCGCCTCGGGGTCGTCGCTGATGGTGATCTGGATCGGATCGTCGGATGTCGCAAGCAGGCTAATCGAAGCGCCGTCGATGAGGTTGTCGACGGTGTTGCTCTTGGAGGTCACGACCAGGGCACTCGCGGGGTCGTCGCCGCCGTAGAACACCACCGCGTCCTGCGCGGTGGCGACGTTGCTGACCTCAAGGCCCAGCCCGCCGTCGTCGAGCGTGAACGCGCCACCGGTGCCCGCCTTGTCGGACGACAAGCTTAGGCGATACGGAGCGCCCGGTGAGCCATCGTTGATCACGGTCGCGCTCACGCCCACCTTGGCGTTGGTGATTTTCAGAGCCAGACTTTCCAGCGTGTCGGTGGAATCCACGGTGATCGTCTGACGGAAGCTGCCGTCGATGTTCGCCCCTGCGGCGTAGTCGCCAAGGATGCCCAGGTCCGCCGCGGTGGTGGAGCCGTCTTCCTCGATGCTGATGCCCACCGCCCCGCTGCCGGTGTCTTCAAGGACCAGGCCGTCGCCGTTGTCGTTCACGCTCGCCACGATCGCCAAACCACGCGAGTTGATCTCGGTGATCACGTCGCCGATGGTCTGCTCGTTGCCCTGGGTTAGGTCGACGGTGGCCGTTCGGCCGTCCGAGTCGCGGATCGTGAATCGGCCGCGGGTGATGCCCAGGTTGTCCAGCCGAGACCCTTCGTTGACGTATTGGTAACCCAAGGGCCCTGCATCGACTTCACCGTCTTCGTATACCCCGGTCAATCCGAGCTGAGTCGCCAGCACCCCGCCCGCGCCATCGGCGATCTGCAAGTCGTTTAGCCCCCCCGCGGTGTCGGTCAGCTTGAACCCGGTGCCCGCATTGTTCAGCTCAGCCCGGACACCCGCGCCCGCGGCATTGATGATGTCGAGGATGTCGTCGATCGACTGGGCTGCCGAGAGGTCTACGCTTGTGAGGGTGCCCGCGCTATTGGTGATATCGATGACCGCACCGGTGCCCGAAACACCCGAGGGATCGAGGTCCCGGCTGCTCACCGAAGTCACCCCGGCGTTCACGCCCAGGCCCAGCTCCGATACGGCCGAGGAGTTACCCGCGTTGGCCACGATGAAGTTGCCCGAGCCGCCGGTGTTGTCGGTGATGACCAAGGATTGGCCGTCGACCGTCACGGTGGCTTGGCCGGAGGTGGCGGTATCCACCGCATCGATGAAGTCCTGCACGGTGGTAAGGCCGTCGAGATCGACGCCGAAGGTCGTGTCGGCATCATCACGCAGGGTGATGTTGATGTCGTTGCCCGCCGCGGTCGTGACGCCCGTGCCCTGGAACAGGTCGGCCAGGTTGGTCGTGGTGTCCAGCGGCGCAAACGGCTCGCCGCCAAAGGCGAGCAGGCCCCGGCCGCCCCGCAAGGCGCCGAGCAGCTTGGAGTTGATCGAGGAGATCACCCGGCCGCCGACGATGTCGCCGTCGTTGTTGTCGTCGCTGCCGAGGATGCCCAGGTCCAGGGCCGCCCTGGAGTCGTTGAGGTTGGTCACCGCAAAGCCAGCGCCCGTGCCGGTGTTGTCGGTCAGCGTCAGACCCGTCCCATCCGTGTTGAAGGTCGCGGTGACGTCGCCCGCGGTGGCGGTCTCGATCGTGTCAACGATGTCTTCGAGTGTCAGAGCGTTGGAAAGGTTGATGTCGAAGCTGCCGCCGCCGTTGGTGGTGATGTTCAAGTCATCTACGCCCGACACGCTGCGGATACCGTTACCATCGTTGAGGGTGGAGACGTAGGTGTCTTTGCCGACGGTGTTGATCGCGGTGCCGGTGATCTCGCCGGTGCCCGAGCTGCCCACCAAGCCGAGGCTGGTGGCGGTCGAGCCCGAGCCGACGTCCTGGATGATCAGATCGTTCACAGCCTGGCCGGAGGCGTCGGTGATCTTCAGCGAGTCGCCTTCGATCTCCGCGAGGATGTTGACGCCCGTCGCGCGGTTGAGCTCATCCACCACGTCGTTCACGGAGACGACCGTGGTCAGATCAACCACCGCGGTGCTGCCAGACCGGTCGGTGATGCGGATGAAGCCGCGTTCGACTCCCTCTCCACCGTTGAGCTCTGCCAGGCTGGTCTCGCGGTCGAGCCGTGCTTCGCCGCGGTTGAATGTAAGCACGCCGCCCTGTGGTGCGATGAAGGTTGCGTCGCTGTCGGCAAAACCGCGGGAGATGGTCTGTTGGCTACCCACGAGCTGACGGACCGTCAGCGAGTAGTTACCCACCGCCGCCCCCACGCTGGACGATACCGTTGCGACGGCCTCGTTGCTGCTGGAGGCTTGGGTGGCGTCATACACATCGTCCGAGACGATCCGCGACGAGGCGTTCTTCAACGACAGAAGCTGGGCGTTAACGGTTTGATACGCGGTCTGCTGGGCCGTGAGCACGCTGTTGCGCTGCTCGATCTGGACCTTGGGCCGAGATTCGATCGCGATCAGCTGATTGATGATGCTCTCGGTGTCCAGGCCACTGATCAGGCCGGTGCTTGAGGTAATTTGTCCCATAGCAAAACCGTCTCTCTTTCCTAGATCTCCCGCTCCGTATTAGTTATCGACGCGGCGAGGCCACGGGCTTGAGGAACCACGATTCGTGTAAAGGCCTTTGAAAATTCGCCTTAAACAAATCAGGGATAACCTGAGTCCAGGATTACCTCATCCGAGCATCAAATCTCCACCCCCGCCGGGCCTACACGATGCCAATTTGAGCCTCGAATAAGCCCACGTCCGATAGTCATGAAATCCTGAGCTTTGGCCCGATGATAGTTGTCAGCCGTCATCGCCCTTCTGCGAAAGCGAAAAGGCGAGAGGCGGGGGGTTTCAGTAATTAGTTCAAAAATCGAGATCAAGACATGTCCAGTTCACCACTCGCCACCGCCCTGGGAGCAGCCGCTCAGGTTCAGGGCGATCTACGCCTCGACCAGGACGCTGTCATCGCCGGAAAAGTCACCGGCAGCGTTTACTCTTCCGCCCACGTCGAACTCACCGAAGACGCCATCATCCTCGGCGACCTAAACGCCGAATCGCTCCGCACCGCGGGACGTATCGCAGGCGATGTCACGGTTGCCAACATCACCGAACTGATGGTCGGCTCGGCCATCGAAGGTGCCCTGGATACGGGCCACCTCCTGACCGCCCAAGGGGTGACTTATGCGGGCCAACTCCGCCTTAACTGCCCCGCCGAGCAACCGGCGGCCAAACCCGCTGCTGCTTCCGCATTCGCCCTCAACCGGACGCGGAGCCGCCAGCAGGTTGACCTAGCGGATGTGGAGCAAAAGCAGACGGCCCAGACGCCGTTTCAGCCGGTGCCCGGCGCGATCAACGCCGGGCTCCGCCCCCGCCGCCGGATGCCCAACGCGTCCTGAATCCCGGGTCGAACTGACGCAGGATTCCCCTCGTGGGATTTACTCGACGGTCACCCACGGCTCGATCCGTGCGCGAAGGACCGGGCCGACCATCTTGACTCCTTCTAAGTCCGCGATGGAGCTAAAAAGGCCGTTTGCTTCTCGATAGTCAATCACATTTGCGGCGAGACCTGGGCCCACCCCCGGCAAGAGCTGCAGGGTAGCCGGGTCCGCCCGGTTGAGATCCACCCGGAAAGCGGGGTCCCGGGGAGTCAATGGGCCCGCACTAGGCGGGTGCCCGAGCCGCCATCCGGTTACCCCCACCCACATCCCAGCCAACAGCCCCATCGCCAACACCATCGATCGTCGGCACGGCGTTCTTGATATCCCGGATAATTCGCTGCTCGTCATGGGATCAGACCGAATCCGGCTGAGGGGAAACGGGGTCGGCCTGGTGCGTCGGCAAACCGAGGTTACGGCGGAAGTTCACCAAACGTTTAAACGCGACCTTGGGTTGCTGGTCATCGCTGACTAATGCGCCAAGCGGCAATTCAATATTGGCGTGATCCACCAAGTCTTGCCAGCAAACACCTTCGATGTAAGGCTTGCTCATAGCGATCTGCATGACCGCTTCGAGCCAATGCCCCTGCACCACGGGTGACCACGGGCGCCGCCAATAACCGCTATTCGGATCCACCGGCTCTTCGCTTTTGGTTGAGGCGATCATCATCTCGGTCACCGGCTCACTCGGCGCACTTACCGTCAAAAACACCTGCTTGCCGAAACCCGCGAACTGGTCCAGCATCGAGCTGATCTGCATCAAATCACGGGTGTACTGTCCATCGACCGCCTGCCCCATCGGGTAACGGAGGCCGAAGGCGTCGAACTGAATCGACGACTGGATCAGCAAATCCACATACATCATCGGCGGGATCGAGCGCGGGTTTTGTGCGTAGTACTCGCCGAAGGGCTGACGCAGTTCGACGATGACCGACGCTTGCGGATGAATCTTTTTCACCAGCATCGTGGACATGCGGGTCAGGTCCATGAGCTGTTCAAAATTGAACGTAAAGTGGCTGTTGACGTGTAGCCCGGAGACGATATTCCAAGCCGAGACCACATTTTTGTAGCGAGTAACTACCCGCTCAATGTGTTCGTAGATGAGGTCACGAACGGTGTCATAGTCGTGCTCCCAGATGTACAACCAATCAGGCAGGCAGGCAGGCTCAAAACTGACCACCGGACCAGCGATAACCGGTTTGCCTTGCTGGGCGGCCCAAGCAGCCCAAGCATCCATCTCGTCCCAGCGATATTCGTTTTCTTCGGGCGACAGCTGCTTCCAAGGCAGGGGCAGCTGGACGTAGTCGAAACTCGCGTCCAGCCCCGCACGCAATCGGTCGTCCCCCTGATCCAACGCCACCCCGCAACCAATCGGGGCTTTGGGCAGAGACCCGGTTTCTTTTCGGCGGTTCAGAAGCAACTCCGAGTGCGCCAGGGCCAACTCTTCGCTGCCGTCCAGCGACGCGGCCAGGCTTTCGTTGGCGAGGTCGTGAGCTTTGACCGGGTCGTCTTTTTGGTGGCAAAGCGCCTCGATGAATAGCTCGCGAGCCTTGGACTCACGCTTGCTGACCGGGTGGCTGGCTTCCAG
>JBCCWB010000071.1:0-16929 GCA_039194345.1 Planctomycetota bacterium
GGGGGGGGGCGGCTCCGGCCGTGCGGTGTGCCGCACAACCTGGGGGGCCGGGCTGGCGCCGCGCCCTCCCGTCGAGCCGCTGGAGTTGGACAGCGCCAGCCTAGCACTCCACGTCACGGCCCTCGCTGCCGAAGAGCGCGAGGCGGGTTTCGGTGTCGCACTTCTCGGTGCTTTGGCCGGTGTAGTGGAACTGCAGTGCGCGTCTCGGGTGTTCGCTGAAGTTGGCCGGGGTGCCGTGCATCAGCAAGCCCGAGAACACCAACGCCCCACCCGGTGGCAACGGCACGGCGACCGTCGGGCGACTCATGACGTGGGTGTCACAGATCTGCCAGTCCCGCCGATTGAAGTGAGGGATGATTTCCTTGTGCGTCGACTCGACCAGGTGCATGCAGCCGTTGTTCAAGCGGGCCTCGTCCAATGCGATCCACACCCCGGCGATGCGCGTACCTTCGGGGTAGTCGAAGTAGGCGTGGTCCTGGTGCCAGGGCTTTTCACGACCACCGCCCGGCGGTTTGAGCAGGGCCATCTCCTGCACACAGGTCGGCTCGTCGCGCACCAGGATTTGTATGAGATTCAGAAGAGCGGGGTTTCGTACGATCGCTTCCAGGCGAGCGTCATAGCGCGCGAACGCGGTGAGTTTCCGGACCAGTTCCGCACGGGCGATGTCATCGAGTTCATCCACATCGACGTCCGCCGCGGACGATTCAAACATGATGTTGGTGAACTCGGGGTTACGGCCCATCGTCAGGTCGTCGATCGCTGCGGTGGCATCGGCGATGGCCTGGGCGTCGAATGCTTTCTCAAACGCCAGGTAGCCCTTGTCCTCGAAGTGCCGCAGCGCCGCGTCATCCACCGCCGATAGGTCGGGCAGAAGCTCAGCGGTCCGCGTCGCGGTGTACAAATTCTCGGGGTAGTCCTGTGGCCCGTGGTGGTCGATATGTGGCTGGCTGAGGGATTGGCTATCCATGTGTTATTCCGGCTGTGGGTTGATGTTCTTTTGATGCTGAGTACTATTTTGTCTCATATCATTGATTTATCCATAGGTTGATACGAGAATCAAATGCACTGGTCCGATTCCAATGTTCGTTGGGAGGTGAATCAATGCCTCCGTACCTACCCCGAGCCGGGCTGGTCGATCGGCCCGGAGTGGTCGCGTCAGCTCAAGGACCTGGACCTTTTCATGATCTTGGGCGGGCGGGGGTGGATGCGTTGTGATGGCGAGGAGTTTGAGCTGCGTCGCGGGGTGGCGGTGGTGGCCCGCTCGGGCAGCCGGTACGAGGCCGAGCAGGACCTCGACGACCGTCTCTGCGTGGATGCGATGCACTTTGACTTGCTGGATTCCGAGAGCCGGCGCTTGCCGGGGGATGCGTTACCGCCACGGGTGATGAGCGTGCCAGATCTGGGGCTTGCCGAGGCGGTCTCTCGCCGCTTGCGTGAACGCCACTATGCCCGGCCGTCGGGGCAGGCGGGGAACGACGACCCGGTGGCGGCGGCGTTGCTCCGCGGGCTGCTCCTGGACCTGGAGCATCACACGATTTACGAAACCGCGAACGCGTCGTCGAGCGAGATGCACGTACACCGGGCCGTGGTCCAGCGTGCCCTAGTGATGATCCACGAAAAGCCCGGGCATCAGCTCCGTGTGGCCGAGCTCGCGGAAGACACCGGCTACAGCCCCGACCACTTCAGCCGCATCTTCCGCAGCATCACCGGGGACACGCCCCAAGCCGCCATGATCAAGGCCCGGCTCGATAGGGCCCGCCACCTCCTGCGGGCGACTCGGATGAGCGTTGCGCAGATCGCCGAGGCGCTGGGCTATTCCGATGCGTTTTTCTTCTCCCGTCAATTCAAGAAGTTCGTCGGCGAATCGCCCACCCAATACCGGCAGAAACCCTGATCCCGACGAAGACCTACACTACCCGCATGTCGATCCAATTCCGCCAGCACACCCTCGCCAACCAGCTCACCGTCATCGCCGAGGTGAACCCCGACGCCCACACCGCCGCGATCGGCTTCTTCGTGAAGGCCGGGGCCCGCGACGAGACCCCCGAAGTGATGGGCGTCTCCCACTTCCTCGAGCACATGATGTTCAAAGGTACCGCCCGCCGAACGGCTGAGGATGTGAACCGCGAGTTCGACGAGCTCGGCGCCAACTACAACGCCTACACCAGCCACGAGCAGACCGTGTACTACGCCCACGTGCTGCCCGAGTTCCTGCCGAGAGCGACCGACCTCATCGGCGACATGCTCCGGCCGGCCCTGCGCACCGAAGACTTCGACATGGAGAAGAACGTCATCCTTGAAGAGATCGGGATGTACGACGATCGGCCCGAGTGGGTGCTGCAGGACAAGCTGCTCGAAGACTATTTCCGTGATGGGCAGGGCAGCGACCACCCTCTGGGTTTCCGCGTGCTAGGAACCACCGACACGATCAAGGCGCTGACCGCCGACCAGATGCGGGCGTACTTCGAGCACCGCTACAGCCCGGACAACATCGTCGTCGCCGCGGCGGGCAAGATCGACTTTGAAAAGCTGGTGGCGGATGTTGAAACCCTCTGTGCCGACTGGCCCGCGACGGGGGCGGTCCGTGACTACGCCGAGCCTTGCCCCGTGGAGAAGGCGGCCAGTGTGTCGGACGAGAAGCTCAGCCGACACTACCTGGGCATGCTCTGCCCCGCGCCGAGCGCTCAGGACGATCGGCGTTACGCCGCGAAGGTCTTGGCGGATGTGCTGGGCGACCATGAAGGCTCACGGCTGTACTGGTCGATCATCGATCCGGGCCTCGCCGACGAAGCCGACTTCAGCTTCATGCCCCAGGACGGCACCGGGGCCTACCTCGCCTACGCCAGCTGCGACCCCGCCCGGGCCGAGCAGGTCGAAACCAAGCTGATGGAAGTCCTCGATGCGGTCGTCCAGGCCAAGGACATCACCGAAGACGAAGTCATGCGCACCAAAAACAAGCTCGCCACCCAAGCGACCCTGCAAGGCGAACGCCCCGCGGGCCGGATGCAGGCGCTCGGCGTGCAATGGAGCTACCAGGGCGCCTATACCCCGCTGGATGAAGAGCTCGCCAAGCTGATAGCCGTGACGGTCGAGGATGTGCACTCGCTCCTCGCCGACTTCCCCTTCACACCGAAGACCGTCCTGCGTTTGGGGCCTGGGGCCGTGTTGGGGTAAAAGGCGATCGCGGAGCTTGTGAGACGCGGAGACGCGGAGAATTTCCGAGGGTAACGATGGAAGATACCGATGAACTGGTAACTGCGGTGATTGGAGCGGCGATCGAAGTCCATCGGGCCTTTGGCGCGGGGTTCAAAGAATCGACCTATCACAAGTCGATGATGGTTGAATTGGGATTACGGGGGATCGAATTCGAGTCTGAGGTTCCTGTCGTTCTCAAATACAAAGACAAGCCCGTGGGAGAAGGGCGGATCGACTTGCTGATTAAGAATTGCCTCGTGGTCGAGCTTAAGGCGGCAGAATCCGCACCAAGTAAATACCGCAGACAGGTGGTGGCATACCTCAAAGCCACGGGACACACACTGGGTCTGGTCATTAATTTCGAGGTTGAATTGTTGAAAGACGGCGTGTCGCGCGTATCCAATTCGCAGAAAGAACAGTAAACGCCTTGCTCCGCGTCTCCGCGTCTCCTAAGCTCCGCGATCGCCTTGGCCTATTATCCTGCACCCCCTCATGACCCACCCCATCCCCGACATCCTCCAAGACCTGCGTGACGGCAAGATCGTTGTACTCACCGACGACGAAGACCGCGAAAACGAGGGCGATCTGGTTTGCGCCGCCGAGTTCTGCACCGCCGAGGTGATCAACTTCATGCTCTCCGAGGGCCGGGGCATGCTGTTTGTCGCGCTCGACGGCGCGACCTGCGACAAGCTTGAGCTCCCGCCGCAGGCCGCGGTCAACACCACCCAGCGCGGCACCGCCTACACCATCACCGTCGACGCCACCGCCCGCTTCGGCATCACCACCGGCGTCTCGGCGGGCGAGCGGGCTCAGACCATCCGCACGCTGGCCGACCCGCAGACCCTGCCGACTGACCTCGACCGGCCGGGCCACATCCAGCCGCTCCGGGCCCGCGACGGCGGCGTGCTGGTCCGCACTGGGCACACCGAAGGCATCACCGACCTCTGCCGACTCGCCGGGCTGCGTCCCGTGGGCGTGGGCATCGAGGTCATGAACGACGACGGCACCATGGCCCGCCAAGCCCAGCTCGACGAGCTCTGTGCCAAGCACAACATCAAGTCCTGCTCTGTCGCCGAGCTGATCGAATACCGCATGCAGCGTGATCTTTTGGTCGAGCGGATCGACACCATCCCCTTCACCAACGAGTTCGGCGATTGGACGTTGGTCGCCTTCCGCTCGGTCGTCGACCCGTTCCCGCACGTCGCGCTGGTCTGCGGGGACCTCGGGCAGGTCGATGGCGTCAACGAACCGATCGATTGTGATGAACCGGTATTGGTGCGGATGCACAGCCAGAACCTGCTCGGCGATGTGTTCGGCGATGCTCAGCAGCCCTCGCATCAGACGCTGGGTGAATCGATGAAGATGATCCAGGATGCAGGCAAAGGGGCGGTGGTTTACCTCCGTCACGAAGGCATGGGCAAGGGCCTGCTCAAGCGTTTGCAGACGCCCGTGCCGTTGGGCGGGTCGGGTGCTGCCGAGCCCAAAGACGGCCCTCGACTTGGTGAATCGCAGGAAACCCCGGGTGTCTCCCCGCCACGCAACACCATGGACTACGGCATCGGGTCTCAGGTGCTGCGGAATCTGGGGGTGCGGCACCTCCGACTCATCACCAACCACCCGTTTACCCCTCAGGCTCTGTCGGGCTTCGGTTTAACGATCGATGAGTTCGTGCCGCTGCCCGGCGTGTGAGTCGGGGGATTACTGGTAAATCTGATTCGAATAGCCCGCTCCGCCGGGGCTTTGGGCCTGCGCGTCAGCCGAGCGTGGGGTGTCTCGGGGAGGCATCGGCGTGGGCGAGCTGTTGCTGTACCCGTTTTGCGTCGGAGGCGGGGTGGACGGCGTGCTAAAAGTAGGCGGTTTGTTGTTGGAACGCGTTGCGTAGCCGCTGGTGTTGCCCCGCCCACTGCCACGGGGCCGAGCCTCGTTGACGGTGAGCGGGCGGCCCTGGAATTCCTTTCCGTGGGCCTCTTCGATGGCTTGCTGGGCGGACTCGGCGTCGTCCATTTCGACGAATCCGAAGCCCCGCGGCCTGCCCGTCTCGCGATCGAAGACCAGTGTGGCCCGTTCTACAGGTCCCCACTGTTTAAAGTATTCGACCAAGTCCTCCTCCTCGACGGAGTAGGGCAGGTTGCCGACGTAGATGTTGGTCACGATTGAAACCCTGTATCAGTCACCCACTAACACAAACACGCACACGCACCCGGGGTGAAGGGGTTCATGTGGAAGGAGGCCAATGTTTTGAGTTTGAGTCTGAAGCTGGTTCCCCAGCGACACGCTAGCAGGAGGACGTATCGCGTTTCTCTTTCTCTACCATAGCCCTTCCCGGGACGTGGGGCAAAGGGTTTCCGTCAAATTTGCGTAATCCAAAACCCTTTTCGGGTGAGCTGGGGTGGCAACGGGTCTCCGAACGACGTAAGCTGGCCGCGTCGCCTTGAGGCATTACTCCTTTCTATATTTCTGGGATTCAAAATATGGAACACCCTCCGCCCGTCCCGCAGGACACGGATAATCCGCTGGCCAACACAACCTCCGGCATGGCGATCGGCTCGTTGGTGTTGGGCATTATCGGCTTCCTCACCGGTATCATCGGCATCGGGTTGCTCCTCGCGATCGCCGGGCTGATCCTCGGGATCATCGCGGTCAACCAGATCGGCAAGGCCGGCAACCCCGGAAAAGGCAAGGGCCTGGCGATCGGCGGGATCGTGTTCAGCAGCCTGGCTATTGTGCTCATGCCCATCGCCTTGATGATCGGCATTCTTCTTCCCGCCCTCGGCGCAGCCCGGAGCACGGCCCGCCAGATGGCCAGCAACACCCAGGCCCGCGGTATCCATCAAGCGATGATCACGCACGCGATGAGTCAGCCCGCCGACGCCAACGGCGACCGGCCGATGACCGCGGACCTCGGCGAGTTGTTGAAGGGCAACTTCTTCACCGCCGAGTACACCCAGTCGCCCATGGACTCGGTCGGCGGCGATGTCCCCAATAACTTTTACACGCTGACCCTGGATGAACAAGCCGACTGGGTCCGCCAATACGCCGATTTTGTGTTGGTCCCCGGCCTCAAGGACTCCCTCGCTTACCAGGAGATCGCCCTCTTCGGCAAACCTGATCGTTTCGATGGCCGCGGCATTCCGGTGGCCCGTAACGATGGATCCACGACCTGGGAAACCAACATCGCTCAGATCGAACAAGACCTGCTCACCCAGACCGGCAAGACGATGGCCGAGCTGATCCAAGACGCCGAGGCGATGGGCTCGACGCCGTAAGTATTCGTTTTCTATTTGTTTCTGTTTTTGACATTTCTAGTCGCGTCATGAACGAGCCCTCGACAGTCAGAGAAACCGAGGCATGGGCTTACCCAGCGTCCGCGGAAACTTCAACAGCTAAGCTCTCGCGGCGGGCCATCGCTGCGTTTGTGTTGGGGATTGTGGGGATGGTGATGGGCTGCGTGGGCATCGGGATCGTGATCTCGATCGCGGGTGTAGTGCTGGGGATCGTGGCGATCCGCGCGATAGGTCAACCCGGCCAGCCATACGAAGGTAAGAGTTTTGCCATCGCAGGAGTCATCACAGGCGGTGTGGGTATTTTGGTGGGCGTATTGTTCTGGGTGATCCTGATTTCCGCCTTCGGGGCAGCGCGGGTGACCTCCCAACAAATAGCCAGCTACGAACAGGCCCAGGTCATACACCGAGCCATTGTCGATCACGACCAGTCAAACTTTATATACCGCTTTCACTCTAATGACATCGGTGTTTTAATTGCTGCGGGCTATTTTCCGATCGAGCTCACTCAGTCGCCCATGGATTATAAGGGGAGCCGGGTTCCGCAGAATTTCGGCAGTTTGTCGATTGAGGAACAAGCCAACTGGGCTCGAGAACACAGCGACTACGTGATCGTACCCGGCGTGTCCCCCAAATCTGAGCAGGACTCGATCATGGTCTTTGGCAAACTCGGCCGTTTCGATAACGGTGTGCCGGTGGTGTTTGCCGATGGTGTATCGCAGTGGGTGTTTTCAGACGAAGTGACCGATCTCGACCTGATGCTACAGCATCAAACCAGCCGAAGCATATCGCGGTTAACCCAAGAAGCGGAGCTCATGGCCGCCGAGCCCCTTCCGCTGTTCAAAGTGAGTACCGCTGCCTTGGCACACTCATCCGCAACCAGAAATCTCAATGAAGACCAAAAGCAATCACTTGATCGGGCTCTCGAAATCCGTCAAGTTATGTTTGATTATGCGCAGGCTACGCAGATCCCCGAAGACGTGGAGCTATTCCCGGGTGATGAAGACGAAAAGCTTTTCCTGCCTAAAAGTATCAGCGATGTATTAGCGCAAGGATACATCGCGTTGGGCGAGCTCCAGTCGCCATCACACCCCCAGGGGGCGACCTACCCCGAAGACTTTCAGAGGATGACCGAACGGTCGCAAGAAGAATGGCTGCGCTTGCACTCCGATTACATGATTTTCGGTGGATTGATTCATCGAGAGTATCCGAAGAATCGGCCCATCGTTATTGGCCGCCCAGACCGTTTTAATAACGGAGTGCCCGTAGCGTTTAGCAATGGACGCGTCGAATGGTATTACGATGACGAGATGCGTCTTTTGGACAATCTAATGGATCGTTTAGGGACGAGCATATACAGATACCCGCATTCGCTTCAAGAGCTTATTAATTACGATTACTACGACGGGGCTTCGTGGTGAGCCAGCATGTCGTGAAGCGACGATTAGCCTAAGACAACAACTGCTCGATGTCGTCGCGGGTCAGACTTTGCAAGAGGTTTTGCTGTCCGCCCACGATCGCATCCGCGAGCTTACGCTTGCGTTGCTGCAGTTCGATGATGCGCTGCTCGACGGTGTCTTCACAGATCATGCGGTAGGCGAAGACCGGCTTGGTCTGGCCGATGCGGTGGGTCCGGTCGATCGCCTGGGCTTCGACGGCGGGGTTCCACCACGGGTCGAGGATGAAAACGTACTCCGCCGCGGTAAGGTTCAGGCCCACGCCGCCGGCTTTGAGCGAGATCAAGAACACCTGCAGGTCCGGGTCTTCCTGGAACTGCTCGACGACCTGTTTGCGGTTGCGGGTCTGGCCGTCGAGGTAGGCGTAGCGGATGCCGAGCTCGTCGAGGCGTTTGCGGACCAGCGAGAGCATCGAGGTGAATTGGCTGAAAACCAGGGCTTTTTGGCCGCCGTCGATGACCTCGGCGAGCATCTCGCTGAGCGTGTCGAGCTTGGCCGAGGGGGTGTTCTCGTCTCCCGCGTCGAGGCCTTCCTTATCGATCAGGGCGGGGTGACACGCGGCTTGACGCAGACGCAGCAGCGCTTCGAGCACCATGAACGCCGACTTGCCCACGCCGTTGCCCGACGCGTCTTCGCCACCCTTGCTGTTCTTGTTGGCGGGGGTGTCGTCGAGCTGTTTCATCAGGGTGCCGCGGTAGTACTTGCGCATCTGGTCGTAGACCTTACGCTGGGCGGGCTCCATCTCGCAGATGATGGTCTGCTCGGTCTTGGCGGGCAGGTCGTCGAGCACCTGGGTCTTGGTGCGACGCAGGATGAACGGACGCAATGCCGCGGCGACTTGAGCGACCGTGTCGGCTTTGGCGTCGTTCTTCTGCTCTTCGGGCAGGTAGAAGTCTTCGTCTTCGGGCGAGTCTTCGCCGTTGTCGACCATGACGGCCTGGCCCTCGTCGTTGACCGGGGTGTTGAGTTTGTCGGCCGCGGCGTTGCTCGAGGCCCCGCGGACCAGGTCGCTGAACCGGGCGTTGGCGCCGAGCATGCCGGGGTTGAGGAACTCGAAGATCGACCAGAGGTCGCCGAGGTGGTTCTCCACCGGCGTACCGGTGAGGGCCAGGCGGTGGTTGGCTTGCAGCAGGCGGGCGGCCTTGGCGGACTGCGACGAGGGGTTCTTGATCGCCTGGGCTTCGTCGAGCACGGCGTAGTCGAACTCTTTTTCCTTGAGTTTGTCGATGTCGCGACGCATCAGCCCGAAGCTGGTGACGACCAGGTCGTAGTCTTCGAATTTGGGCACCATCGCGGCGCGGTCGGGGCCGGAGTAGGCCAGGACCTTGAGTTCGGGGCAGAACTTCTGGGCTTCGTCGAGCCAGTTGAAGATCACCGAGCGCGGCACCACGATGAGCGAAGGCTTCTTCTTGGCCTTGGAGGCGCTGGGCGCGACCTTGTCGTCGTCATCGCTGAGCAAGAACGGCGGGTCGATGTGGTCGGCGTGGCCGAGCGTACGGCCCTGGATCATCGCCAGGACCTGAACGGTTTTGCCCAGGCCCATATCGTCGGCCAGGATGCCGCCCATGCCGAACTCGCGGAGGAACGCCAGCCAACCCAGCCCTTCGGACTGGTAGGAGCGGAGCTTGCCGCCGAATTCCGGGGCGGGGTCGAGCGGCTTGATGCCTTCGAACTGCTTGAGGCGTTCGCGGGCCTGCTTGAAGCGGTCGTCGATCTCGACGAGGTCTTTCTCGTCGAGCAGAGCGTCGAGCATCGCGGCTTGCGAGGACTTGAAGCGGAGGTGGTCGCCTTCGATTTGGCCGAGCGCAGTGAGCAGGCCGTGCTCGTCGAGCCACTGCTCGGGGAGCAGTGCTTGGCTGCCGTCGCCGAGGGTGATCATGTTCTGACCCGAGCGGGCGGCGGCGAGGATCTCGGGCAGGGTGAACTCCTGCTCGGTGCCGTCGGTTTGTTCATAGGTGACTTTGCCGCGGAGCTCGAACCAGTCGATGCCCGAGGCGATCGACAGGGCGGGCGGCCCGGCAGCGCGGACGATCTTCTGGTCGGCCGAGATGATCCAGCCCTCAGCGAGCAACGACGCCACGGCCCGCGGCATCTGCTTGGGGCTGACCAGCAGCACGTCGCCAGTAGGCGAAGCGGTGTGACGCAGACCGAGGCCCGCGGTCGCGGCGATGGCTTCGCGCTCCGAACGGAGGTTGCGGCGGATGAGCTTTTCGTCGGGGCTGGCGTCTTCGAGGTTCTCGACGACGTCGGCCGATTCGGTGTCGGCGACCTCGGCGTCTTCCACGGCGACTGCGGTTTGCTGCGCGGTTTCTTCGTCGGTTTCGTCGGCGGCGCCCACGACCGCGGGCTTCGCGGCTTCGTCGCCCGTGGCCGTCGCCGCGGCGGCGGGCTTGGCCGGGCCCACGGGGACGAAGCGTCCCTTGCGGGCGGGGTTGATGCGTTGACCGGCGTAGTCGAACCACACCCGCGCGACCAGGCTGCTTTTGCCGCTACCCGAGATGAGCTCGGCGGCCTCGGCCGAGCCGGGGCTGTACAAATCCAGGTGCGGGGCCGGCTCGATCAGCTGCTCTTCACGGCCCATGCCTTCGGGCAGGTCCAACTCGGGCAGTTGCGGCAGCAGGTAAAGCCGTTCGAGGAAACGCGGCACATCGTCAGCGGGGATGCGCAAGGCCGAGGGGCTGATCGGCTCGTCGAGCGCTTCGGTCGCCTCGTCTGCCGCGACCGCATCGTCATCTGCATAGCGGTGGTCACGGAACTGGCTGACCCAGCGGTACGCATCGCGGTCGTCAAACGGCGCGGCCAAGGCGTAGGGGAAACGCGATCGGCCGGATTTGCCGGTGGTCGCTTCGACCGGGTTGGTGTTGACGAGCAGGCCATCGCGTCCGCCGAGCACGATCTCGGGGTCGGTCACGGCGATGCGCTTGCCCGCGCGACGCAGTTGCAGGTCGACCAGCAACTCGCCCGCGCCTTGGCGTGCGACCATCTACAGCTTCCACGGCTGATCGTTGCCGGCCCAGCGGAGGGGGCGTTGGTTGGTGCGGTTGTTGGTTTCGTCTTCGTCGAGCTCGACGAAGCATCGGCCGGTGGCGATCAGGCGTTGCAGCAGCATGCGCTGGCTGCCGGGGGCGATGCGGTAGGTGTGGTGGCCGCGGTCCAGGCGGTAGCTCTGGCTGGCTTCGTTCTGGGTGACCCAGGTCGCGCCGAGCATCATGCTGACCAGCTCGCGGTCGGCCTTGTCGGCGAGGGTGTCGATGGTGTCTAGACCGATGCGCAACGGCTTGGGTTTGCTCCAGCCCGACGCGATCGCGGTGCGTTGCTGCAGGTCGACGACCAGGCCGTTGTGGCGGTTCGAGAGCTCGGGCAGGATGACGTAGCAGACCTGACGCTGGGTCGGGAAGATCGACACGGCATCGGAGTTTTCGGCGTCGTTTTCCGCGGAGGTGGGGCGGAGCAGGGAAAGCCTGCCGATCCACTGCGGCTCGGCACTGCGGACCGGGCGGGCCGAGTCGTCACGCTTACGGGCCTTGGGGGCGCGGAGGCGTAGCCGGGCGAGGTCGCTGATGGTCGCGCCTTCGTGGTCGTCGTCGGTGTCGTGTTCGTTGAGGTCCAAGAGGGCCGCCCAGATGTGGCTGCAGAACGACCCCGCGGCGAATTCGTCACAGGTGCATTCGGCGACCGCGTAACGCTTTTCTTCCTTGATGATCTCGACGGTGTGGACCTCGCCGTTGTCCTTCACCTCGGCCCGCAGGAGCACGTCGTCTTCGGTGGTTTTCAGGCGTTGAACGGCCCCGGCGAGTTGCAGGGCGCGACCCTGCATACGGACGTGGCTTTGAAAAAACGGCGACCAAGACGGCAATACGAGCATGGAAATCCCAAATCGGTGAAGCGTGCAACCGCGAATCGCCTAGTCTAGGTAACCTCGCCCCATCATTCAACGTGCCTTAGACGCTCAGGAACCCCAAATTTTGATTCAAAGTTTGTTCAACTCGGCCTCACCCACGCTTGGATCCTCGGAGCCGCTCACGTGGCCCGCGGTGGCGGTTTGGGCGGTGGTGGGGGCGGTGATCATCGCGGTGTTCGGGGCGACGGGGCGGCTGAAAGGATCGGCACTCCGCCGAGGCCCGCTGCGAGAGATGGACTTTTATCCTGCGGACTTCTTCATCGGCTTCGGCCTGGTTGGGTTGATCTTCCTCGACAAGGTGCTGGTCGGGCTCGCGGGGGAGTTCATCGATTGGCCCAAGAACGTGAAGCTGGGCATCCAACAAGTCTCCGCGCTGGCGCTCATCGCGGCGGCGGTGTTCTTTTTCTGCAAAGCATGGTTGACCGAGGCGGGGCTACGCAAAGCGGGTTTCGTGCCCCGGCAGCCCGGCCGCGACATGATCGTCACCGTCATCGGAACGCTGGTGGGGGTGTTACTGACGTTTGCGACCCTGGTGGTGGTCAACGGCCTGGCGACCGCGGCGGGCTACCCCTCGCCCGAAGTGAACCACGGGATGCTCCAGCAACTCGAGGACGCCGACGTCGCGCTCGTGGTCACGATCATCGTGACGGCGGTCGTGGTCGGGCCGTTCCTGGAAGAGATCGTGTTCCGCGGGCTGCTGCAGACGCTGCTATTGGAAGTGCTCGGCCGAAAAGCCCGCTGGGCGACCATTCTTATCGCCTCGGCGATCTTCTCGCTGGTGCACATTGGCGCGGTGTCGTGGCACGCGCTGCCGGGGTTGATGATGCTGGGGATCGTGTTGGGCTGGATGTACGAGAAGACCGGGAGTTTGCTGCCGGTTTACCTGACGCACGCAGCGTTCAACGGCTTGAACATCCTGGTCGTCTTGCAGGGTTGGGCGGAGTAGCCGTGTGGGTTTTACTTCGAGTTAGCAACACCGATGACGCCTTGTGCGATACGTGCCCCGGCGTTGCCGGTGGGTTGACCGCCGTTGTCACGCTTGGCGTGGATGATCACGCCCCGGCCGAGAATGGGGTTGTGCTCGGGGTGTGAGATGGTGATGTTTTTAAAGATTTGAGTAAAGGTGGCGTTGCCCTGGGCATCGGCGACAAGGTTGCCCAAGTCACCGGCGTGGCGGTGTTGGGCGTGTCCTTGGGGGAGTGCGTGGTCGTGCCCCTCGGGGTTGTAATGCCCGCCGGTGGATTTGCCGTGAGGATCGGAGATGTCGCCGAACTCGTGGATATGGAAGCCGTGTTTCTGGTTGGGGGTGAGCCCGGTGATCTTTGCGGTGACCGTAAGACCTCGCTTGTCGGCGTCGAAACGGACCCAGCCTCGTGTGGAGTTGCCTTCGGTCGGTGTCATCATCGCGATGGCGTGGTAGATGGCCGATTCGTCGATCGGGCCATCAACTGCGGCGCGTTGGGCCTGGTCGTGTTTGGCATCCTCGGCGACTTGCTCGGACTTTTCCTCCGCCGCGTCACGGGTCTGGTTCGCCGCCTGCTTGATCTGCGACAACGGGTTGCCTTGGGCGATGACCACCAACAATCCAACAGCAAGCAGCGCAACAGCAAACGAGAAGGGGCGTGTCATAGCAGTCTCCAAAAGAAGTGATCACGTGGTTACACGATCTTACGGCCAACCCCAAAAAACACATCACGAAAAGTGAGCGTTAGCTCAAAGCAGCACGCCCGCCAACGGAATCGCCGCGTCCATCAATTCGTCCCGCGTGTAGCTGCGTGACAAATCAATCGGCAACGCCACGCCGTGGTTGTGGTCGGAGGCGATGATCAGCGTATTGTCCGCCATGGGCTCGGTGCCCATCTCCGCGGGCTGGTGGCCGACGACAAACGCCTGCACGCCCCACGCCTCGGCGAGTTCATCGGTGATCTTTTTATTTTGGTGCCGGCCCCACACCATATCGTAGGCCGAGCCCTTGGGCGCGGTGTCTTCTTCGGTGAGCTCGCGGTCCAAAACCGTTTTATCGAAGGCCTCGATACGCCGGGGCGCGGGCAGGCTGTGGCTGATCATGACGCCGTTGGCACACTTGATCGCCAACGGCAGCGACTCCACATATTCGTTGAACGCCTCACGGATCTCGTCGGCGTCGTGGGAGTAGAGGTTTTCAATGCCCTCGTCGAAGACATCACAGACGCTGATGCCTTCTTTGGTGATGCCTTCGTTGCGGAGCTGGGCCAGCTCGTGGTTCGACAGCAGGCTGTGGAAGTGGCCGGGGTGGCGGAGCTTGAGGTCGGCACAGCGGGCGATCATGCGGATGGAGAAATCCATGCCGCTGAAAGTGGGCGGGCCGTGGATGACTTCGTGGAGTACGAGGTGCTCGTCCACGGGTTGGCCGGAGTCGTTGGTTTCGCCGAGCCTGCTGAATTTGAGAAGGCGTTGGAAGTTCAGCGCGTTATCGTGGAGGTCGCCGGTGGCGGTGAGTCGGCCGTGGTCGGGCAGGTGGATCGCATTGCCCCGGCGGAGCGGGCAGCTGCGGAACGCCTCGGCCGCGCCGCGGAACAGGGCGATGACGTGATGCGGGTCGCTCAGATCGGGGGATTCGTAGGCCAAGGCGGGGTATTGTATGGATAATCTGAGTTCAGTGAAGCAGTTAGAAGATTCGGGAAGACGCACGGATTTCGCCGATTTTGGATCAAGGGTGCAATAACCCGCCGGGGCGTGCGTTAGATGCTTCAGGAGCGTGTATGCCAGAGTTGGATGTAGCCCAGACGCTCCGGACCGCCTCGTCGGGAGACCCCGATGCGTGGCGTGATCTGGTCGCCGCGTACAGCGGACGTGTGTTTGGTTTGCTGGTTAAACATTGTGGGGATCGTGAGTTAGCGGAGGAATTAACTCAGATCACCTTCGTGAAGCTGGTGGATCAGATCGGAGCCAAGGACGGCTACGCCGAGCAGGGGCGGTTCGAGTCTTGGCTATTTCGGATCGCGATGAACAAGCTGCGGGACGAGATGCGTCGCCGCAAACGGCAGGCCCGGCCAACGGACATGAGTCCCGGGGCCGGCCGAGGCGAATCGCCCAGCGGCGAAGCCAACACCGGGGGCCTGGGCGTCTTCGCGGCCTCCAGCGACGAGGGCGGGCTGGGCGAAGACCCGGCCGAACGATTAAGCCGGGCCGAGCAGGTCGGTCGGCTGCAAGAAGCCATCGCGGGACTGCCCGAAGCCGATCGTGAGATCCTGCACCTCCGGCACACCGCTGGGCTGAGTTTCGCCCAGATCGCCGAAACACTGGACCAACCCCTGGGCACCGTGCTCGCCCGGGGACACCGAGCCTTGGGCAAACTCAAGAAGCTGATGACCGAAGAAGAACCCCAAAGGAAACGAGCGTAACCCCGTGACCGACTTCACCCCCGGCCCCCGGAATGGCAACCTGAACGAATCGACGCCGACCGATCCTCGGCTGGACGCGTTGTTGGACGAGGCCCTCGCCCCCGGCGACCTGCCCGCGGGGCTCAACGACCGGATTTTCGCCGCGACCGCGGACCGTCTGCCCGGCGGGAAGAATGAGATCGCCGAGGAGGCACCGGCGGTGATCGGCCGTATCGGCGGCGGGGTGCCGTGGCGCTCGATCGCGGCGGTCATGCTGTTCGCCCTGGTGATCGGCGGGGTGTGGGTTGTCAACCAGTCCGGCGACGATTCGGACGCCCAAGGCACCGCCGGCGAGCAGGTGGTTCAGGACGAACCGGTCGAGGCCGACCTTGAGTCGCTCTTGGCTCAGCTCGCCGAATCCGAAAACGAAGTCGAGTGGATCGACGACCGCATTGATATGCTTTCGATGCAGTTCTCCCTGGCTCAGGAAACCGACGGCTGGGGCGGCGAGGCGTTGGATTCACTCGACAACGCGATCGCGATGGACACGTTTGACGACATCGCCGACGAGCTGGAGTGGTACTTCTAAACCTTGGCTCGTGGATCGACCCCGGGCTTGCCGATTGAATCACCATGAAGATCAACTTTCCCCGCTGGACCGCTCTGTCGACCCTGGCACTCATGCTGTCGGTGGTTGGTGTGATGAGTTGGGCCCAGCGTGGCCCCGGGGGCGATGGGGAAGGCTTCGGCCCGCGTGAGGGCGGGCCGCCCATGGTGGAAGGGGATCGCGAAGGCCGGGAGGGCCGAGACCGGGATCGCCGCGGCCCGCGCATGAGCGACGAAGACCTCGAAGCCGCTTACGAAATCGTCGTCCGCCTCTACCCGAAGATGGCGGAGAAGCTCGAAGCCCAGCGTGAAGAAGACCCCGAGAAGTTTAAGAAGACCCTCGAGCGCAGCTTCCCCCGCATGCGTTTTTTGGTGCAGCTCCAGAAGCGCGACCCCGAGATGTTCGAGCTGCGGATCCAAGACATCAGCCTCGACCAGCAGGCCAAGCAGTTGGTCAAGCAATTACGCGAAGCACGCAAGGCCGATGACAAAGGCCGCTACAAAGAGCTGTACGAACAGCTCGAAACGAAAGTCGCCGAGCAGTTCGACGTCCGTCAGCAGATCCGCGCGATGGAAATCGAAGCCCTCAAACAGAAGCTCGAAGAACTCGAGCAGAGCCTCGACGACCGCGACGACGACCGCAAAGACCTCATCGAGCAGCGCATCAACGAACTCGCCGGCCCCGAGTGGTAATCCCACCCGGTTCCGTAAGTTCCATTCAACCCATCACCGCAACCGTTTAGCGGGCGACGCGAAGCGTCCCACGTTTCGCTTCCTGTTGATGTTTACCGCACACCCGCCGGGGCGAACACCGGATCGATCACGCCCGCCGCGCGGAACGCCGCCCGCCGTCGCTGACACGCCGGGCAACCCCCGCACTGCGTTTCCTGATCCAGCACACAGCTCCACGCCAACTCCCAAGGCACGCCTAGCCCCGCACCTAGCTCCACCACCTGAAGATCGGTGTAGCTCAACAACGGCGTGACCAGCTTCGGCCCCGCAGGCCCTAAAACGCCCGACGGCGCCGCGCGCCCGGGCCGGGGTTTGGTGTGGGTAGAGGGTGGCGGGGGCGGGGCGGGGGGGGGCAACAATGCCGGAAAACCACCCCGCCCAAAAAAAACAAACCC
>JBCCWB010000072.1:0-16923 GCA_039194345.1 Planctomycetota bacterium
CAGGCCAGCCCATGACTGTACGCATGCAAGAACTTTTGTCAAATCCGGGCCGGGCGGCAACCTGACCCTTCGGCGATGAACAACGCATCCACTAATGTCGGCGTGACCACCGGCTTTAAGCTTGCCCCTGATCCGGAAAGGGCAAGTTTGGTTTTTGTTTGATCGCCGGACACGACCACTGATACTGACCATATCGGCCACCTAACCGGTCAACCGTAACCCCAGTGGCCTCTCGAGCTTTACGCAGTGTCTTGGGGCTGATGCCCAACTCGCTCGCCTCGGCTTGGACCTGCTTGGCGGGCTTGGGGCCGTTCGCCAAGGTGTCTTGGAGGAACGCGATCGCTTCGTCCATCGCGGGGGTGGGGCGGGCGGCGGAACTGCTGGGGGCTTGGGCGAGTTGCATGAGCAGTTCGTCGGCGGTCTCTTGCGTGGGCTGGTCTTCCCAGATCACCTTCGTCTCGGTCCGCCGGCCCGTGGGGCATTCGTCGGGGTCGCCGCCCGTGGGGTCGGTGAAGGTGTGCTCGGCGAGGCGGAAGGCCCAGCCGGTACGGTCCATGCCGAGGTTGTTTTTGACCGGGAGCATCAGGCGGCGTTGGCCGGTGGGGTCTTGCTTGTCTCTCGCGACGAGGTGCACGGCTCTCGCGGCGGCGGTGAACGCCAGGGAACCCATGGTGCGGTAGATGGCGTTTTGCGGGCCGCCGTTGCCCGAGCCTTTGTTGAGGTGGGTCACGGCGAGGATGGCGAGGCGGTGCTTCTGGGCGAGGTCGGAGAGCGGGGCGAGCATGTTGCGGACCTTGGTGTTGGAGTGGCCCTCGTCGTCGCCGAGGTAGGCGGAGATGGGGTCGATGATGATCAGGCGACACTCGCCTTGCAGTTGCTTGACGAAGGCTTCGAGGTGGATGAGGTCTTCGCGGAGGTTGACCGAGCGCTCCTTCTCGGCGAAGCGGATACCTTTCATCAGCAGCACGTTGTCGCAGTCGGCCCCGGCGGCGTCGAGGCGTGGCCGAATGGTGTCGGCGGGGTCGTCCTCGGCGGAGAGGAGGATGACTTTTTGGCCGCCGGTGAGGCGGACGCCGCGGGGCGGTTGGGGTTGGACGAAGGTGGGTTGGGTGGGTTTCACAACGCCGTGGACGGTGTCCGCGTGGGTTGGCGATACCAGACGCTTCGCCGCACGCGGCTCAGCGTCGGCGTGGGGTTGAGGGTTGTGGTGTGAAGGAAGACCGCCGATGACCTCGGCGGCTTTGTGGGGGGAGGTTTCGCCGGGGAAGGGGCGACCCGCCGAGACGCGGGCGGCGAGGTCGAGGGTGAGGAAGCTCTTGCCCAGGCCCGGATCGCCGGCGAGCAGCGTGAGCTTGCCCAGGGCGAGGCGGTCTTGCCACAGCCAACGGACGGCGGTGGGTTGGACGGACGAGAGTTTGAGGACGGACGGGCCGTGTTGGGGGTTGATGGGCATGGTGGGTTTCCGGAAGGGTGGGTTGTGGGAGGATGGGGATGTTGGCGGGTAATTGAGGGAGGTAGGGAGTGGGGAAATAGGGAGTAGGCAAGGGGGCAGTGGGTGGCGAGGAGGCGGGGTGACCGAGAGGCAGTAGCGGCTTGCCTACTCCCTACTCCCCACCTCCCTACTCCCTGCTCGCCCCCGCGAGATAACTCCCCGCAATCACCGGCGACACGCCTCGCTCAAGATTCAACAGCAGATACCGCAAGGCATCGCAGGCGTGGTCGGGGCCATCTTTGAGGGGGTCGTCGCGGTGGGGGCGGTCGGGGTCGAAGCGGTAGGCTTGGAGCGAGCGGATGAGTTGTTCGCAGCGGGGGTGGATGACCAGCGTGCCACGATCCAAACGACGGCGGACGATCTCGATGCCCTCGGCCAAACGGGAGCGGGTGGCCCGGACGCGGTAGCCGGCGTCGCGGACGAGGGCGATGTCGGTTCGGCCGGTGTGGCTGTTGCGTTGGTGGCCGGCGGGGTCGACGCCGACGAAGTCGAGTTGCTCGGCGGGGGGTAAGCCGAGACGCTGGCGTTGTTCGTCGATCGCGGCGAGGTGGCGGTCGATCGTCAAACCCTCCGCGAGGTATTCATCGACGATGTGAACTTGTGCGGCGTGGGCTTCTCCGGGGGTGGCTTGCACGCGGGCCCAGAGCATGACGAGGGGCGAGCGGATGCCGAAGTCGACGCCGCCGACCCAGCGGTCGTTTTCGCCTTGTGGAAAGGGGTTTTCGGCGACGTGAGGCCCGGCGGGCGACGGGTCGAAGTCGGGGTAGACCGCAGCGGTGACCGTGGGGCGTCGGCACATCATCTCGGCGGACCAGGTGCGGTCGGACGTGCGGCGGCGTTGGGCGATCAGGTCATCAATGGGCACGAAGCCCGTGGCGAGCTTGGCCCGGCCGCCGCAGTCGTCCCAGAGCACGCAGGTGTCGCAGGGGATGGACGGCGGGCAACGGGCAGAGACGTCGAGGGCGTTCCAGCGGAAGGTGGTGGGGGGAGTGGGAGGATGGGGATGTTGAAATGTTTTTACGGGGGATACCAGACGCTTCGCCGCACGCGGCTCAGCGTCGGCGTGGTGGTGAGTCGTGGGGTTGTCCGATAGCCGCGACGCTACGCGTCGCGTGTCGGTGGGTTGTGCTTTCTGCTGGTTCATCGCGGGGGCGTGAACCAGTTGGGACATGAGGCCGAAGGGGCGGTGGAGGGTGGACAATGCTTCGACGCCGCCGGGCACGTGGAGGGTGCCGCAGGTGCCCGACCGGGTGACGAGTTGGGCGGCGTCCCACACGGCCGGGTCGAACTCTTCGACTTCGTCGCAGCGGAGCTTGTGCACGCGGGTGCCGCGGACCGAGCGTTGCGACCCGGCCAACACCTCGGCGACGCTGCCGTTGACGAGCTCGACTCGCCTTCCGGTCGCGGGACGAGCGAGCACACTGCAACCGTCGGAAGGGTCACGCAGCAGCGGGCGGTCGAGCAGCGAGCGGAGGTGGTCGTACATCTTGCTGGATTGTTCGAGCGAGCCGCCGAGGATGCGGACCTGGATGCCGGGCTTGAACAGCAGGTCGAGCAGGGTGGCGACGGCCCCGAGCATGGTCTTGCCGCCGCCGCGGTTGGCCCAGACCACGCAGTCGTGGCCGTGGAAGAAGGCGTGCTGGAGGTAGGCGAACGGCGGGGTCGAGTCTTGGGCGATCGCGACCCGGCCGACGTCGAGCCCGAAGCCGCGGCGGACGAAGGCGTGGAGGGCGTCGGGCGTGGTGGGGCGGAGGGTGGCTATGTAGCGCAGGCGGCGTTGGCGACGGTGGGTTTGGTGGGTGGTGTTTTGCATGGGAGGGAGTAGGGAGATAGGGAGGTGGGGAGTAGGCGGCAGGCAGTAGGCAGTGGGGAAACGGAGGCGAGCTTTGGGGGAATAGCCGGGACGCGTCGCGTCGCTGGTCGGTGCGTTGGGGAGGGAGTCGGGCAATGGGCAGTGGGGGGATCGAACCGAAATCCGCAAAGCAAGACACGCGGGCGGTTCGCCCTACTGCCTAATGCCTGCCCCCTACTGCCTATGCAAACCTCGCTCTCACCCGCCCGAGTCCTCTTCCCCATAGAGCGCGTCCCGCAACGACGCGACCTCCTGCATCGCGGTGCGTTCGTCGTCCATCGCCGCCTGCGGGTTGGGCGACACGTCCGCCCGCTTGAGGTCGGCCTTGAGCAAGTCGACGCAGGCTTTGCGGGCCTGTTCGACGGAGATGCTGAGCTCAGAATCGCCTTGATTTCCCGGGGCGGACGCCTGCTTGATGAGCTCGGCCACCGCGACCTGGCGGTACCGGCTTAGCATCAATTGCGTCTGCAAGTCGGCCAAGAGGCACAGCCCAGTGAGACAACGCTGGTTCTCCTCCTGGGCGATCCACTCGGCCAGCTGGTCCGGGCTCATCGCGTGGGCCTCGGCCAACCCGGTCAGGTCCCGCCGGGCTTCGAACACATCCGCGATCAACGCGTCCCGCTTCTTGCGGGTCATCCGCTTGGTCTTCTTCTTGGTCGTTGTTTCCATCATCACATTGATGCTCCGTGTGAGGTTTCCGCGATTCCCAACAACTTCAGCAACGCCTGCTCTCGGCTCGTCCAGGTGTCGGCCACCTCCCGCAGCTTCTGCTCGACCGCTCGACGCTCAGCGGGCAGCAGAAAGAAATGCACCGCGACCGGCATCTCGGCCAAGGGCTTCGGGGCCCGCGGCGTGGGCATCCCCTCGTTGATCTTGATGAGCTTGCGCAGTCGGCTGGCGTCTTCGGGCAGTCGTTCGGCCAGACGCTGCAGGTTCATCCGGGCGTGCAGCTGATCGACCAGGGCGGCCCGTTTGCGGGGGTCGTCCTGGCCCTGCAGGCGGTTGAGCGTGGCGAGCAGCAAGAGCGCTTCGTCGTCGTCGACGTCCCACACCACGCAGCGGGCGGCGGGCTTTTCGAGGCGTTGTAGGGCTTTGACGCGGTGGTGGCCGTCGAGGATCTGGTAAGCGTGTTCTTGCTCACGCAGAGGGCGGACGATCACCGGCGGGTAGCGGTCGGTGGTTTGCAGATGCGTGGTCAGCTTGGCGAGATACGCCTCGGGCATGACGTTGCTGTTCTGCGGGTGGGGGTGGAGTTGATCGAGGGGGAGGGTTTGGATTTGCATGGTTTGTTCCGGAAGGATGGAGGTGAGAACAGTTACGTTTAGCGGGAGACGCGCAGCGTCCCGCGTATCTTTCGCCCATAACGCGGGACGCTTTGCGTCTCCCGCTAAACCGTGGCGGTCATCGGGCCGTGATCTTTGAGGTAGTACACCGGCTCAAGCAGCAGACGCTCCCGAGCGATCACGAGCTGCTTTCGTGGATCGGTTTCGTGGTCGGCGGATCGCCCAGCGTTGAGCCGATACCAGCGGTGCAGCTCTTTACACAACCAACGCTGCACGTCGGGCGCAAACGCTTCGATGTGCGACCACGTGCGATCGAGCGTGGCCAGGTCTCGGGCGTGCAGCCCGACGCGGGCGAGGGCGGCGACGAAGCGGGCGTCGTGGGCGTGGGCCGGGCGGGGGTAGGCGGTCATCCCGGCCCGCTCGAAGAACGGGTTGACTCGGCCCATCGCGGCGAGTGCTTCGGTGTACCGCGTGGTCGGCGACCTGAGGGCCCGCTTCACCAGCCGGACCGCCAAACCCAAGCCTCGCCAGGCCGGATCGACCACGACCCGACTGATGCAACGCACCTCGGCGTTGAGCAGCACCGCCCGCGGCTTGGGCGGCAGGTGTCCGCCGTAGCGGTCGTGCAAGGCCCAGTCGCGCATCCGACAACTCAGGCTCGGCAGCGACTCGACCAACACGGCCACGACTCGGGTTTCATCAAGCCGAGCGAGGTACCGCCCGACGACGGTGGGTCGGCGGTCTTCAAAGACCAGCACACGCGGGGCGGTGGCTGGCTTGCGGGCCCGGTAGTGGTGCTCGGCGAGCACGGCGTAGTCGTGCAGCGTGCCGAGGCGCAGCCGCAAACGCTCGGCCGGGTGAACCGCGGGCAGGGCGGCGAAGCGTTCACGCAATGAGTCCACTTGTTCATCGGGCGTGATGAACAAGTCGTTGGGGTAGGCGGACGGTGGGGGGGAAGTGGGTTGCATGGTTTTGGGAGTGGGGAGGTGGGAGGAGGAGATACCAGACGCTTCGTCCCCGGAAGGGACTCAGCGTCGGCGTGGGGGTGAGGGATCGAGTGTGAAATAGCCGCGACGCTACGCGTCGCTGGTCGTGGCCTCCACAATCTCGATCCCGCTACCCAGCTGCTTCTCAACGAGCACATCCGGACACAGCGGTTCGAGCAGGTCATCATGCGTGGTCGCGGCGACGAAGCAGACCAGCGGGCAGGCGTCGATCCACCGGCGAAGGTTGCGGGCCAGGGCCATCGCGGTGGTGCGGTCGAGCGTGGCGCCGAACTCGTCCGCCAACACGACGACCATGCGGTCGGGGTCGGCCGACTCGACGCGGGCCATCGTCTGGGCGAACCCGAAGCGGTACCTCTGCCCATCCGACAACTCGCTCGGCCGACGCAGCATAACGAATGCATCGTTCAGTCCGGCCAAGCTCAACAACCGCAGCACGCCGTCGAGCGGGAGTCGGCCGTCGTCCACCGCATCAACGACCGCGGCCTCAGCGGGCGTGGGCAGCTGCGCGAAGTCGATCAACTCGACATCGCTGCGGTTTGCGAGGTCCTCGCGGATCAGGCGGAGCAGCGTGGACTTGCCGCTGCCGCTCGCCCCGGTGACGAACACGACCTGGCCGGGCCGTAGGTGGAGGTCGGTCTCGGGGATCACGGCCACGCTCTGCCGTTGGTCCGCCCCCAGCCCGAACATCGAGGCCACTTCTACGACGCGGGCCGAAGGGCCCCCGCCCCCGGAAGCCAACCCGGAAGAACCCTCCGGCCCGCTTTCGCCAACTTCCACAGGAGCCGCCGGGGCGGCCGTGACCGAACATTCCAGACGCAAACCAATCATGTTGTTCTCCATTTATTGAACACTCAGGACGTAGAAAAAAACTGGGACTCGGCACTGCCCAGCGGGGCCCGGGCAGTGCTCTTGGCCGAGGCGTGGGTTTTGAGCAGGACGGCGAGCTCGAGGCGTTGCTGGCGGACCGTGTGGAGGCTCCGGCCCGTGAGGCGGGCGGTCTCGCGGAGGGCCCGGCCCTCGAGGATCAGCCGGCGGGCGACGGGGCGGAGCGGGGCGGGCAGCGTCTGGCCGTGGACGACCAGCCAGCGGAATTCGGGGCTGTAAATCCTTTGGAGCAAGGCTTTCACGCGGCGTTGGACGCTGCGGACGCTGCGCCGGGTCAGCCGGGCGTAGTCGACGGCGGAGTGGCCGTCGCGGTACAGATACTCCAAGAGCACCCGGTCGGCGTGGGTGAAGTGGGCCGCCATCGCCAGGACATACTCCACATCCCGCCGACGCCCGACCCGCCGATCGGTGTCGGCCTGGCGGGCCCGCTCAATCATCGTCACCATCGCTCTTGCCTCCGGACTTTTTGTTTGGTATAAGTTAGGTACTCGGATATTTAAACCCGCCTTGACGGGAGTGTCAAGGCAAGATTCAATATTTTTTGAACTCTCTTCTCGTGACCGGGAGCTGCAGATGGACACCGTAGGACAGATCGTGCGGAAACGCCGGGAGGCGTTGGGGCTGACGCTCAGCGGCGTGGCCGCGTCGGTGGGCGTGGCCAAGAGTTACTTGTCGATGATCGAGAACCACCGCGTGGGCAACCCGCCGTCGTCGGGGCTGCTCGACGAGTTGGAGCGGGCGTTGGGCATCACGCCGGGCGAGCTCCGCCGGGCCGCCGACTGGCAGTCCACCCCCGAGCCCATTCGGCAGGAGGTGCAACGACTGAGTGCGGACGCCGACCGCGGCCGGGAGTTGGCCGCGTGGTTGAAGTCCAACACCGTGCCTCGTAAATCGAAGTCGAAGAAGGCGGACACTGCGGGCAAGCAAAGTGGCGGCGGTGCTTCCAAAGAAACTTCCGGAGGAGGGGGCGTGGGCAAAGACCTCGACGCCCTCTACCGCAGCGGGCAGTTGTCCAAGCGCATCAACGCCATCTTGGATCAACCCACTCCCACCCAAACCGATGCCGACGCGAACGCGTCTTCCCTACTCCCTACTGCCTACTCCCTACCCCCTACGTCCTACCGCGTCCCGCTGATCAACCGCGTCGCCGCCGGCCACGCCACCGAGCACACCGACCTCGACTTCCCCGACGGCACCGCCGACCAATACCTCGACGTCCCAGACGCCGTCGCTCCCGACAGCTTCTCGACCGTCATCGCCGGCCAGTCGATGCTCCCCAAGTACGAGCCCGGCGACATCGTCGTCTGCTCCGCCTCGGCCAAGCTCGAAGACGGCTGCGACTGCTTCGTCCGCCTCGAACCCGATCACGAGTCGACCTTCAAACGCGTCTACTTCGATGAAGCCGAGGGCACCATCCGCCTGCAACCGCTCAACCCCGACTTCCCGCCGAGGATCGTGAAACGCGAACAGGTGGCCGGCTTGTACCGGGCGGTGGGGCGGTATTCGAAGTTGTGAGTTCGAGCGTATAACCGCTTAGCAACGCTCAAATTTTCCTCAAGAGAGTGGGATGTTTCGCAAATTAAATCTTGCTTTTTCGCCCGCTTGGTCGGAGCATATATCGAATCCGGGCCACAACAACACCGCCCAGAAACGTTTCCTTTTTCCACGCGAGGCCTTTCCATGCGACTATTTGCCCTTCTATTCGTGGCTGCAGTTCTTCTCGGCACCGCCCACCTCTCGATCGATGCCGCCCAACCTCAAACCGCACCGCAAGCCGCCGAGGCGTTACCAATCCATCTCGATTTGGATTGCAAGGGCATGCCGCTGGGCGAGGTCGTTCAGGCGTTGCGTGACCAGTCACAGGAAAACATCTTCGTGAACTGGCAGACCCTTAAGCCTACGAATGTCAACGAATCTTTGCCGATCACACTGGACCTAACCGGCATCACCACGCTGGACCAAGCCGTAGCCAAGCTCCTTGAACATATCAACGGCAAGCACGTCAACCTGAGCCACGAACTGATCGATGATGTCTATGTCATCTCCACCTCGAAAGACCTAATCCGTGGCAGGCATCTTCAGTTCTACGACATCCGCAACGCCTACGACAACAAGACCGACGCTGCGGTCACCACCGAACAGATCATCCGCCGGGTGTGTGGCCTCGACCCGCTGTCGTGGCGATCGGCCAACCCCGAGTCCGACAACAATATCCGCGAACTCAATCGCAACCTCATCGTCACGTGCTCGCCCGAGATGCATCGGCTCATCCAGCAAGAGTTGGCAGATATCCTGCAATAGCCATCGGACTGGGTAGTCTAGCTCGCAACTTGCCCCTCACGCGAGAAGGGCAAGTTGCTACACGAGCGGTGGGGCGGTCGTCGAAAGGGCGAACGTGGACCACACCTTCGAAACAACGAAACGGCCGACCCGTGGCGTACAGCACGGGTCGGCCGGATTGATCTTCGGAATCTATAACGATCGAGCGGGCTAGCCTTTGGTTTGGTCGGCATACGCCAACAACAAGTCTTCCACGGCCTGCTGGCCCGCTTGGCGGGCAATGGACAACGGCGTGTTGCCGTGGGCGTCGCGGTGGTTCACGTCGTAGCCCAGGTCGAGGATTTGGCGGACCGCGTCGACGTTGCCGGCTTCGATCAAGTCGGCAAACCAGATGGTGCCTTCCCAGCCGTTGGACAAGCGGATGTCCGCTCCGCGGTCGAGCACGAGTTGGAGTACGGATGCGTTGCCGGAGCGGAACGCGTGGACGATAACGTGGTGTTCGCACACGCACTTGGCGTTGACGCCCATCCCGGCGTCCAGGAACTTGCGCACCCGGTCCAGGTCGCCCTGCGAAGCGGCGTAGAGGAAGTCGGTCACGTCCGGGCTGGTGACGTGGTGGGATTCGAGCAGCTCGATCAACGCGCGGTTGTCTTGGTAACGAGCGACCGTCATCGCGTTGAACGAACTGGCGTGCCACGCGGCGGCCGGGTCGGCCCCGGCCTGGATCAGGCGACGCACCACACGCACGTCGCCCTGCTGCGCGGCGAGGTAGATCGGGGCCGGCTGCGCGGCGTGCCCCGCCTCGTTGGCGCGGGCGAGCGTGGGGTCGGCGTCCAGCAACGCTTCGATCGCCTCGAGGTCGCCCCGGCGGATCGCGGCGTCGAGATCGACCTCCGCACGACGGCGTTCGCTGAGTAAGGCGGCGATGTCGTAGTGGCCGCGTTGCCGTGCGTCTTGCAGACCGTCCCAATGCCACGCCCGGTCGAGGGCGCCGTGGTCCAACAATCGGCGGACCGCTTCGAGCTGACCCGATTCGATCGCGGCCTTGAGTGGTGGGCGGAACGTGTCGTAGCTTTCCCCGCCGTCGTACACGTGCTTGGCGTTCGCCCCGGCCCGCAGCGCCGCGTCGAGGTTCTTGAGGTCCCCGTCCAATGCGGCTTGGATCAGGCGGTGCGTGGCGGCCAACCGCTGCTCGGCCTGAAGGGGTTCGATGTGGGCTTTGAGCATGGCCCAGTTGGCAAAGCCATACGTCCACGCCAGCGTGTGCTGGGCCTGGGCGAGGGATGGAGCCCGCCCCTCTTTGACCATGGCTTTGGCCCGGTCCTTCAGGAAACGCAGGTTCGGACGATCCGGCAACGATACAGACGATGTGGTCATGAATGACCTCCTTCAGCAATGGTCGGGTGCCCGCAACTCACGACCCAAAAGGAGGACAAAGATGTAGACGAGAGGCAGGTGGGCTTAAAACCCTTTCCGCGGGCGGGATGCGTTCTGCACGCAACTAAAAATTACACGCATAGTGGGTTGGTGGCAATCATATTTTGATCCCCACTTCCCGCCGCAGAAGGTGAAAAGCTAACAGGTCGCGCATTTATTGCCGGGCGATGGAATGGCATTCAAAGTTGTGAAAAAAGATGAGAATAAACTCTATATTCAATTGTTCAGGATAAGCTGAATCCGGGTCTGCATAACGCATCAACTCCGCGGATAGATTGATCCGCCCAATGAACTGATATACGGGAAGGATAAGCTCACATGTCAAACGGTTATCCCCAAGACGCTGTTATCGTGTCCGACAAAAAGTTCAACAGCGATGACTCGTATGACATCATCGAGTCGAATATCGCGTTCTTAAATGCCCAGTTCGAGGAGCATCTCACCCACGATGAGGTGTCGCCAAACGCACTGCGAAGCTACTACGTCGATTACTACCTCGCACAGGTCAATAATGGCGGTTTCTCACAGTTCGTCTACAACTCTGGTTGGCAGCCGCAGACGATCCAGTACCTCTGCGAAGGCCTTGAAGCAATGGGGGCTGAGAAGCACCTCGAATTGCTTACCAAAGCTGCTCAAATCTTGGATCAGCTTGGCCCAGATCGTTTACAAGCTTTCTTCGAGAGCGATTACTTTGGCGAGAATGAAGAACGTGACATTCTCAACAAATACGATGATCTGTTCTTCGAGCTTTCCGAACAAGAAGATCTTATTGAATTGAATGCCAAGTGGCTTCGGCAGCTTCCGAATATTGTCGTGATCTCGGTAGACGAAGCGAAGGCCGAGCTGAGGAGGCGTGCAGACTCAATTACGAATCGTGACGCCAGAATCGCCGAATCGTTGGCCAACGAACCCCGTTACACCAAGCTAATTCGGGCATTATGCCAAACAGCCGGTCACGAACTGAATCGTGTAACGGCTGGCGATCCAACCTACGAGCACGACGGCCGGCAAATGATCGCATGGCACTTCCTCTCCGACAAAGGACATCACTACATGGTTGATGTCGACGGCAAAGCGTTCATGTTTAACGGTGATACTGATGAAGGTATATGTGAAATCGAAGTCTCAGATGACTTTGCAAACGAGTAGTACCGTACGACAACTTGCCCTTTTCGCCTGAAGGGCAAGTTGCCACACTGCCTGGCCGCCATGATTCATACTTGTTCATCACACGAGGTGAACAAGTATGAAATCCGCGAAGCGGGTCACGACGTCTCAATCAACTCCAACACCCGCACGACCTCGGCGACGGACCAAGCTTGGGCGGGGCAGCCGCGGGGTTCATGGAGGCCGGTGATGCCCGCCTCGGCGTCGAAGATTTCGTGGAGTTGGCCGAGGCCTTGATCGAGCAAGCGATCGACGAGCGGTTGCAGGACGGCGGTCGCCTCGGCTTTGGCTTTCTTGGAGAACTTGCCCGCACGCAGGACGCCCTCGGCATACGCCCCCATCGGCCAGGGCCAAACGGTGCCTTGGTGGTAGCTTTTGTCGCGGTCGTACTGCGGGCCGACGTAGTGGGGGTGGTAGTTCGGGTCGTCGGCCGGGAGGGTGCGGAGGCCGGCAGAGGTGAGCAGCTGGTCCTTGATCGCGGCGAGCACGGCTTTGCGTTTCGCGGCGGGCAGGGGGGAGTTGGGCAGGCTGCAGGCGAAGACCATGTTGGGTCGCAGCGACAGGTCGGGCGTGCCATCCGGGCGGACGTGGTCGATCAGTCGGCCCAGGTCGTCGGACCAGAAGGTGCTGACGAACGAACGCTTCACTTGTTTGGCGAGCTTGGCGTAGGCGTCGCCGGCGTCGATCTCTTTGGCGGTGCCTTGTTGGAGGAGCTCGGCCAGGCCGACGAGGGCGTGGTACCACAGGGCGTTGATCTCGACGCACTTGCCGGGGCGGGGGGTGAAGACGGTGCCGCCGCAGGCCGCGTCCATCCAGGTGAGCTGGGAGTGGTCGTCGCCGGCGGCGATGAGGCCGTCGGCGTCCATGGCGATGGGGATCGGGCGGCCGTCGTGGCCCTGGGCGTTCGTGCCAGCGGCATACGCATCGACGATGTCGGTCATCGCTTTGACCAGCCACTTGGGCGAGGTCTCGGACGCTTCGATGTAGGCGAGGCCGGAGACGACGTACCACAGCGAGGCGTCGACGGTGTTGTAGTGCGGCTCGTTGGTGTAGTCGTCGAAGCGGTTGGGGACGAGGCCGTCTTGGAGCGAGCTGGCGAAAGCGCGGAGCGTGTCGCGGGCGGCGGTGAGCCTGCCGGTGGAGAGCAGCAGGCCGGGCAGGGCGATGAAGGTGTCACGGCCCCAGTCGGCGAACCAGGGGTAGCCGGCCATGATGGTAGTGAGCTTCTTGCTGCCGAGGGTGCGTTGCACGACGAAGTCATCCGCGGCGATCGCGAGGGCGGTCGCGGCGACGGGTTGGTCGGCGAGCTCGGGGAGGTACTCAAGGGATTTCTTGATGCGTGTCGCTCGGCCGGGCTTGGCTTTGGGTTCGACGGCCTTGCTGCCGAGCGCGACGGTGATCGATGCTTTGGCCAACTTGCCCTCCGAGCTGAGGGGCAAGTTGAAGTGGCCGGGGATGAAGTAGTCTTCGCGGTCGCCTTGGCCGCGGTAGGCATCGCGGGGGTAGGTGATGCCGTGCCACCAGTCGGGCTGCTCGGTGAATTTGCCGTCGGGGGAGTTGAAGGTGATTTCGGAATCGTGGTGGGTGACGGTAAGTTTCTTGCCGTGCTTGGGGGATTTGAGAGCGAACTCGCCGGCGTTGCCGCGGGAGAGCAGGCTGTGGAAGTCGCGGAGGGTGAGCATCGGGGCGACGCGGAGGGTGGCGTCGCCGTCGAGGTTTTTCAGCCCGGCCACGCGGTAGTGGATCGTGATCGCCTGGGCTTTGTCGTGCAGGACGAGCTCGCGTTCGACGGTGACCTTGCCCCATTGGTAGGTCCACTGCACGGCCAGACCACGCTTGAACTCGGCGATGGATTGATGGCCCTGCGGGGCGTGTACGAGCTGGCCATCGTCGCCGCGGAAGAGGCAGCTGCCGAGCTCGACGTGTTGCTCGGCGTCGTCGCTTCCGGGGGCTTTGAGGATGAGTTGGTCGAAGACTTGGTTGAGCGCCAGCACGCGCCCGACGGGCGGGGAGGCGGCGGCGATGAGCAGGCCGTGGTACCGCCGGGTGTTGCAGCCGAGCGCGGTGCCCATGCTGAAAGCCCCGGTGCCGTTGGTCAGCAGCCATTCGCGTTGGAGGAGGGTGTCTGTGTGAACGCCTTCGCCGTCGACGGCGAGCGGGTGGGTGGTGGTGTTTTTGTCCATGATGAAGCCATCATAGCCCCGCGGTTCACGGCTTGAAGCGGCTGCGGGCGTCCTCAACAGTTTCAAACAATTCGAGCATCCGGCCCATGTTGGCCAGGGTGAACGATTCCATGATGTTCGCGTTGGGCACGGCGATGTGCAGCTGCCCGCCGGCGGACATAAACCGTTTACGGATCATAATGAGCATGCCCATCCCGCCCGACGGGACGAACACGACGCCGGTGGTGTCGACCAAGAGCTTGGGCCGGACGTCGGGCAGTTGGTTGGACAACTCAAAGAGCTCCCGCACCGCGACGCCGTCGAACTTCCCGCTGGGGAAGGTGACGTGGGCGAGGTCGCCGACGATTTCGCAGTGGAGGTGGGTGAAGGGGTCCATGGGGGCAGGGAGTAGGGAGTAGAGAGCGGGCAGTTTAACCCGGCGAGGAGTGATCGATAGCCGCGACGCTGGTCGTGCGGTCGTGTGTCGTCGCGTGGTCGCTGTCGAGTAACGGTTAATTCTTGTGGGTTGACCAAGCAGGCGTAGCCCGCCGGCTATTGCGGATGACTCAACGCTGCCGTGAGCCCCGCCCCATCGCTTGCGTCTTCCCTACTCCCTACTCCCTAACTCCTGCCACCCCGCTGCCGGGCCAACTCAAACCCCAACACCGACACCGCCGCGACGGTGCCCAGCGCGTACTCGAACTCCCGGCCGTAGGGGATCTGCACGACCTGATCCGCCTGGTTGAGGAACGATCGCTTCACGCCCCGCTTCTCGCCCCCGATGAGCAGGAACAAGGGTTTCGTGAGGTCCACGTCGTACAACGGCACCGCTTCGTGCGTCTCGGCCGCCGCGGCGACGACGACGCCCTTGGCTTTGAAAAACTCCGCCGCCTCTTCGGGCGTCTCCGCCACGGCGAGGGGCATGAACTCGCTGGTCCCCGCCGAGGAGCGGGCGATGATCGACGGGGCTTCGCCGTCCGCCATCGCCCAGTTGCGCGGCCGAACCACGACGCCGTGGCAGCCCGCGGCGTAGAGCGAGCGGATCGATTGGCCAAAGTTGAACGGGTCTTCGACACCATCGAGCATCACGAAGAACGACCGCTCGCTGCCGGAGTGGGCGAGCAGCTCGTCGAGGGTGAGGAACGTCCGCGGCCCGACCTCGGCGACCACGCCGCTGTGCTTGTCGTGGCCGACGCGGGCGTCGAGCTCTTGGCGGGTTTGGGGCGTGAGCTCGATCCGCCGGGCCTTGGCGGCGCGACGCACAGGCTCGATCTTGCGGTAGTCCATGTCGGCATCGACCCAGACACCCAGGACCTCACGCGTCCCCGCGGAGAGCCCGGCCTCCACCGCGATCGCGCCAAGCAGGTGTGTCCAGTTTTGCGAACTTTCAGGGTTATCTTGAGTGCTCATCTTTCGACTCCGTACGGTGATTCGAGCGACTCATCGTAGTGACTGCACCAAACCCTGCTTTCTGCGGAACCCCGCCATGAAGTTCGAGCCCACCTTCGATTCCCTCCAGCAATACACCTGTCCCGATTGGTTCCGCGATGCAAAGTTCGGCATCTGGGCCCACTGGGGGCCCCAGGGCGTGCCCATGCAGGGCGACTGGTACGCCCGCAACATGTACTTCCCCGGTCACGAGACCAACAAGTTTCACACCGAGACCTACGGCCACCCGTCCGAGTTTGGCTACAAAGACATCATCCCCCTTTGGACATGCGAGAACTTCGACGCCCAGGCCCTGGTGCGGAAGTACAAAGCCGCCGGAGCAAAGTATTTCGTCTCGATGGGCGTCCACCACGACAACTTCGACCTATGGAACTCCAATCACCACCGGTGGAACGCCGTCAACTTCGGCCCCAAGCGCGACATCGTCGGCGAGTTCCGCGACGCCACCCGCGGTGAAGGGCTGCGCTTCGGCGTCACTGAGCACCTCGAGCGGGCCTACTCCTGGATGAACACCAACAAGAACGCGGACCCCGACGGCCCGATGGCCGGCGTGCCTTACGACGGCCACGACCCCGACTACCGTGACCTCTACTTCCCGCCCCACGACGACATGAACCGGCAGTACCCCCGCAACCCGCCGGCGTGGTGGACGCAGCAATGGCTCGACCGCATCAACGACCTGGTCGATCAATACGACCCCGACCTGCTCTATACCGACGGCGCGATCCCTTTCGGTGAAGTCGGCCGATCGATGCTCGCCCACTTCTACAACAAAAACATCGTGCGACGCGGTGGCCAACTCGAAGCCGTCTACAACCTCAAGAGCTACCACAACACCAAGAAAGCCGGCCCCAAGCCCGAATTCGGCCAAGCCTTCGGCGGCCACGGTGAATACGTCGAAGGCATCGGCGTCCTCGACCTCGAACGCGGCGGCATCGACGACATCTCCGCCGAGCCTTGGCAGACCGACACCTGTATCGGTGGCTGGTACTACAAGCAAGGCCTCACCTACAAGTCGCCCCAGCTCATCATTCACATGCTCGCCGACATCGTCAGCAAGAACGGCAACCTCCTGCTCAACTTCCCCGGCCGAACCGACGGCACCCTCGACGAACAAGAACATGCCATCCTCGACGAACTCGCCGACTGGTTCGCCATCAACAGCGAAGCCATCCACGGCACCCGCCCGTGGCACACCTACGCGCAGGGCCAGAAATTTCCCACCGGTGATTTCACCGAACCCGAACAGTCGCCCCTCGGCGACGGCGATTACCGCTTTGTTACCAAAGGCGAAAACACCCTCTACGCGATCGCCATGGGTTGGCCAGCACAAGGCGTCTTCCACCTCACCGCCCTGCAAGACGAACGCGTCGCCAACGTCGAACTCCTCGGCTGCGACAGCGTGATCGATTGGACCCAAGATAATTCAGGCGTGAAAATCATCGCTCCGGACACCAAGCCCTGCGGCTTGGCCTATAGCATCAAGCTGTCGTTCTGACCAACTACCCGAAAGATCAACCTCATGAAGTTCGAGCCCACCTTCGACTCCCTCCAGCAATACACCTGTCCCGATTGGTTCCGCGACGCGAAGTTCGGCATCTGGGCCCACTGGGGCCCCCAAGGCGTGCCCATGGCCGGCGACTGGTACGCCCGCAACATGTACAAGCCCGGGGACCCCGCCTACGACCACCACCTCAAACATTACGGCCACCCCTCAGAGTTCGGCTTCAAAGACATCCTCCCGCTCTGGACCTGCGAGAACTTCGACGCCCAGGACCTGATGCAACGCTACAAGAAAGCCGGCGCCAAATACTTCACCTCCATGGGCGTCCACCACGATAACTTCGACCTGTGGAGCTCCAAGCACCACAAGTGGAACGCGGTCAACATCGGCCCCAAGCGCGACATC
>JBCCWB010000073.1:0-16820 GCA_039194345.1 Planctomycetota bacterium
GGTGCAGTCGCCGTCCCAGTATGGCTTGCCACGCGGGGGCAAAATCAGGTTCTTGAACCGATAGGGACCGGCGAGTTGATCCGAGACCGCGTGGGCGATTTCGGAGTGGGTCACCCACGCCATGTGCCCACGGCTCTTGGGCCAACGCGAGTAGATCGCGTGGTATTTGCCATCGCGGCCTTTGAGAATATTCGTGCCCCAAACGTTGTAGTGCTCTTCTTCGAGAACGCCCCGTTTGTCGAACTTGTCGGGGAGGAGGGCCTGAAGATTCAAATCCTGCATCGATCTCACGCCTCACGTAAAACGAGGTGAGGATGTTACCGTAACGAACTTCTATAAGAGTTCGCTCTCACTGAGAACCCGCTCCTTGAATCTTCTCGTCCAACAACCGCAGTTGTTGAGCGAGTTCGGGTTTGATGCCGCCGTCGTTGTTGGGGCCCAGCAGTAGGCGAAGGCCATCACCGATCTGCTTGGCGGTTTCGATACGCGCCCGATCGGCAGCGCGGTGGCCGGCGCTGATGAAGTGGCCCATGAGCGGGTCGTCGGTGGCCGCGGGATCGATGCCCGCGGGGTTGGCGGGGTCGGCGAAGAAGGCTCGGGCGGCGGTGAATGCGTCGTCGATGCGGTCGGCCTGGAGATAGGCGGGGATCAATCCGCGGTAGAGCTGATCCCGCTGGGGATCGGTCATCTGCGGCAGGCCGTTCTCCAGCAGATATTCGAAGTCGATGACGGCCAAATCCGCTTCGCCCATCGCGAGACGGTTCTCGGCCCGGGCCATACGCAGCTCGAGATAGGTAGCCAGGGCCGGGCCCTCGGGGATGCCTTGGTCAATCGCGGCGATGAGGAAACGCTCAACCAGAGCGAGGTCTTTGTGGTCCGTGGACAGGCGCTGGGCTGTGAGCAAGGCGTCCCGCCGGGGGACCTGAGCCGCCATCGCGACGAGCGCCCTCTCCCAAACCGGCAGAACCTGAGGTTGGCTGGGCGGGTTGGCGGCGAGCTTACGCAGGGTCTCGGGGTCCTGGCCTCGCTCGGAAGCCGCGCGGAGAACGATCGGCTGGATGATCGGGTCCTCCACCCGCTCGGCCAAAATGGCGAGCGAACGCGTCTCGGAGTTGGCCCACGCCTGGGCTGCGGCCTGGCGGATCACTTCGTCGTTGTCATCGATCCAGCCCTCGATCATCTTCCAGTCTTCGTTTTCTCCAACCCGGCCGAGCAGGCGGATGAGCGACGGTGTCGGACGCTGGCCCTCGTTGAGGTAGCCACGCACACGCTGCAGCACCGCCTCGGCACGCTTGGGAGTCAGCATCTGCGCCATGCTGATGGACGCGAGTGCGGCGCTGGCGTCGGAACGCAATCCCGGCTCTTCGAGCAGGTCGTAGGCGGTGTTGGTGACGTTCTTGCGCGGCATGCGGGCCAGCAGCTGAAGGTAGGCCGAGCGCACACGGTTGACGTGTTCCTCGTTGTCGATCAGTCGCTGCGCCACGATGTCGGCCGAGGGTTCGTCGGCCAGGTCACGCAAGACCTCGGCACTGGTCCACCTCACCTCGGCAGAACTTTCATCGTCCAGCAGACCCCGCAGCGCGACCCGTAGCGGCTCGTCGAACGCCACGCCCCGGACCATTCTTGTCTGGGCCAGGTCGAGCGCGAGCAACTTGGTCGCCGTCAATGGGCTGCCGAGCATGTAGGTCAACACGCGGGACTGATCCTCGGCCGAGGACGCTTGGTAGAGCGCACGTTCCGCCTCTCGCAGCTTCTCGGCGAGCTGCTGATCGGTCGCCCGGCCGGCGGCGAGCTTGCGGGCGAAGTTGTCGACTAGTTGTTCCTGCCACGACAACGCATCGAGCTTGCGGGCCTCGTCCCACCAAAGCCCCCACTCCTGACGATCCTCACCGAAACTGTCGATCGCCGTCAGCGAGGCCAAAGCGTTGTAAGCCGAGCCCTGGACGCCCACAGGCTCGGTGAGTCGGGTCAGATCAATCAGCACGCCGGCGGTGGCCTGATCCCGTTGCTCGCCCATCGCCGCGATCGCACGGGAGCGTTCACGAGTCGGGAGCGAAGACGACGTTGCGGCGTCGTGCAGCCGTTGGAGCAGAACCGGGTCGTCGTACCGGCCCATCGCCTGGACCACGTCGGGCAAGATCGCGTCATCCACCGAATAGAGCATCGCAACCATCGGCCGCCACAGGCCACGCGGGGGCTCACTCGTGTCGGTTGCGACGGCCTGCAGCACGGCTCGCCACACGCCTTCGGGCTGATTCCGACCGAGGGCCGAGGCCAGCGCCCGGTCGGCGGAGAAATCGTCGATCTCGATCAGCGTTCGCGCGGCGGCGGTCCGCTCGGCCAGGCTGAGGCTGGTGCTGGTCAAATTGCGGTAGGCGTCACCCACCCCCGCGGGCAGTTCCCGCAGCTCCACCGCCACGGGCTCGTCGCCGATTTCGGGTGATTGGCATCCCCACAGGCTTGCGCCCAAGGCCAAAACACCGGCCGCGCCCATACGGGTCGCAGCGCGTCGCCAGCGGGCGGTGTTTTTTTTGTTTTTTGAAGTCGCGGGAATCATCATCGGCCGTTACGGGTTCGTATAATCCGACTGTGAGCCCAAAGGCTCGATTGTCGATGGAATGAGTATCTGTGGTTTCTGTCTTATCGTAAGCCGCGAGCCTCTGCCATGAACGAATGGAATGACGCCGAAGAACACGCCGAACGGGCCCAACGCTTTTATCGGGCCGGCCAGTGGGAGCAAGCGCTGCGTGAGCTGCAAGAGGCGTTGGACCAACGTCCGGACGAAGGCGAATGGCTCTTCGGCTTGGGCCTTACTCTCGATGCGCTTCAGCGTTACGACGAGGCGGCTGAAGCATACGAGAAAGCACTCCATCACCGCGGCGAAGACGTCCCCGGCCTGCTCCACCTGGGCGTCGATCTTATCCGTGCCGGCCAACCCAAACGAGCCATTAAAACACTCGAACGCGTGAACCAGCTCGACGCCAACGCCGAGCTGGGCTATGTGCACCGGATCCTGGCGTACACGCTTTTGGATCGCCACGACGATGCCGAGCTAATGTTCTACCTCGCCCGGCAGCACGCTCCGGAGCCCGATGAAAGCCGCTCGGCAGAATCCGACTCCGAGGCTTCACCGCTGGACGACAGCCTGCCGTTCTACGACAGCGACCTCGAAACCCAAGCGATCGCCTACGACTACCTCGCTCAGTCGCTGCTGACGCGTGGGGAATACGACCGCGCCGCGTGGTGCTGGCACGAAGCACTGCAGCTCGATCCGGCGCATCCGGATGCCAACCGCAGCCTCGCCATCCTGCATCAACAACGCGGACAGACCGAGCGTGCCCGGCTGCACTACCAGCGTCAGCTCCGTCTGGACCCGGACGATGCCGACACGCTGCTCGACTTCGCCGACATGCTCCTTGAGTGCGATCGCTTGGCCGAGGCGGGCGAGAAGTACCGCCGGGCCCTGGAATGCGATGGCACGCTCGCCATCGCTCAGCAACGGCTCGGTGACTTGGCCCTGATCAACAGTCACTACGCTGCCGCGATCGACCGCTACGAGCGGGCCCGGCAACTCGACCCTGATCTGCCGGGTGTTCACCTGGGACTAGCAACCGCAGCCTATCAGCGCGGCGACAACGAACGTGCCCGCCAGTGGGTCGCGGAAGAACTAGAGCGTGAGGGCCAGAACGCCCAGCAGGTGATCGACCTCGCGGGGCTGCTCATCGACCTGAATTTGCACCACGAGGCGGTTCGGCTGTTAACGCCGTTGATCTCCGGTGCCGACCACGTGCTGATCAACAACACCGAGCTCTACGCCGCCGCCCTGCTCTGCCGGGGCGTGGCGAGAGTGGCGATGGGCGAGTTGGCCGACGGGGCTTCTGACTGCGAGCGTTGCCTGAAGCTGACCCCCAGCAACATCACTGCTCGCCTCACGCTTGCCGAGGCCCGGCTGCAGTCGGGCGATCACGACGCTGCTCGACGCTGGCTGCGGGAAGGACTGGCCGAATCGCCCGACCATGGCCCGATGCGCCGACTCAACCGCAAGGTCCGTCTCGCCCAGTTCCGGCAGCTCATCCGACGCGTCTTTCGGCGTTAATAAATAGCCTCCCCCATTCGACACCCACGGCCGGTCGATTACCATCCGCAACATGATCGACCTTAAAGACCTGCGTGCGAACCCCGACAAGTACCGCCAAGGCGCGGCGAACAAGAACAGCCACGTCGACATCGACGGCCTGCTCTCGCTCGACGAAGAGGTGCGTGCGCTGCAGACTCAGCTCCAACAACTCACCGCCGAGAAGAACGCGATCGGCAAAGAAATCGGACAGATCGCCGGGCGGATGAAAAAAGCCGAAGGCGACGACAAAGCCGCGTTGCAACAGCGCATGGCCGAGCTCCAAGCCCGGCCCAACGAGATCAAGGCCACCGAAGCCGAGCTCGGCGATAAGCTCACCGCCCTCGAGGCCCATCGCGAAGAGCAATGGCTGCTCATCCCTCAGCCCGCCGACGACGATGTGCCCGTCGGCAAGTCCGCCGACGACAACATCGAACTCCGCCGATGGAACCCCGACGGCGAGTTGGCGTTCGACCCCGCCAAGCCGTTCGCCGAACAGCGCGGGTTTGAGCCCAAATCGCACATCCAACTCATCGAAGACCTGGGCCTCGTCGACTTCGAACGCGGCGTGAAGATCGCGGGTTCTCGCAGCTACGTTCTGGTCGGTGATGGCATGCGGCTGCATCAAGCAGTCCTGCGTTACGCCTTCGACCTGATGACCCAGACCAACGGCTTCACCCCATTGTCCGCATCCTGCCTCGTCCGCCACCAGACGCTGGTCGGCACCGGCTTCTTCCCCCACGGCCGGGAGCAGGTGTACGACGTGGCCAATCCCACCGCCGAGGGCGGCCTCGCCCTCACAGGCACCGGCGAGGTCGGGCTGATGGCCTACCACATGGACGAGATCCTCACGCCCGACGACCTGCCCAAGACCTACACCACCGTCAGCACCTGCTTCCGCCGCGAAGCGGGCAGCGCGGGTAAAGACACCGCCGGGCTCTACCGCATCCACCAGTTCGACAAGGTCGAGCAGGTCGTGATCTGTGAAGCCGACGAGCAAGTCAGCCGTGATTGGCATCAGAAGATGATCGGGTATGTCGAAGGCTTCCTGCAGAGCCTGGGATTACCGTACCGCTTGCTGCAGTGCTGCACCGGCGACCTGGGGCCGAAGAACGCGGACATGATCGACCTGGAGTGCTGGATGCCCAGCCGTGCCGATGGCAAGACCTGCGAAGACGGCGGCGGAACCTCGGGTTGGGGCGAGACCCACTCCGCGTCACGCCTGTACGACTACCAGACCCGCCGATTGAACCTGCGCTATCGCGACCCGGCCGACCCCAAGGGCAAGAAGACCCTGTTCTGCCACAGCCTCAACAACACCGTTGCCGCCAGCCCCCGCATCCTCATCCCGATCCTCGAGATGTACCAGAACGCCGATGGCAGCGTCACGATTCCCGAGGTGCTACGCCCATACATGAACGGGCAGGAAAAGATCGGCTAAGTTCCCAAAGACCCCGGCCGCCCATCTCTCATCACCCCACACCCTGAACATCGATCAGCACAGTATTTCTCGTAAACCACTGTTTTAAATTGATTTAGACGTCTTAGTTTGACTATTTCGGCGTTTTCAATTACACTGGGGGACTATGCCATCTTCCACTCAAAACACCAAACGCAAACCTAAATCGACCGCCTCGGCGGGCCGATCTCGCCGTCCCTCTGCCCGCCCCAGCAAGCCGGCCGGCACCCCCACCACCGACCCCGGATCGATCACCAACTACACCACCGCCCTCCGCTGGCTGTACGAACACGTCGACCACGAGCGTCAGCGGATGGTCAAGTACGACCAGCCCACCTTCAACCTCGACCGCATGCGCAAACTGCTGCACCTGCTGGGCGACCCGCAAGGCCAGTTGAAGATCGTCCACGTCGCTGGCACCAAGGGCAAGGGCTCGACCTGTGCGATGATCACCTCGATGCTCCAGGCCTGCGGCTACACCGTCGGCAGCTACAGCAGCCCCCACCTCGTGGACCTGCGCGAACGCATCACCATCAATAACCACATGGTGTCCTACGGCGACTGTGCCGAGCTCTTCAAAACCATCGCCTCGGTCGAGCACAAATTTGGCAAAACCAATCAGCTGACCTTCTTCGAGATCATGACCGCCGCCGCTCTGCTGCACTTCCAGCAAGAGGCCGTCGATATCGTCGTGCTCGAAACCGGGCTCGGCGGTCGGCTCGACTCGACCAACGTGGTCACCCCCCTGGTCACCGCCATCACCGGCCTCTCGCTGGACCATACCCAGCTGCTGGGCAAGACCTTGCCCGAGATCGCCCGCGAAAAAGCCGGCATCTTCAAACCCGAGGTCCCGGCCCTGACCATCGCCCAGGAAAAAGAGGCCGACGAAACCCTCAAGCAAGTCGCCGAAGAAGTCGGCACCACCCTCGAAGTCACCGGCAAGGAACTCGACTTCTCCTACCGCTTCGAAGCCAACCGCGAGCTGGGCCCCCACACTCGGGTCTGCCTCACCACCGACACCTCGAAGTTCGAGCACCTGCCCGTGCCGCTCAAGGGCGAACACCAAGCACAGAACTGCGGCCTCGCACTGGCCGTGCTCGACAAGCTCAAAGCCCACGGCTTCACGCTCCCCCTCAACCAGGTCATCGACGGTCTGGCCGCGACCAAGCTGCCCGGCCGGATGGAAACCGTGCTCGATCAGCCCCGCGTCATCATCGACGGAGCCCACAACGCCGCCTCCATCACCGCGCTCACCAAGTCGCTCGGGGCCCACGTCCAGTATGACAGCCTCGTCATGATCTTCGGCTGCGGCCAAGACAAAGACATCAACGGCATGCTCAAGCAGATCGCCCTGGGTGCCGACAAGATCATCTTCACCCGCGCCAAGGCCAACCCCCGGGCCGAGGAGCCCGATGACCTGATGCGTCGGTTCAACGATCTGTCGCCGAAGATGGCCCAGACCGCTCCGAACCTCGAGGCCGCTCTCAAGCTGGCCGCCCGGGCGGTGAGCCGTGAAGACCTGATCGTAGTCACCGGCAGCTTCTACCTCGCCGGCGAAGCCCGCAAGTACTTCATCGACGCCAAGGCCAAGCAAGCCAAAGGCTGACCACCATCGTTAAATACAACGCAACTTAAAAGGCACGATCACAGAAATGATCGTGCCTTTTTTTCTTGCTCAACATCAGACCTTCCCCCACGCCCACGACGAAAATTAAGGGGCGGCCTGATGGGATCATGTAACCATGTATTCCCTTATTTCTACGTTGAATTCACGTATCCCACTTTCTTATCCGCACCTCGCGTCAAGCAACTTGAAGCACCCTTAACCCACAAGGGGGGAGCCCCCTATCGCCCGAACGTTCCGAAGCGCACTCCGCGCATGACACTTCACCTCATCCGCGAAATTCGTCCTGTTTCTTTAGCCGCGACTTGTGCTGAATCGCATGCCTTGGACCTCAACGAAAGGTCCAGGTTATGTCACTCACACTTACCAACGTTACGTCCACACCCTATCACCAACAACGCTTTAACCGCGAGGCGAATTCCACAATCCAGCGACTCAATGCCGGCGTCACCGTTCGCCCCAAGGACGATCCCGCCGGCTTCATCGCCTACGAACTCACACGAAGCCGGGAGAATCAACTAAAGACCGCGAGCATCAATGCCGAGCGGGCACAAGCCTTCGGAGCCGCCGCACTCGACCAGCTGAATCAAGTCGAAACTACGTTGCAGCAGCTTCGTGATCTTTATGTGCAAGACGCCGGCAACGCGGGAACACAGAAGCGAATTGATACTCTGCTCGATCAACTCGATCACGCACAAACGGCCCAATTCAAAGGGCAAGACATCTTCAGCGACGCCGCTGCTACCCCATCCCCACCGCCCTACACCGGCCCCAGAGGCGAATCCAAGCGGCTGGAGATAGAACAACTCGTCTCGGACCAAAACACCCGCGTTGACTTCGCCGCCCCGATCAAGGACGCGGTTGTGATCGCCAACCTCAGCAGCTTCAACGGCAGCGCCCCCGCCCATATCCGTGTTGCAGATGTCGATCAAAACGGTGTTGACCTGCATATCGAAGAGTTCGAATACGACGATGGCTTGCATGCCACGGAAACTGTTGAGGTCTTGGCTCTAGAAGCTGGCTCATACACGCTCGAAAGCGGCCAAAAGGTCCAGGTTGGCCATGTCTTGGCCGATGGGCATGACACTCGGATCGAGTTCGATCAGGAGTTCGATGCCCCACCCATCATCCTCACCACGGTCCAAACCGCGAACGATCCGACCGCAGTGGTGGTACGTCAAACATCGTTCGACAAAGACGGATTCAATATTTACCTGCAAGAAGAAGAGGCTTTAGGGCGTGCGGGACACGGCCAAGAGATCGTGGGCTTTATCGCTATCGAAGCAGGAGCCGGACAACTCGGCGGGCTTGAATTTATCGCGGGGCAAACCCGAGACAGCGTGACGCACACGCATCACACCATCGACTTCGGTCAATCACTTGAAGACGTCACGTTCTTTAGCTCGCTTGCTACGACCGACGGTGCAGACACCGCTAGCGTCCGCACCGTGCGTACTAGCGACACGGGTGCGACGGTCTTTGTTGAAGAAGAAACCAGCCGTGATGGCGAAACAAACCACACCACCGAAGCGGTTGCCTACTTCGCTTTAGGCGGCACCGGCACTATCGGCCCAACTCAAACCCCAGACAACACCAGTTCACAAACGACCGCCTTACCAGAGAGCCACGTATTCGCCATCACGCCGGAGTTGGCATTCAACCAAACCACGATGGGGATCGCCGCTGTAGATGCACAGAGTCTGGGGGACAGCACCCACACGCTGGCCGATCTTGCCACCGGTCAATCCTTGTCCTACCAAGGCGATCGTGGCCGTGCCGTCCAAGTGATCGATGCTGCACTAAAACAAGTAGATCAATCCGTTGCTCAGACTCAGACCTTTGTGCGCACGACCGTGGGAAGCATCGAGAACGTCAATCGCACCAGCCTCGCAGCCTCAAAAGCATTCCGCGAACAGCTCGAAAATCGTGCCGGACAGGAGGTCGCCGAGCAGGCCCGGCGGCTCTTGCTGCGATCCGCTGGGCAGACCCTCGTTCAGGACGCACAGCAAGCTCAAGCCGACACACTGCTCTCACTCATCGAGCAGACGAGCGGGACCCGCACCAACCGCCACACCACAGACTCGGCCCTCCGATCGGTCCAAGGGGCCCAGCAGTCCCAACTCGCCGAGGCCTTAGGGCGTTTTACCCAGGAGATGAGTCTTCAAGACCCCGTAAACGCCCAAACCGACACCTTGGGAAACCAGCTCGATGTTCTGGGTTAAAACGAACGAAGCCCGTTCACGGTCTGGTATACTCACAGCGGTGGGTAGCGGTAGACGCTGCTGTCAGCATATCGATCAGGGTGCAGGACAACGTTGCGCCTCGAGCCAAGGATCCCCTGGCTTGCGGTGGTTGAGGAGTGCACGTAGTTGGCCACAAATCGCGGAGGAAAAAGCGGAAGACGTGCGCCCACGAGCAAGACCTCGCGGAGCGTTGCAACGTCCGGCGTGGATTCGGGCCAGACCACCCGCTGGTGGACCCGGCTGTCGGGACGCGGAAGATGGGTGCTGCTCGCCGGAGTGATCGGCGCGTTGGCGGGAGCTGCGGCCGGTTGGTGGGGCTTCGGCGAGATGACCTATCAATCCCAAGGGCATGTGCGGCTGGGCTCCGCGCACAAATTGACGGGGCTGACGTCGGAAGGCGTAGATACTCTGATTGCGCCGGGTACGCTGCGCGTGGACGAAGTCATAGAACGCGAGCTCGCAGAGTTGCGGCAACTGTCAGGACCGGCGGAATCGCCCCAAGGACTAACCATCGCCGTCAAGCGTTCTCCCGAATCACCCACACGCCTGGACCTCTCCGCCATCGCTGAAGAGCCAGACGTGGCCATCGATGCGGTGCGCTCAATCCTGGCTGCCTACCAATCGACCACAGCTCTGGATAAAGACGCGGCCCGCGCCGAGGCTTTGGATGTTGCATTAGCTAAGCTCAGCGAGCGACGTACTCAAGCGGCCTCGGCGAGGACACGCTTGGCCGACGCTCAAGCCGCGATGCGGACCGGGGCTGGCCAGGCTTCATCATCGACGCTCCCACTCACCGCGGACGATCCAGAATGGTCCAATGCTGTCTGGGCACAAACGCAGGCCCAGCGGACCAGCGAACGGCTCCGCCAGATGGATCAGGATCTTGAGCCGCTACCCGTGCCAAACATTGAGCAGGTAGCGGCCCTGGATCCGGAAGCCGCGGTGTGGTGGGGACGGGTGCGGGGATTGAATCAGCAACTGGCCAAAGCAGTTTGGCCGCCGAACCCCGCTATGGCTAGCCGTATCCAGGAACGCATCTCACTGGAGACCAAGCTCCAAGCCCGGGCCCGTGACACCAGGATCGTCACGATCGGCGGAACCGGTGCCGCATTCCGTGCGGTACGGGTCTCCCAAACCCGCGAATTGCTCGAACAAGCCTTGGAAGCTGAGCAAGCCGCGGACGCACGGGTTGCCCAACTCGAACCAAGGCTCGCCGTGTGGCAGAAGCTCCAAGCGGAGGTGACGCATGCCGAGCAGATGCTGGCCGAACAAGAGGCCGCGGTTGGCCAGCTCGATCTCGGCACAGGCGTTCGCCTCATCGAAGCGGGCCTGACTTCGCAAGACGCGATGGTCTGGCGTGACACCCGCCCATGGACAGCTCTGATTGCTGGCATGGCAGGCGCGTTGGTGGGCGTGTTCGGAACTGGCCTAATGTTTATGCTAGACAACCGAGTCCGTCGATCACGCGACGGCGGCTTGGTGGGCTCGGCGGTCCCGGTGCTCGGCGCGGTACCCACCACCGACGAATCGAGCGCCGCAGATACCGAGCCCGGCGAACAGCCGATCGAGGTCGCCTCGATTCAATCGGTGCGTGCGGTGTTGGAGAGCAAGATGCGTCCCGCCAGCGACGGGCAACTACCCGGAGGTGCGTTTGCCGTCACCGGGATCGCCGCGGGCAGCGGCGCGACCAGTGTTGCCGTCGGCTTGGCCGTCTCGATGGCGTTGTCCGGCAGCAGGGTGTTACTGATCGATCTGGCGTGGTTGCAGAAACCCGCAGGATCCGGCACCGACGAAGACGCGGCCCGGCAAGGCCTGGGCGTCGATGGCGTAATCGAGGCGTTGGGCTATCTCGATGACGAAGACCGCGAAGCCCTCGCCCTGGGCGACGATCGCGAGGTGGGCTTCGGGGCCATCCTCACCGGCGTATCGCTACGGCGGAGCGTGGTGCAGACCCGGGTGCCGGGGCTGTCAGTACTCAGCGCGATGGGCCAGGCCAAGACGTTGCGGAAAGAATGGACCGGCCGGGTGTCATCACGCTGGCTCAGCAAGCTCATGGAGGTCGCCCGCCGAGGCGGGTACACCGCCACGATCCTCGACGCGGGCTCGGCCACCGGCAGCGTTGAGGGCATGCTCGGGTGCGCCGCCGCCGACGGCACGGTGGTGGTCGTGAGTGGAGGTCAGTCCCAGGCCGACTACGACAAGGCAGTCACCCGGCTCAAGCTGGTGGGCGCAACGATCCTCGGCACGGTATTGAACCGCAGCGATGCGAAGCGTTTGGATTCGAAAGGCAACGCGCGAGTCATCGGCCGGGCCGCAGCCCCTGGCAGCACCACGGGCTCAGGCATATTCGCCGCGGCGATCGAAGCGCGAGCGGGTGGGCGCACCGCTGACGGCGGATCGGGCATGTTTGCCGCCCCGCTCCCACGCGTCGAAGACGCCCCGCCTACGCAAGACCTCGCAGCCGATCAAACCACCACAGCCACAGCCCAAGACCTCCCGCCTCAGCAGAAAACGCCCGAGCTCCCGCCAAGCAACACGGGAGTCGATCCGTTTGCCGAGCCCCCCGCCGAGGTACGGCCGACTCCGGTACGTCAGCCGCCGGCACGTGCAAACCGGGACGCTTCTGTTCCCGAAAAGCGTGCCCCCGAAGAACTGCTCGCTGAAGCGTTCTCGACCGAGCCGGGCGATGCCGCCCCCTCGACAGAAGGCAACACCGCCCCCTCCGACAACCCCAACCCGGATATCCATGTAGCGGACGACGTGATGGATCAACTCGTGGATCACGCGATCCGTTCCGCACAACGCCCACGCAAGCCTCAGTCCACACCGCCCGCAGATTCTTCCTCCTGACCTGCCCGCCACCACCTTATGATAATGGCACCCCTGAAGTAGCCCTTCCGGCCGACCCCCAAAGATTCAATGCTCAGTCGTATCGCTCAACTGCTCCAACCTTCGTCGATCAGCGCGACCATTCCCGGCGATCAGCCCGCCGAGGCCGAGGCGTTCCAAGGTGTGGTTGCGCCCGTCGCCGAGCGGGTTCTGACTGAGCCCGCCGACCAAGCCCGCTACGCCCAATCGCAGGCGCAGTTCCACATCTCCGGCGTCCACGACTATGAGTTCAGCACCAACTTCCACACCGCCCGTCCCGACCAGGTGTTCGATCGGCTGCGTTGGGGCGGCCAGCTCATCTTCGTCTCGACTCAGCCGCGCGAAGTCGAAGAGCTTCTGGGCTTCTACCGCAACAAACCCGAATGGCTGATCGAGCAGGAGCCCGAGTCGCTGGTCGCCGCGCGTTTCGACCGGGCCAAAGCGTTGAGCCGACTCCCACTACCCGCGCCTCTGCGTCGGCTGCTGCTCGAACAACAAGCCTACTTCTTCGTGGTCCGTAAAGTCTTGATCGACCCGATCTCACGCCTGACCGCTAAGCACTCTTACGACGTCCGCCTGGTCCGGGCCCAGGGCAAAGCAGACGAACGCTACGCCACCGATGGTTTTGTCGTGCTCAAACGCGTACCGACCATGGAGCAGGCAATCGATCGCCTCAGGCAGACCTGCCCCGATGTGCCGCCCGAACGCCTGGGCATCATCGCCGAGAAGCTTGTGCGTAAGGTCTTCCCGATCTTCCTCACCCGCGAAGCGGCGTTCCTCAAACTGCTGCAACGCGACCTGCCCCCCGAGCTCAAACGCAAGACGCCGCGTGTCATGAGCATGGAATCGGACAACCAAGGTTTGGTCCGGGCGATGTCGATGAAGTGGCTGCGCCAAGGCGGTGCCCCCATCAGCCAAACCGAGTTCGCCAAGCAGACCGCTGAGCTCCTGCGGGCGCTACACGAACACGTGGGCATCATGCACCTGGACCTTCGGCTCGACAACCTGCTAGTCACCGATGACGGCGTCTGCGCGATCGACTTCGGCTCGTCGGTCCGCATCGGCGAAGACCTGTCCACCACGCAGATCATCGAGTCTCTGGTCCACGAGATGCTCCAGTCGTCTCAAATCACCCGGGACCTGAAACGGCAGCGCCGCAAGAAACTCATCCGTTCGGATGTATTCGACGGCCTACCCACCCCGCCGTCCCCAGCATTCGACCTGTTCGCCTTGGCCACGAACATGACCCGGCCGCACGAGAACGCCGACTTCAAAGGCCTGGTCACCCACGACCGCGATAGCGAAGAGGGCCAGCGTTTTTCGCGGTTGCGACGACAAATCCTCAAACCCGCCCCCGACGACGTGCCGATCCGCGATGTCCACGACCTCTGCGTCGAACTGGGGGTGACCAGCCCCCGGCCCCGCAACAAAGATCGCCGCCCCGACGACCCGAGCCAGGTCACTCTCAAGCCTGTCATCGTGTCCGGCTCGACCTTGCCCAAGCCGGACCGGACAACGCCCCAGGTCGATTCAGAAAGCGGAGCCGCTTGACCGTGTACGCCTCTGCCCGTCAATCCGTGAAATGGCGTGCTCCTCGCACACTACCAGTATTTGCCCTCGAGTCCTTGACGCGTGGCGCGGCTTTGATGCTCGCCGGCTTCACCCTCGTCAATCTCCTTGGCGATTTTTTCCGCCCGGAATTCAACGCATCGATCTGGTGGATCGATGCGTCTGCGCTCCCCGGGATGGCAGAGTTTGTTTTGCTGTCGATGGGCGTTCTGGCTCTAGGTGTCCGTGCATTCGGCTTTCCGCAATTGGCGTGGCAGGCCCAAGTGTTGCGATGGACCATACTCTGCTTGCTCGCCGTTGCTCTCTGGAACAGCGCCACGTTCTACGCGGTGTGGGCGAAGGGTTACATCAACCCCGCGATGCCGGTCCCCCTATCACTCCTTCTTGCAGGCTTGTTAGCGCTGTGCCTTCGCCAGTATTCAGCCAACAATTGTTGGGCCAATCACATCGCGACCGCCACGGTCTGCTTGGGCCTTGCAGTGTGCTTTAGCCTGAGCCAGATGGTTCTTTTCGGCCAGACGGATTACCGCCGCCCCGCCGATGCCGCCGTGGTTTTCGGTTGCCGTGCTTATGCCGACGGAACGCCGAGCGATGCACTGGCGGATCGGGTGCTGACCGCGTGCGATCTGTACACCTCTGGCACCGTCGACATGCTGATCTTCTCCGGTGGGCCGGGGGATGGCGACATCCACGAGGTCGAAGCGATGCGTGACTTCGCGATCGCCCAAGGCGTCGCCCCCAGCGCCATCCTGCTCGATTACCAGGGCTTGAACACGCAACACACGGTCAACCACACCGCCCCCCTGATTGCCGAGCAGGGCTACAGCCGTGTCCTCGCGGTCAGCCATGGCTACCACCTACCCCGCATCAAGATGACCTACCAACGAGCGGGCGTGGAGGTGTACACCGTCCCCGCGGAAGAGAGGTATGTCCTGACGAGCATGCCGTACTTGATGGCTCGGGAAGTGGCGGCCTTGTGGAAGTACTACCTCGATCCGCTTCGGGCCTAGAACTCCTATCCCGCATGAATTGGGGATAAAATACGCCCATGCTCCGAGTCGGCAAAGTCCAACTGAATACCAACCTCTTGCTCGCCCCCGTGGCGGGTTATTTCGATTTGGCGTATCGGCTGGTGGCCCGGTCGGTGCCGGGGGTGGCCTGCGAGCCTGAGCATGTGGGCGGTTCGCTGGACGTGGGTGACGGAACATACGGAGCCTTGGGCTTGGCATGCACCGAGCTGCTCTGCCCCCACAGCGTGTTGCGGGAAACCGACAAGGCGATGTGGCGAGCCGCGACGTCGCCGGACGACGATCCAGTGTGTATGCAGCTCTACGGCAGCGACTTGGATATCCTCGCCGAGGCGGCCCGCTGGGCTGAGGGCCGGGGTGCAACCATCATCGACATTAACATGGGCTGCCCCGTCGACAAGGTCACCAAGAAGCACGGCGGCTCCAAGCTGCTCTGCGATCCGGGCCACGCGGTGGCGGTAGCCAAGACCGTGGTCGATGCGGTGAGTGTGCCCGTGACCGCGAAGATCCGCCTGGGCTGGGACGATACCTGCATTGTCGCCGACTCTCTGCCCGCCAGGTTGTGTGACGTGGGCATCCAGATGATCACTGTGCACGGCCGAACGACTGCGATGAAGTTCAAACCCAGCGTCCGCCTCGACGGCATCACCATGACCGTCGAAGGCGTCAAGAAGTACCACCCCGATATCCCCGTGATCGGCAACGGCGACATCACCACCGCCGCGGATGCTGAGCACATGATCAACGTCACCGGCTGCGACGGGGTCATGGTCGCCCGCGGGGCGATGGGACAGCCCTGGCTCTTCCGCGACATCGCCTACCGTCTGGCCACCGGGCGCGACCCCGCCCCGCTGCCACGCGTGGACCGGGCCCAGCTCGTGCTCGATCATTTCGAGAACCTAGCCAAATACCGCGATGAGGCGGTCGCATTGCGGACGATCAAGACCCGCATCAGCAAGTACTCAGCCCACCTGCAGCCTTGGCCCGGACTACGGCGCGATGTCCAGCCGATCCACGATGCCGAGCAGTTCCGAGGGTTCTGGGCTGCGGGGATGGAGAAACTGGCGGAGCCGGATTTGGCGATTTCGTGATTTGGTGATTTAGCGATTGGAAGACGCAAGCGACATCGGCCCGGAGTTGTGGTCTGGCAATCGATAATCGCGAAATTACCAAATTGCCAGCTACTCTGGCTCGTTGCCCTTCCTGTCGATATCGACGACACTGTCGCCCCCATTTGACCTTATCGCCCCCGACACTCTGCGAGGCCCGCGATGGCATTCCTTCACGACGATTTTCTGCTGACCAACGAAACCGCACGCCGGCTGTACCACGATTACGCCGCCGCGATGCCGATCTACGACTACCACTGCCACCTCCCGCCCGCCGACCTTTCGGGGAACCGCCGGTTCACCAACCTGCACGAAGCCTGGCTCGACGGCGACCACTACAAATGGCGGGCGATGCGGGCCCACGGCGTAGATGAACAGCTCATCACCGGCGATGCCGAGCCTTACGATAAGTTCCTGGCATTCGCCAAGACCATCCCCAGCACGCTGCGCAATCCGCTGTTCCACTGGACGCACCTCGAGCTGCGTCGCTACTTCGGCATCGACGTCCTGCTCAACGAAGAAACCGCGCGCGACGTCTGGGAAGAAGCCAACCGCAAACTGGCTGATCTTCCCGTGGCGGCAATTTTCACGAAGATGAAAGTTGCGCTCGTCGGCACGATCGACGACCCCGCCGACGACTTGGCCCACCACCAACAGCTCGCCTCGCAGTCGCCCTACCCCCAGACCACCGTCATCCCCGCGTTCCGCCCCGACCGCTACCACGTCATGCAGGACACCGAGGCATGGAACGACACGGTCGATCAGGTCGGTGCCGCAGCAGGGGTCAAAATCCGCAAATTCGACGA